>DAINCF010000205.1:0-11691 GCA_036732565.1 Vicinamibacterales bacterium
CCAAGCGCTCGAGGCGGCGCACGAACAAGGCATCATCCATCGCGACCTGAAGCCCGCCAACATCAAGGTGCGCCCTGATGGCACGGTCAAGGTGCTGGACTTCGGTCTCGCCAAAGCGCTCACGCCCGAACCACCGAATACGACCACCGGCCACCAGCCGCAACCGTCGACGATAACGAGTCCGGCGATGCTCACCGACGTCGGCGTGATTCTTGGGACGGCGGCCTACATGGCGCCCGAGCAGGCGACGGGCCGCCCCGCGGACAAGCGGAGTGATGTGTGGGCGTTCGGCTGCGTGCTCTACGAAATGCTGACCGGCAGGCGCGCGTTCGAAGGGGAAGGCGTTCCGGACACGCTGGCGAACGTATTGAAGAGCGAGCCGGATTGGACCGCCCTGCCGACGACAGTACCTGGCAGCGTTCGCCTGCTGTTGCGACGCTGCCTGACCAAAGACCGCAAGCGACGCTTGGATTCGGCGGTGGCCGCCCGATTGGAGATCGACGACGCGCTGACGGCACCAGTGCCCGACGCGCGTGCCACGTCCGCGGGTGTGTCGTCGGGCAGCTGGCGGCGCGTGGCGGCGGCTGCGATGGCCGCGCTCGTAGTCGGCGGTACCGCAGTGGGTACAACGGTCTGGTTCGCCACCCGTTCCGATCCACAGCGCGTGATCCGGACAACGATTGTGACCTCGGGTGCGACGGCCCTGAGCGCATCGTTTGTGGGCGCTCCACACCTTAGCCTCACTCCCGATGGATCGCGTGTTGTTTACCGCGGCGCCGGGCAGCTCCTCGTGCGCGCCTTGGACCAGCTCGAGCCGACCGCACTCCAGGGCCTGGGCGTGCCGGGAAGTCAGTTCATCTCCCCAGACGGCCAAGCGGTGGGGTTTTTTGACGCAGCGACGGCGCTCAAGAGAGTCGCAATCACTGGCGGGGCTGCCATCACGTTGGCGCAGCTCGATGGCCTGCCGCGAGGCGCGACTTGGGGCGCAGATGGCACCATCGTGTTCGCCACCAACACCCTGACTACGGGACTGCAACAGGTCTCGGCTTCAGGCGGTCAGGTCACCGTACTGACGAAGCCCGACCGGTTGCTAGGCGAAGCCGATCATATCTGGCCCCAGTTTCTGCCTAATGGTCAGGCGGTACTCTTTACGATTTCCGCGGTGAGCGGCGGAGCCTCCGCCTCGCAGATCGCGGTGCGCGACCTGCGGACTGGCACGCAGACCGTGCTGCTCCGCGGAGGAAGCCACGCGCGATACGTGCCCACGGGGCATCTCGTGTATGGCGACGGCGGTACGCTCCGGGCCGTGGCGTTCGATGTGGGCCGCCTGGCGATAGCTGGCACCCCGGCCGCGGTCCTTGCGCCTGTGGCGATGAATTCCGCTGGGAACGTGGAATTCGACGTCGCCAATAACGGGACGCTGGCATACCTGATGGCCGGCACGTTCGATGCGCTGGCGCAACGCACGCTCGTGTGGGTGGACCGGGAGGGCCGTGAAGTGGCGCTCGCTGCGCCACCACGAGCGTATCAGCAGCCTCGGGTCTCGCCCGACAACACGCGTGTCGCAGTCTACAGTGCCGACGAAGACCAGGATCTCTGGGTCTGGGACCTGGCGCGCAAGACGTTGACGCGGCTGACGTCCGATTCCGGAATCGATCAGGTTCCGCTCTGGACGCCAGACAGCCGGCAGCTCCTGTTCAGCTCGATCCGTGACGGAGCACCGAATCTGTACATCCAGCGAGCGGATGGCACCGGGTCGGCCACCCGGCTCACCGATAGCCCTGCGCCACAGTTTCCGACCGGTATCACACCCGACGGTACCCGGGTCGTCTTCTTCGAGACGACCCCGAGTCGAGCGCGCGACCTGCGCATGCTGACCCTCACGCCCACACCGCAAGTGACGCCGCTCGTCGAGACGCGCTTCGACGAGCGTGGTGTCATCGTCTCACCCGACGGCCGCTGGCTCGCATACGAGTCGAACAGTTCTGGCCGGTACGAGATCTACGTCCGGCCGTTTCCCGCCGTGGACGATGGTCTATGGCAGGTCTCGACCGCCGGTGGCGTGCAGCCGCTCTGGGCGCCGCGCGGGCAGGAGCTCTTCTATGTGGCGCCAGACGGTGCCTTGATGGCAGTCCCGGTGGAGCCCCGCGGTGCCGCGTGGTCGGCCGGCGCGCCGACGCGGCTGATCCAGGGACGCTACTTCACGGGCGCCGGTAGCGCGACTCGCCACTATGACGTCACCGCAGATGGTCAACGGTTTGCGATGATCAAAGAGGATCCGGCGAACGCGGAGCGCTCGGTCCAGATCATCGTCGTCCAGAACTGGTTCGAGGAGCTGAAACGCCTGGTGCCAACAAAATAGGTCGCTGCGCATGGCAGGCCTGAAGGCCTGCGCTACCTGCTGTCGCGCAAGCGACGAAGGGTCTGGAGATTCCGCGCATCGAGTGGATCTTCGATGATCGCGCCAGCCGATTCCCGGCCCTTCGATTTCTCGGTTTCGATCAGCATCGGCCGGCCCGCGAAGCGCTCGTCGTGAAGGATTCGCTGGAAGGGCTCGAGGCCGAGGCAGCCATCCCCGATGTGCTCGTGGCGATCGACGCGGCTGCCGCACGGCCTCTTCGAATCGTTCGCATGAATCGCCTGCAAACGGCTGAATCCGACGATACGATCGAAGCGGTCGAACGTCTCTCGATATCCCGCTTCGCTGACGATGTCGTAGCCGGACGCGATCAGGTGACAGGTATCGAGGCAGACGCCGACGCGAGCCGATCCGTTGAGGCGGTCGAGGATCGTCGCCATGTGCTCGAATCGCGAGCCGAGCGATCGGCCTTGGCCGGCCGTGTGCTCCAGCAGCACCATCGCGCGCTGGCGTCGGCGCGCGCGGAACGCTCGCCTGATGGCATCGGCGACGAGGCGCAACGCGTCGGTTTCCGTGCCGCTGGTGGCCGTGCCCGGGTGAATCACGACACCTCGCAGGCCGAGCACCTCCGCGCGATCCAATTCGTCGACGAAGGCCGCGAACGATTGCTCGCGCAACGCGGGATCGGCCGTTCCAAGATTGATGAGATAGCTCACATGCGAGACCACCGGTTCGATGCCGGTCTCCTCGATGCGCCGTCGAAACCGCCGGACATCCTCGGCGTCCAGCGGCTTGCCGCGCCACTGGCTGGCGTTCTTGGTGAAGATCTGCAGCGCCTCGCAACCATGTACCACGGCGCGGTCGACGGCCCTGGAGATGCCGCCGGCAATGGACATGTGCGCGCCGATTCTGAGCATCACGCATTGTACGCAAGGGCACGTAGCGTGGGCCTTTAGAGCGCGTTGCGAGATTTCTGATTACGTACGTAGCGCAGGCCTTCAGGCCTGCCAAAACAGATCGGTGGGCCCACTCTCACCGCTGAGGCCTGAAGGCCTGCGCTACGTACAAGTCCGCACGTGCTCTTAGGCTGTGGTTGCGGCTCTCTTCGAACAGTTCGGCTAGCTGCTCACGATCCTTCACGGTCACATCCTTTGGTCGCGTTCCGTCATATCAGTGACGGGCAATAACGCGCCGATGTGACACGGGAACCAAAAGTCGGGTCCTGTTCAGCAACGGCATCTGGAGGACAGTCATCATGGAAGCACGGATGAGCAACCCGGCAATCATTCTTCCCGACGCGATGCAGGCTCTGCATGCCCTGGGAAAGTCGACTCAACGGGCCGGACTCTCGCAGCGCACGATCGGCCTGGTCCAACTACGCGCGAGCCAAATCAACGGCTGCAGCGTTTGCGTCGACATGCACGCTCGCGACATGAAGAAGGCGAGCGAAACCGACGAGCGCCTCTTCGCGGTCGCCGCCTGGCGCGACGCACCGTACTTTACCGACGAGGAACGCGCGGCACTGGCGCTCACCGAAGCCCTTACCCGACTCTGCGATCGAGCGGACCAGGTGCCCGACGAAATCTGGAACGAGGCTGCCCGGCACTACGATGAGCCGGCGCTGGCCGCGTTGGTCCTCTCTATCGCCCTCATCAACGTCTGGAACCGCCTCAACGTGGCTACCAGGCAGGTTGCGGGCGAGTGGGTCAAAGCGACGGCGCGGGCATGAGCGTGTCAGAACGGTTTCGCTGTCACGAACCTCAGGGCGCGGAGAGCAGGACTGGCACGCGCGCGGCGCCGATGGGACGACGCGCCGTATAGAGCGCCAGGAACAACTGGCCGGTCTGCAGCGCACGCCGTTCGGCGAACGACAGCGTGACGTTGCCGGAGGAGGTCCCGTCCGGGGCGATGCGCAATTGCTGGAACGCCGGGCCGGGCTTGTCCGGCGTGCCGCGATGCAACCACACGGCGCGGACCTCATCGGTCGTGCGTTTCACGGTGGATTGATAGGTCAATCGCGCGGTCGTGACGTCGTAGCTGAGACCCAGGCTGACATCGACTTCGGCGTTCTTGACGGTCGCGTCCGCGGGCGAACGCAAGACGACCAGGGCGCGGCGTGGGATGGGCGCGACACCACGCTCGAGCGGTGGCGTGCTGAACGGGGGCTGTCTGACCTTCGTCGCCTGCTCGATCGCATAGCCGAGCGACAGCAGGCCAGCTTCGTCGAACGCCGTGCCCAGAAGCTCGATGCCAACCGGCAGGCCATCATCGGTGAATCCCGCGGGCACGCTGAGCGCTGGTAGACCCGAGTGTGAGCTGACCTGACAGGTCGTCCCACGCTGCGGGTCCCCGATCAACGCGGGCTTGCGCCGCAGCGTCGGATACACGAGCGCCTTGACGCGCTGCTCCTCGATCGTCGCCAGCAAGGCCTGACGCAACGCGCCGCGCTTGACCAGCGCTTTTCGATACGCTTCCGCATCGGGCTTGAAGTTGGCGCCCAACCGCACGTTGAAGGTCTCTTCGAGCGCGACGTGGAACAGGCCTTCACGCATCAGCTGATCCGGATCGTGCACCGGCGGTGCCGGCACGCTCTTCAGATACGCGGCGAGATCGCTCTTGAACTCGTGCACGATCACGCTGCCGTCGCGCAGCAGATCGTCAAGGCCGGGAACGACAACGTCGACGGGTTCGGCGCCGAGCTCCTTGAGCCGATCGATCGTCCTCTGCAGCAGCCGCGAGACCTCCTCGTCGTCCTGGCTGTTCCCGAACAGGCTGCGCACGATGCCGAGCCTGGTTCCCTTGAGCGCGTCGGCCGACAACATCTCACGATAGCTCTTCGGCACGTGTCCTTCTGCGGCCTTGCTCTCCGGATCGGCCGGATCGGACCCGACCGTGGCGTCGAGCATCAGCGCGAGGTCGGCGATCGTGCGTGTGATCGGCCCGCCGATGTCCTGGGTGTGCGACAACGGCACGATGCCCGTGCGGCTCGATAGTCCCTGTGTGCCGCGCAGTCCGACCAGCGCGTGGTTCGCCGCGGGAATGCGTATCGACCCGCACGTGTCGCTGCCCATGCCCGCCGCCGCGAAGTTCGCGGCGACCGCCGCGCCGGTCCCGCCGCTGGAGCCACCGGGGTTCCGCAGCAGGTCGTACGGGTTCTTCGTCTGCCCGCCGAACGAGCTGATGGTCGTGATGCCCGCGGCCAACTCGTGCATGTTCGTCTTGCCGACGATGACGAGGCCGGCGTCGCGCAGCTTCCTGACTTGAAACGCGTCGCGCGGCGGATGGCTCGACGCCAGCGCCAAGGAGCCGGCGCCTGTGGGCATCTCCACGGTCTCGTAGTTGTCCTTCACGACGATCGGGATGCCATGCAGCGGCCCGCGCACGCCTCGGGTCTTTCGCTCCGCATCGAGTGCATCTGCCTGGGCGGCGGCCTGGAGATTGAGGGTCACCATCGCGCCGATCGTGGGTCCCTGGCGGTCGTACGCCGCGATCCGCGCCAGATAGGCCTCGACGAGCTGTCGCGAGGTGACCTGTCCGGCGGTCATCGCCGCCTGCAGCTCGGCGAAGCTCTTCTCGACCGGATCGAAGAGGCTCGGACCGCTCTGCGGCCCATCGCGTGGATCTCGTGCCCCCTGTGCACCGGCAGAGCGGTCCCAGCGCGCGGAGCGCGCCAAGAGATACTGACTCCTGGCCGAGGGATTTGGATTTCCTGGACTGAGCCATCCCTCGGCTAGTTGTGGCTGCCCCTGGGGGGTGGCGGCAAGCGCACACCATGCAAGCACGCAGGCAATGGCGGGGGCACGGAAAGACGCACGCATAAGACGGAATCATAGATTGCAGCGCCGCAGTTTGCGCGTTATCCTCCGCCCAACTGATTGGGGTCTCGATTTCACAGACTTGGGTTGGCCGCAGATTTCGCAGATTTCACCGATTCTAAAAGGGCAGCCGCCGATTACACCGATGAATGAAGACTTGCTTGGGTTCGCGACCCAGAACGTCAGGCGTCCGACGTCGGCTGCGAAGCAGCCTGCCCGCGGCTTCGCCGCGGTCGGACGCCGGTGTCTGAATCTGTGCAATCTGCGAAACCGGTGGCTGAGAAAAACGCCGCGCGAACCGAGAGACGACTGAATCCGCTGATGAATCGACGTTTCATGCGTCAACAGCTCGGAATGGCGGCGATGTCGCTGGTGGTGCTCGCGGTCTACGCGTCCCTCGGCGCTCAGCAGCCTGCGGCCACGTCCTCACGGAAGCTGGCGCTCGTGGGCGGCATGTTGCTGGATGGCTACGAGGCGCCGCCCATTCACCACGCGGCGGTGCTCATCGAGGGCGACAAGATCGTGCGCGTCGGCCCGGCCGCCGGGATGACGATACCCTCGGACTACACGGTCGTCGACACCAGCGGGCGAACCATGATGCCGGGGATGATCGAGCTGCACGCGCACCTCGTGATTCTCGGCCACGGCAACTACGCCACGTGGTTCCCCTGGGTCGACGCCCACGGTGGCCCCACGATGCTCACGCGCGTCATGGAGACATCCGCGAAGCAGCTGCTCGAAGCCGGGATCACATCGGCCGTCGATCTCGGCGCGCCACTGAAGCAGAGCATCGACGTCCGCGATCGCATCGCGCGCGGCGAGATTCCCGGACCGCGCATGTCGATGAGTGGACCGTGGCTGACCCGCACGCCGGCCGTGTTCCCGGAGAGCTACCAGATCAAGGTGACCGACCCGGCGCAAGCCGCTCGTGAGGTTGAGCGCCTGGCGGACGCGGGCGTCGACGTCATCAAGGCTCACAGCGGCCTGACGCGGGAGGATTACCAGGCGATCGCCTCGACCGCTCGGAAGCGCACCCTGCGCGTCCACGCGCACGTCTACGCGGAGCGGGACGTGCGGAACGCGCTCGAAACCGGTATTGACGTGCTGACGCACGCGGGATCGGCAGGCACGGCGCCGCCGTACAGCAAGGAGCTCGTCACCGATATCGTGAATGCAGGCCGGCCTGTCGTGATCACGGCCGCGCACCGCAGCTGGATCTATCCGGACACCGCGGAATTTCCGGAGCGACTGCAGGATCCGCGACTGAAGAAAGACCTCCCGGCTGACGTCTACACCGAAGTGCAGGACTCGCTGAAGAACTGGCGGGCGCTGCCGTACTTCGCACGGACGGATCGCGAGATGCTGTTTCGCGAGCGTGGCGTGAAGCAATTCACCGACGCGGGGGCCGTCATCGGCATGGGCACGGACTCCGGCACGCCGATGAACTTTCACACCGAAGCGCTCTGGCGCGAGGCCAAAGTGCACGTGGACATGGGGATGCCGGCCATGCGCGTCATCTCGTCGCTCACGCGCGTCGGCGCGACCATCCTCGGCAAGCAGCGCGAGCTCGGCACCATCGAACCCGGCAAGCTCGCCGACCTCATCGTCGTCAACGGCAATCCGCTGTTCGACATCGTGGCGTTGTCGCACGTCGAGACGGTCGTGAAGGGCGGAACGGTCATGAAGGGTGCGGTTGCCACTCCGACAACGAGTCGGAGACGCTGACGTCTCGTCGCCAAGGCTGGGTATTGACATGAGATTCTCACAACTCGCAACGTGCACCCTGCTGGCCGCGGCGCTGGCCCTCTCGAGCCACGAGGTCGTCGTCGCCGGGCAGGATCGCGGGGACGCTCGCGCACAGGGGCAAATGCGCGCGTATCGGCCCGCCGTGCCGGGCACGCACGGCATCGTGACGAGCGCCCATCCGTTGGCGTCGATGGCCGGGATGCAGATCCTCCTTGCCGGCGGGAACGCCGCTGATGCCGCCGTGGCCGTCGCGGCCGTCCTGAACGTCGTCGAGCCGCAGTCCTCGGGCATCGGTGGCAACGGGTTCACGACCTACTTCGACAAGAAGACGGGCAAGGTACTTTCGCTCTCGATGACGGGCGCCGCGCCCAAAGCGATGCGTGGCGCGGAGATGACCGAGGAGACACTCGATGCCGGTATCAAGGCCGGCATCGTGCCCGGCAACCTCGGGGGTCTGATTGCCTTGCTCGATCGATTCGGCACGAAATCCCTTGCCGAAGTGCTGCAGCCGGCGATCGGCTATGCCAAGGACGGCCATCCCATCAATCCGGGTCTCGCCGGCGCGATTGCCGGTCGCCGTGCGTTCTTCGAGAAGTATCCGACCAGCGCGCGCGTGTTCCTGCCAGCGGGCCGTCCGCCCGAGGCCGGTGAGCTGGTGACGATGCCCGATTTGGCGGCAACGCTGCAGAAGCTCTCGGACGCGGAGCAGCGCGCGGTGAAGCAGGGCCGCTCCCGCTCGCAGGCATTGGCCGCCGCGCACGATCGGTTCTACACGGGCGACATCGCGGACGAGTTCGCCGCGTTCTTCAAGGAACAGGGCGGACTGTTGACCAAGCAGGACATGACCGCGTATCGGCCGCAGTGGACCGAGCCGGTGCACACGACGTATCGCGGCTACGACGTCTACAGCAACCCGTCGACGTCTCGAGGTGGGATGGAAGTCGTGATGCAGCTGAACCTGATCGAAGGCTTCGACGTGAAGGCGCTCGGCGCTGGGAGCCCGGAAGCACTGCATCTGATGGCCGAGTCGATTAAGGTGGCGAAGGCGGATGTCTACAAGTACATCGCCGATCCGGCGTTCGCGCGCGTCCCGGTGGCCGGCCTGCTGTCGAAGGAGTATGCGACCGCTCGCCGGCGGTTAATCGATCCGACCAAGGCCGCCGCATATCCATCCGCCGGCAGCCCCGCCGAGTTCGAGCGCACCAGCGCACCGCGGCAGCTCGACGTGGCCTCGGCCGCCGCCGCGAAGCGCTTCGCTGAGCGCTACACAGACGACCCTGACACCACCAGCTTCTCCATCGTCGATCCGTCAGGGAACGCCGTCGCCGTCACGCCGACGCTCGGTGGTGGTTTCGGCAACGGGGTGGTCGTCGGGCGGACGGGCCTTCTGCTGAACAACGGCGTTCGACTCGGCTCCACATCGCCGTATCCCGATGACGTCAACTACGTGCGTGGCGGCCAGATTCCGCTGCTCAACAACTCACCGGTGATCGTGTTGAAGGACGGCAAGCTGGCGCTCGCCATCGGCACGCCAGGCGGGGAAGGGATCGGCCAGACGGAGTTCCAGGCCATCATCAACGTCCTCGACTTCGGGATGTCGATTCAGGAGGCTATCGAAGCGCCGCGGTTCCTCGTCGACCCCGACCCGAACTTCTACAAGCCCGGTGCAACCACCGCTCTGCAAATCGAGCGTCGCGTCTCGGCGGATGCACTGCGAAGGCTCGAAGCGATGGGGCACATCGTCCGCCCGCTTCCGGAGTTCACGCCGGCCGTCGGCGGCATGCAAGGGATTCTCGTGGACTTGAAGAAGGGCACGATGACCGGCGGCGCCGATCCGCGCCGTGCCGGCTACGCCATCGGATGGTAGGACGATTGCGCAGATTGGGGTTGGCCACAGATTGCGCAGATTTCGCCGATTCCAGGAAGGCAGCCGCCGATTACACAGATAAAGGACGTGCACGGTTCGCGACCCGGGACGCCACGTCCGAATCTGTGTAATCTGTGAAATCTGCGGCTCAGGAAAAGCTGTGCGAACCGTACCACTCAGAGGAATCCGCTGATGAAACGACGTTCCGTTCTTCAACTGCTCGGCGCGGCGGCGGTATCGCTGGGCTGGCGGCCATCCCTGGCGCGGGCGCAGGCGGCGCCCCTCGATGCGGCTGGTGTGGGCACGTTGCGCGCCATCGCGCCAGCGGTGTTGCCAACGGCGATCGGTGCGGCCGGCGCCGACAAGGTTGTCGACGACTTCCTCGTCTGGCTGCGCGGGTACAAGTCGGGGGCGGACATGGGGTACGGCTACGGGATCCTGCGCAAGCGTGTGACCCCGACCATCGCCGCTGCTACCTACCGCACGCAACTGGAGGCGCTGGACCAGGCCGGACGCGCGGCCGGTGGCTCGCTGGGGACGCGGTCCGCTGATGAGCGTCGGGCGATTGTGACCCAGGCCCTCGACGCCGCGGGCGTCAAAGCGTTTCCAGGTATCCCCGACGGCAAGCACATCGTTGCCGACTTCATGAGCTTCTATTTCTCCAGCAGCGAGGCCAACGATCTCTGCCATCAGGCGAAGATCGGCCGCGAGACCTGTCGCACGCTGGCGGGCTCGAGCCAGCGTCCCGAACGGGTCACCTCCGCCTGAGGCCCATCATGCCGAGATACGAAAGCGACGTGTGCATCATCGGCAGCGGCATCAGCGCGGCGCTGCTCGCGCAGAAGCTGTCCGAGCTCTCGCCCAGCCTCAGCATCACCGTCGTCGAGGCGGGGAAGCGGATGTTCGATTTCGACGATCGCTTCACGCGCCGGCAACGGATGATCGAGTACGGCGAGTACCCCTGGTCGGGCGACACGATCGAGGATCAAGAGGCCAACGGCATCATCTCGCGCACGATGACGGCGGGTGGCGTGGCCATGCACTTCGGCGCGGTGTCGCAGCGCTTCTCGCAAGAAGACCTTCGGCTCAAATCGATGTACGGCCTTGCCGTCGACTGGTCGCTCGAATGGACCGAGCTCGAGCGCGCCTATTGCGAGGCGGAGCGGCGCATGGGCGTAGCCGCCACGCCGGGACCGTATCCTGAAGACAAGCCGTCGCAGCCGTACCCGATGCCGCCGATGGAGCTGACCTGGAATCTCGTGCAGCTGCAGGGCTGGGCGGAGAAGAGCGGCACGGCGTTCTGGAGCACGCCTGTCTGCAAGAACACCGTGCCCTATGATGGCCGGCGCGCGTGCATCCGCTGCGCGACGTGTGACATCTGTCCGACCGGTGCGCGCTACTCACCGGAGTTCACGCTCAAGAATCTGCTCGCGGCCAAGAAGATCACGCTGCACGATCGAACGCTGGTGCGCAAGCTCGTGCCGCACGATACCAACAACACGATTGTGGCGGCGATGGCCGTGCACGAGGACAAGCCGAACGAGGTGGTCGAGTATCGGGCGCGACAGTTCGTGGTGGCCGCCGGCTACGTGTGGAGCTCGCACGTGCTCCTGGTGTCCACCTCGTCGCGGTATCCCAACGGGCTCGCGAACAGTTCGGGCCTCGTCGGTCGCTACATGAACGGCCACGCTTACGTCACCTCGATGGTCGAGCTCGATGCCGAGCTGTATCCGGGCATGAACGAGCCGCACAGTCTGGTCTCGCGACGCTTCTTCCGGTGCGATCCCAAGGATCCGTTCGTGCGTCACGACTTCCGTATCTGGGAAGCGGATCAGGGGCCGCGCTTGCGCGACGACCAGGGGAAGGTGCAACTCGGCGACGCGGTGCTGGCCGATTGGCGCGCC
>DAINCF010000206.1:0-11643 GCA_036732565.1 Vicinamibacterales bacterium
GCGTGGGGTCCGCCTTCAGGCGGACCTGGGCCGGCTAAAGCCGGCCCCCACGTAAGCGCGCGGACCGCGCCACGAAAATACTGTCATAAAGGCGAGTACGGATGACCCGATCGCATCATCGCTGGCACTCTCCTGCCCTCAATCGCGACATGGAGCTGCTGATCTTCGGCCACGCCGGACCGCCGATCCTGGTTTTCCCCTCGTCGATGGGCGCGTTCTTCGAATACGAAGATCGCGGCATGGTCGGCGCCCTCGCCGACAAGCTCACACACGGCGGGCTGCAGCTGTACTGCGTCTCGTCGGTCGATCAGGAGAGCTGGTACAACCGGTACGCGCACCCGCGCGAACGGGTCGTGCGCCACCTGCAATACGAGCGCTACATCATCGACGAGCTCGTTCCGCTGGTCCGAAGCCAGAACCAGACGTGGCCGATCGGCGCCACCGGCTGCAGCTTCGGGGCGTATCACGCGCTCGTGCTCGGGCTGCGCCGGCCCGATCTCTTCGGCGCGGTGGTAACCATGGGCGGCGCGTTCGACATCTCGCAGTTTCTGGATGGCTACTACGACGAGGATTGTTACTTCCTCAATCCGACACACTTCCTGCCCAATCTCTCCGACCCGACGTTTCTCGAGCCGTATCGCCGCAACAAGTGGGTGATGGTCACAGGTGAGCACGACATCTGCCGCGGCGCGAACGAGGCGATGTCACAGCTGTTCCACGCCAAGGGCATTTCCCACAGCCTGCACGTCTGGGGACACGGCTCCAAACACGACTGGCCGGACTGGGTGCCGATGGCAGCGGCGTATTTGCCGTAAGGCGTGGATGCAATAAGGTGTAGGGGCGGTTCGCGAGCCGCCCCAACGCTGAGATCCTATGAAGAAGATTGGCCTGCTCTTCGGGATGGAGACGACGTTTCCGGGCGCGCTGGTGGCGCGCATCAACGGGATGGACGTGCCCGACGTGCGGGCGGAGTTCGTGGAGATCGGCGCCGTCCGCATGGACCAGCCGTCGGGCTATGCCGTCATCATCGACCGTATCTCCCATGACATCCCGTTCTATCGGGCATGGCTGAAGCTTGCCGCGCTCAACGGCGCCGTCATCATCAACAACCCGTTCTGGTGGAGCGCCGACGACAAGTTCTTCAATTACACGCTGGCCGCCAAGCTGGGCGTCGCGATTCCACCGACCGTCATCCTGCCGCACAAGGAACATCCGCCCGGAACCACGGATCGGTCGATGCGCAACATGCAGTACCCGCTGGATTGGAAGCGCGTGTTCGCCTACGTCGGCTTCCCCGCCTTTCTCAAGCCGTACGACGGCGGCGGCTGGCGCGACGTCTACAAAGTGTCGTCGCCCGAGGAGTTCTTCAAGGCCTACGATCAGACGCGCAACCTGTGCATGACGCTGCAGCAGGCGGTGGACTTCCGCGAGTACTTCCGATGCTATGTCGTCGGCCAGGAGCGCGTGCACATCATGCCGTACGATCCGCGCTCACCGTTTCACGAGCGCTATCTGCGGCATCCGCCGACCTACTCACCGGCGCTGCTGGACCGCGTCGATCGGGACGCGCGCACCATCTGTCGCGCCCTCGGCTACGACTTCAACACCGTGGAGTTCGCGGTCGAAGACGGCGTGCCGTATGCCATCGACTTCATGAATCCGGCGCCCGACGCGGACCTGCACTCCGTCGGCGAGGCCCACTTCAATTGGATCGTCGACGCCGTTGCCGAGCTCGCGGTGCGACGCGCCCTGGAGCCGCCGCCGACCGCCACCTACCGCTGGGATCAATACCTGGCAGGCCACTAAATGGAGCGTTTCAACGGTTGCGTAATCATGCGCGTACGTAGCGCGGGCCTTCAGGCCTGCCTCGTGCGGCTGGCAGACCTAAAAGTCTGCGCTACGTACGAATTCTTGCAATGCACTTTTAGGGGCCGAGTATGAAGCCATCTTTCTCGCTCGGCATCGAAGAGGAGTACCAGACGATCGATCCCGAGACGTTCGATCTTCGCTCGCACATCAACACCGAATTCATCGCCAAGGGCAAACGCCAGTTGAACGAGAAGGTGAAGGCCGAGATGCACCAGGCGGTCATCGAGGTCGGCACCGGCGTATGCCGAACGATCAAGGAAGCGCGCGAGGACGTCGTCCACTTGCGACGGCAGATGATCGATCTCGCCCGCGAGAGCGGACTGCTGCTCGCCGCCGGCGCGACGCATCCGTTCGCCGACTGGCGCGAGCAGGAGATCTATCCCGACCAACGCTATCTGCAGGTGCTGCAGGACATGCAGCTCGTGGCGCGCGCCAATCTGATCTTCGGCCTGCACGTCCACGTCGGCATCGAGGACCGTGAGACGACGATTCATCTGATGAATCAGATGCGGTACTTCCTGCCGCACCTGCTGGCGCTGTCCAGCAACTCGCCGTTCTGGCTGGGGATGAACACTGGACTGAAGTCGTATCGCTGCAAGGTCTTCGACAAGTTTCCCCGCACGAACATCCCGGACACGTTTCAGTCGTGGGCGGACTTCGACGGCTTCGTCAACCTGCTGGTTCGCACCGGCTGCATCGACAACGCCAAGAAGATCTGGTGGGACGTCCGCCCGCACCCGTTCTTCTCGACGCTCGAGGTGCGCATCTGCGACATCCCGCTGCGCGTCGACGAGACGCTGGCGATTGCCGCGCTCATTCAAGCCACCTTGGCCAAGCTCTACATCCTGCACGCGCGCAATCAGAGCTACCGCGTGTACAGTCGGGCGCTCATCATGGAGAACAAGTGGCGCGCGGCGCGCTACGGCCTGGACGGCAAGCTGATCGACTTCGGCCGCGAGAGCGAGGTCCCGGTGCGTGAGCTCGTGCTCGAGTACCTCGACTTCGTCGATGAAGTCGTCGACGAGCTCGATTCACGCCGCGAAATCGACTACGTCCGCACCATGCTCGAGCAAGGCAGCGGCGCCGATCGCCAGCTGCGCGTGCACGAGCAGACCGGCGACATGCGAAGGGTCGTGGAGTACATGGTGCAGGAGACAAAAGAAGGTGTGTAGGGGCTGCGTGCTTGGAGCGTGAGGGCTTGGAACGTGAGTGCCTGGGTGCCTGGGTGCCTGGAGTGCCTGGGTGCCTAGAGTGCTGGGTGCTGGGTGCCACGGTGCTAACGTGCCAGGGCGCCTTGAGCACAGCGCACCAAGCACCGTGACGCACCAAGCACATAGGCACCAAGCACCCAGGCACCGAGGCACCGAGGCACCGAGGCACCGAGGCACCCAGGCACCCAAGATTCCTATGTCCACAGGCTTTGATCCCGCTTTGACCCCTGGCGCACGGAACGCGATTCGAGTCTGTCTCGACGTTCAGCCGGCCGAGCGCGTGACGGTGATCACCGACCAGGCCTGCCAGGAGATCGCCGCGAGCCTCGTGCACGAGATCGAGACGCTGAGCGCTTCGCACCGCCTGTTCGTTCTCGAGGACGTCGCGACCAGACCGCTCACCGACCTGCCGTGGGCCATCTCGGACGACCTCGAGAAGAGCCAGGTGAGCATCTACGCCGTGCGTGTCCAGCCCAACGAGCTCCGCTCCCGCATGCAGATGACCGACATCGTCAATCGCCGGCGGATGCGCCACGCGCACATGGTCAACATCACGCGGCAGATCATGTTGGAAGGGATGCGCGCCGACTATCACAAGGTGGATCGGTTGAGCTCGGCGGTCCTCGCCCGTGTGCAGCACGCGCGCGAGATTCGGGCGACAACGACGGCCGGCAGCGACTTTCGGGCGACGCTGAATCCGGACTACAAGTGGCTGAAGACCAGCGGTCTGATCAGCCCCGACAAATGGGGCAATCTGCCGGGCGGCGAGATCTTCACGACTCCCGGCGAGGTCAACGGCACGTTCGTCGTCGACGGCGTGGTGGGTGACTATCTCTGCGACAAGTTCGGAAGCCTCGAGGCGAATCCGCTGACATGCGTCGTCAAAGAGAACCGGCTGGTCGAGGCGTACTCCGAGAACCTCGCGCTCGAAGAGGCGTTCTGGAATTACACGCACACCGACGAGAACTCCGATCGCGTCGGCGAGTTCGCCATCGGCACGAACATCGAGCTCCGCCACGTCATCGGCCACATTCTTCAGGACGAGAAGTTTCCCGGCGTGCACATCGCATTCGGCAATCCCTACGGCGCCCACACGGGAGCGAACTGGTACTCGTCCACGCACATCGACATCGTCGGCACGCGGTTCGACATCTGGGTGGATGACGAGCCGATCATGAAGGACGGTCGGTTTCTGATCGAGGCTTGAGCCTCGGGACCTGGGGCTTGGGGCCTCGACGGCTTGCGGCTTGGGCTTGGGGCTTGGGGCTTGGGGCTTAAGGGCCCGGAGGACGATGGTTCGGGAGCATCGGGTGCGATTCAACGCGGCGTGGAGCGACGAGAAATACGCTGGGATGTTGGCGTCGCTCGAGCGACGGACCGCCGTGCCGCTGCGGTTTCCGCTGTCCGAGACACCCTGCTTCTTTCCTCGCACGCTGCTCGAACGCCTGTCGGTGATGGGAACGGAGCTGATCACCGCGTGCCTCGAGCCGGACCCGGCGCGGGCCGCGGCGGCGATCGTGCCCGCGCGCTTTCGGGGGCCGCATCGAGAAGCGCACCCGACGTTCATCCAGGTCGATTTCGGTCTCACGCGGGCGGATGATGGATCGCTTCGGCCGAAGCTCGTGGAGCTGCAAGCGTTCCCATCGCTGTACGCGTTTCAGCTCGTGCTCGCGGACGAGTACGTCACGGCCTTTGGTGTGGACCATGCGCAGCCGCTCCTGGGAGGGCTCGATCGCGACGGCTATCTGTCGCTGCTGCGCCGCGCGATCGTCGGCGATGAGGATCCCGAGCACGTGGTGCTGATGGAGATCGATCCCGAGCATCAGAAGACGCTGCCCGACTTCCAGCTCACGGAGGCGCTGTGGGGGGTCCGAACGGTCGACGTGCGATCGGTGACGAGGCACGGACGTGAGTTGCGCTATCGGCGGGACGGCCGCTCCGTACCGATTCGCCGCGTGTACAACCGCGTCATCCCCGATGAGCTCCAGCGAACCGGGACCGAGCTTCCGTTCGACTATCGTGACGAGCTCGACGTCGAGTGGGCCGGGCACCCCGAGTGGTATTTCCGGATCAGCAAGTTCTCGATTCCGTCACTCAAACACGCGTGCGTGCCCCGAACCTGGTTCCTCTCCGATGTCGCGGAGCTTCCCGCGCCGCGCGAACAGCTCTTGCTGAAGCCGCTCTTCTCGTTTGCCGGCTCGGGCATCGTCTTCGCGCCGACGGACGCGGAGCTCGCCGCCATACCAGGCGACCAGCGCGGCCACTACATCCTGCAGGAGCGCGTGGCCTTCGAGCCCGTCATCGACACGCCGCACGGCCCGACGCAGGCGGAGATTCGCATGATGTACGTCTGGACCGATCGTCTGCAGGCGGTCTTGCCGCTCGTGCGCATGGGGCGCGGCCGCATGATGGGCGTCACTCATAACCAGGGCCTGCGCTGGGTGGGCGCGTCAGCGGGGTTCAGCGTCCAGGACGCGTCGTAGCGCAGGCCTTCAGGCCTGCCCGCGGTCGCTTCGCGGCGCTTCCAGCATCACGTACTGGCGGTACGACCAGCTGAGGCCGACTTTTCGACGGTAGAGGAACCGATCGACCGCCTGCATCGGCGCATGCAAGCGGTGGCGCAGCAGATAGACCGACGCGAGCTGGAAGAAGACCATCTCCGGATATTCGAGGCGGACCGTGAAGTGCTCGCGAAGCGCATTCACCTCGGCAGGCGTCAATGGGAACTCTTCGGCGTCTCCGTGCTTGGGCACCCAGAGCTTCCCCACCACGTTCGTCCGGAACCACACGAGCAAAGTGCTCGCTGCGTTGTTCTCGTAGAAGAAGGCCTTGCCGCCGTTGTTGACGGTACGACGCAACACACCGGCGAAATTCCGAAACGGCTCGAGGTGGTGGAGGATCATCGAGCCGAACACGAAGTCGAACGAGCCAAGCGAGTCGATCTTCATCGCATCGGCGACGACGGCGGTGACGTTGCCGAGACCGAGCTGCGCGCAGCGCTGCCGTAGCGCCGCAATGCCGACCTCCGACATGTCCACGGCGGTGACGGTCGCGCCGGCACGCGCCCAGAAAATGGATGAGGCGCCGGCACCACAGCCGATGTCCAGCAAGGTCTTTCCCTGCAGCGGTCCAAAGTACGTGTGCGCATTCGCGATGGCGCGCTGCACGTCGTCGTCCAACTCACGCGAATAGGGGGTGGCGCCGTAGACGTTGTCCCAGAAGGCCTGTGTGACGGGCTTGGCCTGCACGTGTTCTCCAAACAGGGGGGTGACCGGATCCTACCACGCCAGTGCGATCGTCCTGGAAACGGCAGGCTGAGGAGCGCTACGCTAGGGCCGTTTCATCACAGGGGAGACCGATGCGACGCCTCCTAGCGATCTCGATTGCCCTTCTGGCGCTCACGCTCACCACCGGCGCCCAGCCCTCGGTCGATCCGGCCACCATCGGCCGCATCCGGCAAGAGGCGCTGCAGCGGTCGCAGGTGATGGATCACGCCTGGTGGCTCTCGGAGGTGTACGGCCCGCGCGTGAGCGGCACGCCGGCGTTCGCCGCCGCCAGCGAGTGGGCGATGAAGCGCTTCAACGAGTGGGGCCTCGCCAACGTCCATCAGGAGCGCTTTCGCTACGGCCAAGGCTGGGTGATCGAGAAGTTCTCGGCACAGCTGCTCCAGCCGCAGCCGCAGATTCTCATCGGCGCGCCGCGCGCGTTCTCGCGGTCGACGGCCGGTCCGATCACCGCGGATGTCGTGCGTGTGGCGGTGGCATCCGAGGCCGATCTCGCGAAATACCAGGGGCAGCTCCGCGACAAGATCGTCGTGATGCAGCCGACCCGCGCCGTTCGGATGCTCGATGGCCGCGTCGTGCTGCGCATGACCGAAGCGGACTTCGACGAGGCAGCGCACACGCCCGTCCCGCCCGACGCCGTGCCACCATCCGCCGCTGCCGAAGCGGTACGCGGGCTCGCGCAAAAGGTCAACGCGTTCCTCGTCGCCGAAGGGGCGGCCGCGCTCCTCGACCGGGGCAGCGATTCGGACCTGTCCGCGGGCGGCAGCGACCTGTCGTGGCAGACGCAGCGCGTCGACGGTGGGACCATCTTTCCGGGAGGTGGCGGCAGCCCCGATCCGAGTGCGCCGCCGCAAGTGCCATCGGCGACGCTGGCCGTCGAGCACTACAACCGCATCGTGCGGCTGCTCGCCCGCAACGTGCCGGTGAAGATCGAGTTGAACATCCAGACGACCTTCCATCCCGAAGGAGACTCGCTCAACGGCATCAACACCCTCGCGGAAATTCCGGGCACCGATCGGGCGAACGAAGTCGTGCTGCTCGGCGCCCACATGGACGGCGTGCCGTACGCCATCGGCGCGACCGACAACGCGACCGGCTCAGCCGCGATGATGGAGGCGCTGCGCGTCATCAAGGGGCTCGGCGTCAGGCCGCGGCGGACCATTCGCGTAGCGCTGTGGTGCGCTGAAGAGCAGGGCCTGCGCGGCTCCCGCGCCTACGTGCAGGAGCATTACTTCGACTTCGCCTCGAGCACGCCCAAGCCGGGCCATGACACCCTTACGGCCTACTTCAACCTCGACAACGGCACGGGTCGCATTCGCGGCATCTGGAGTCAGGCCAACCTTGCGGCGATGCCGATCTTCAAGACCTGGGGCGCGTCACTCGACGATCTCGGATGGCAGCTCGTCAGCCCGCGGAGCGTCTCGGCGACCGACCACTCGTCGTTCGACAACGCGGGACTGCCGGGCTTCCAGTTCATGCAGGAGCGACTCGAGTACAACTCGCGGACGCATCACTCCAACATGGATGCGTTCGATCGCATCCAGCGCGACGATCTGATTCAGCAGGCCACGGTCGCGGCGGTGTTTGCCTGGCACGCCGCCAACTGGCCGGAGAAGCTCCCGAGAAAGCCGATGCCCGCGCAGAAGGGCACCGCACAGTAGAGTTGGAAGCTCATCATCAAGGTCGCGCGCCGTGCAGCCGCGAGCACATCGTCACGCGCAGGAGATGTACGGTTTCCACGACACGTCGCGTGCTTATCTCATCCACACGCTACGCGCATCGATCATCGATTTTGCGTGCGCGCAGCGCGATCTTTACTTGACACTTCAGGCGTCCGCCCGTTAGCTTGTGAGTGCCCCCCAGGCACTCGGTGAATCGCTAACCGAAGGGCCCCCACCCTTTCAATCGATGTTTGTGAGTTGCGTCATGTCATCTGTCCGGTCGAGCTTCATTCCGGGCGTGATAATGGCCAGGGGTCTTCGCGGTTGCCGGCTTCTGCCGCGACGAAGGATGGAACGGTCATGACGCGGATGTTGCGTCGCATCCTGCCCCGAGCCAATCGCGCTTTCGATGCGCTCTGCGCGTTTCTCCTGCTGCTCGTCGTGTTCGCGATCTCGAACGCGGAGCGTATGCCTGGAGGTGCGGACGACTTCCTCCAGTCCCGCATCAGCGTGAAGAACGTGATCCTGCTCGTGCTGTTCCTCGTCACGTGGAGCACCGCGTTCGCCACCGCCGGGTTGCACCGGCCACCGTCGCAGCAATCATCGCTGCGGCGGCAGGCGTGGCTCATCGTCCGCGCCTGCACGGTGGGCGTGCTGCCGCTGCCGCTCTTCGCCCTGACGAGCGAGAGCGGTGCATTCCGGATGTGGATGGTTGGGGCGTTTTGGATTACGGCCGTAGTGGTCGAGATCGCCGGGCGATCCTCGCTCACCATGCTGGCGCGCTATCTCGAGAAGCGGGCCTCCGCGCGGCAGAACGTGCTCATCGTCGGCAGCGGGCCACGGACGCTGCGGCTGTTCGAGGAGCTCACGACCAGTCGATCGCTGCAGTATCGCGTCCTCGGCTTCGTCGACTCCCCAGGCGGTCACGACGTGGCGCCCCAGGTGCGTGAGCGCATGCTGGGATCGCTCGACGAGCTGGAGACGCTGCTCGCCAGGAACCCGGTGGACCTGGTGCTGGTGAGTCTGCCCGTCAGCTCCTGCTACGCGGAAATCCAGCAGGCCATCAGCGCCTGCGAGGGCGTCGGCGTCGAGGTGCAAGTCGATCTGTCCGACTTCTTCGCGCTGTCGCTCGCCAAGCCCAGGTTCGATCAGGCCGACGAGTTCCCGGCCATGCGCCTCACGACCGTGGTCACGGAAGACTACCGGCTCGTGATCAAGCGTCTCTTCGATCTGTTCGCCTCCGCGGGAGGGTTGCTGGCACTGATGCCCGTGCTGGTTGTCTGCGCGTGCCTGGTGAAACTCAGCGGACCGGGCCCGATCCTCTTCACGCAGAAGCGCTACGGCTACAACCGCCGCCAGTTCAAGATGTACAAGTTCCGCACGATGGTGAATGACGCGGAGCGGCTGCAGGCCAGCCTCGAGGACCAGAACGAGGCGGTGGGGCCGATCTTCAAGATCCGTCAGGACCCGCGGATTACCCCGATTGGGCGCATTCTTCGAAAGACGTCGCTCGACGAGCTGCCGCAGTTGATCAACGTGCTCAAAGGCGACATGTCGATCGTGGGCCCACGGCCCATGTCGATTCGCGACGTCGAGCGCTTCACCGAGGCGCGCTTGATGCGCCGATTCAGCGTGCGTCCCGGTATCACCTGCCTCTGGCAGGTGTCCGGCCGCAGCAACACCACCTTCGATACCTGGGTACAACTGGATCTCGCGTACATCGACAACTGGTCGCTGTCCCTCGACGCGCGGATCCTCTTGAAGACGGTGCCCGCCGTGATTTCCGGCTCGGGCGCCGCATGATGAACCGTAGGTCCGACATGTCAGAATCCGACGTCACCACCTCGCAGTCGCGCGACGGCAAGGCGGCCGACCACCCGGCCGTCACGCCATCGACCACGAACCAAAACACGACGCCAGCCGCCAACGAACCAGGCGGCGCGATGGAGCTGGCGGCGCAGGACGTCCAGCGCCTGCCGCTGCCAGACGATGTCGTCGACTGGATGGGATTCGTCCGGCGGCAGTGGCTGCTGATGGCCGCCGTCTGGCTGGTCGTGATGGTCGGCGTCGCGGTCGCGCTCTACTACTGGCCGCGAGAGTACACCTCCGGCGCCAAGTTCCTGGTGAAGAACGCCCGGCAGGAGCTCGTCGTCGCGCCGAACGAAGGCGCGACCTCGGTGTCTCGGGACTTCGTCTCCGAAGAAACGCTGAACACCGAGCTCGAGCTGCTGCGCAGCTGGGACATCCTCACGCAGGTGGTCCGCGAGCTCAATCTCGACCAGGCGCTGATCGCGCAAGGCAGACCGCCCGAGATCGCGACCGAGATGGCCACGCACGGATTGTTTCGCTCGATCAACGCCGGCACCATCCGCAAGACCAACGTCGTGCAGCTGTCGTACACGAGCACGGACCCCGAGCTGGCCGCGGCGATCGTCCGTCACATCGCCGATGCCTACTTGGCCGCCCACCTGACGATGCACAGCAGCCCGGGCACGTATGAACTGTTCAAGACTCAGGCGACCAACGCACGCACCGAGCTGCGGGCGGCGGAAGAAGAGCTCGCGGCCCTGGCGCGCAGCTCCAACCTGGTCATGCTGGACACGCAGAAACAGGAGGCGCTCAAGACCGTCCAGGAGCTCGATGCCCAGTTGAACACGCTCACCGCCGAGATGCACGAGCAGGAAACGCGGGGGCGGGTCGCCGAGCTGCACATGGCACGTACGCCGCAGCGCGTCTCGACGGTTCGCCGCAACATCCCGGCGCAGTCTTCGGTCGAGCACCTGCACACCATGGTCACCGAGCTGACGAACAAGCGCACGCAGGCCCTGACCCGGTATCAGCCCACCGATCGCCTGGTCGTGGAGATCGACAAACAAATCGCCGATACGACCGCCGCGCTCGAGCGGGCCAAGAAGATGGACGCCGCCGAGGAGTCGACCGACCTCAACCCGGCCTGGCAGTCGCTCGAGGCAGAGCGGATGAAGGCGCGACTCGCCTACTCCGGTCTCGAAAGCAAGACCGTCGAGATCAAGCGCGAGCTCGAGGAGCAGCGGGCACGCACGCTGGCCATCACCGAAGCGGGGCCGCGCTATGAGGAGCTGACGCGCAGAGTGGCCGAGGCCAAATCGCGATACGAGCTCTACGGGAAGAAGGAAGAGGAAGCTCGCATAGCCGAAGTCCTGGACCGGCAGCGCATTTCCAACGTGGTGCTGGCGCAGGCTCCGATGGTGTCGCATGTGCCGTCGAAACCGAACGTTCGGCTCGGGCTCGTTGCCGGGGCGGTGTTCGCGGCGGTCGTCGCCGTCGGCCTCGCGTTCCTGCGCGAGATGTTCGGCGTGGAGTTCTCTCGTCGTCGCAGGCCACCGACGGACCTGGCGGTCCTCGGCATCTCGTCGGCCACGCCGCAGTTGCGTTGAATGTCTAGGGAAGCGATCAACAGAATTGCTACCAGCTGCCGACAGCTCGGATAGTAGTTCCGGGCCGTTCCTACGGAACGGCCCTGTTGGGATTTCGACGGTACTTCCCATTAGAGGAGAGTCCGAATCGTGAACAGGTCATCATTGGTCGCCGTCGTCCTGTTGCTCGCCAGCGCTCCGGCGCTCGTCGCGCAGCAGGGCC
>DAINCF010000207.1:0-11680 GCA_036732565.1 Vicinamibacterales bacterium
GGCCAGCCGCGCCGCGCAAGCCGACGTCGTGCGCAAGGGACCGACCGCCGGCCGCGTCAACCTGCCGGGCAAGCTGTCCGATTGCACCCACCCCGGCTCCATCACCAGCGAGATCTTCATCGTCGAGGGCGACTCGGCGGGTGGGTCGGCGAAGCAAGGTCGCGATCGCGCGCGTCAAGCGATCTTGCCGCTCCGCGGCAAGGTGATGAACACCGAGGGCATGAGCACGGCGAAGGTGCTGGAGAACAAGGAGCTGGCCGACCTGGTGACGGCGCTGGGGTGCGGCCTCGGCAAGGGATTCGAGATCGGCCGTTTGCGCTACGGCAAGATCATCGTCTTGGCCGACGCGGACTCCGACGGGCACCACATCGCGACCTTGCTCCTCACCTTCGTCTACCGGCACATGCCACAGCTGATCCAGGCCGGGCGCATCTACCTGGCACAGCCGCCGCTCTATCGCATCGACATCGGCAAGGACACGTTCTGGGCGCTCGACGACGCGCACAAGGATCGGATCCTCAAGCAGAAGACCAGTCGCGCGACCCCCGAGATCACACGCTTCAAGGGGCTTGGCGAGATGATGCCCAAGGTTCTGTGGGAGACGACGCTCAATCCGCGGACCCGGCGGCTGTTGCGCGTGCAGATTGCCGATCAGCTCGTTACCGATCGTGTGATGAACGAGCTGATGGGGAAGGATGCGTCCGCGCGCTTTCGATTCATCATGGAACGGGCCGAGGAAGCCGAAGAGTTAGATGTGTGATGCGCGACTGCCGACGCCCGACTCCCGACCAGACGCCTGTTACAGTCGGCAGTCGGCAGTCGGCCGTCCTGTAACGCGCGGTCCGTTTCTGCTGTAGAAGTACTCTGTTGGCGATCGCACTCGTAATCTACGTTGCCGGCGTGCTGATCGGCCTCTTGGCGATGGGCGACCGGTTCGTCCCGCGCTTGGTCACGGCGTTGTTGTGGCCAGTCGGCCCCATTACTGGTGTCGTAGTCGTCTTCGGGCTGCTGGCGGTAGCGGTGATTCTCTGGCCGCTGCCGATACTGCTCGGCGCGACGCTCCTGGGAGGCGCTGTCTATCTCCTCGCATGAGTCGGCGATTCCGGTACAATCGGGAGTCCTTTCTTTTCATTCTTTTGCCGTATGGCGGATCCGGCGCAGTTCGACACTAAATTCGATCGATCCCTCGTCAGCGGCCCGATCAGCCCTGCGGTGTGGAAGCTGGCGTGGCCGACGATGCTCCAGAATTTCATCGCCGGGATGCAAGGCGTCGTTGACCACGCCTTGGTCGGCCACCTGATCGGCTACACCGCGAACGCCGCCATCGGCGTCAGCTGGCAGATCTTCCTCGTCGTCATCGTCTTCATCGCCTCGCTGTTCACGGGGCAGGCCGTGCTGGTCGCGCGCTTCGCCGGCGCCGGCAACTCCGCGAAGGTCAATCAAACGGTGCGTCAGGCGTTCGTGACCGCCTTGGCCATGTACGTCGTGATGGCACCGGTCGGCTACCTGATCGCGCCACGCCTCCTGGAGTTGGCCAACGCGGCGCCGGAGGTGCGCGAGCTTGCGCTGCCGTTCCTCCGCGTCAATTTTCTCGGCTGCATCGGGATGATCCTGTTCTTCATGATGACCTCCGCGCTGCGCGCGGCGGGCGACGCCCGGACACCGCTGCGCCTCGGCGTGACGATGACGGTGTTGAATGTCATCCTCAACGTCATCCTGATTCCGGGTCTTGGTCCCATCCCGGCGCTCGGGACGATGGGCTCGGCGATTGGGACGGTGCTGGCCTCGACGACCGTCAGCCTCTATGCGCTGTGGCACATGTTCCGCGGGGACCTGGTCGTTCAGTTTTCGCGCAACGGCGGCTGGGCTCCCGACTGGTCGGTGATTCGCGCGTTGTTCCGCTTTGGCCTGCCCAGCGGCGTCCAAGGCATCGCGATGAACGTCGCGGGCGTGATGCTGCTGCGGTTCATCGGCTCGCTCGAGCACAGCGCCGCGGCGCAGGCCGCGTTCGCGATCGGCTACACCGAGCTGTTCTCGATGATCACCTGGACGTCCGTGGGCCTGATGGGCGCGGCTGCCACGATTGCGGGCCAGAACCTCGGGGCCGGTCAGCCGGAGCGGGCCATCCAAGGCGTCCACGCCGCGTCGCGCATCGGCCTCGGCGTGGCGGCGGTGGTCGGATTGCTGTTCGTCGCGGTCCCGCAGTTGTTGCTGGGCATCTTCGGTGCCACCGAAGCCGAGGTGGCGACGATCGGGCAGGAGCTGTTGCAGTACCTCGCCGTCTCAGGCTTCTTCATCACCCTCGCCCTGACCTACACGGGCGGCTTGCAAGGCACGGGCGACACGCGCAGCCCGCTCTTCATCACGCTCGCGTCGCAGATCCTCGTGCCGATCGGCCTCTGCGAGCTCATTCAAGCGACCCGCCCGCTGCAACCGGCCGACATCTGGCTCGCCATCGTCCTGGGGCACGTGACGCGCGGCGTGCTGAGCATCGTCCGCTTCCGCCAAGGGAAGTGGCGGTCGATCAAAGTGGAGATCGAGGGGGCACGGGCCTGACGGCGCAGGTTCCGCACGATAGTTCCTCACAACGGTTCCTCACGTCGGTTCCACACGACGGTTCGGTTCTCACCAAGGTTCCAACGCGTTGGTTCTGTTCGGCACGACGGTTCCAGGTCTTGGCGCACCCCGTCATGTGGAGCAGTTCGACAGAACCATCGTATGGAACAGAACCATCGTCCGGAAACCTCGTGAGGAACCGAACTGTCGTGGGAACCCTCGTCCGGCACCACCGTGGGAACCTTCGTGAGGAACCCTAGGTTCGTGTGGAACAATACCTGTTTTGGAGGTCTTCCGATGTCAGCGCCCTTCGCCGGTGTCCGTCGTATTCCATCCCCGCAGAACGAACCCAATCTTTCCTACGCGCCTGGTTCTCCAGAGCGGGCTGAACTGAAGAGCCGGCTGGCCGCGATGGCCGGCGAGCGCATCGACATCCCCGTCGTCATCGGCGGAAAAGAGATTCGTACCGGCGCGCTCGGGCAGGCGGTGATGCCTCATCGTCACGCCCACGTGCTGGCCGACTGGCACAAGGCGGATGCGGCACATGTGAAAAAAGCCGTCGAGGCGGCGCTCGACGCTCGGCGCGAATGGGCGAGCTGGTCCTGGGAAGATCGCGCGGCGGTGTTTCTCAAGGCCGCCGAATTGCTCACCACCACCTGGCGGCAGACGCTCAATGCGGCGACGATGCTCGGGCAGTCGAAGACGGCGTTCCAGGCCGAGATCGATGCGGCCAGCGAGCTGATCGACTTCTGGCGCTTCAACGTCGGCTTCGCCGAGGAGCTCTTTCACGAGCAGCCGGCGAGCACGCACGGCATCTGGAACCAGTCGGACTACCGGCCGCTCGAGGGGTTCGTCTACGCGGTGACGCCGTTCAACTTCACGGCGATCGGGGGCAACCTTCCGGCCGCGCCCGCACTGATGGGGTGCACGGTGGTGTGGAAGCCGGCATCGAGTGCGATGCTCAGCGCGCATTACATCGTCAAGCTGCTCGAAGCCGCCGGCTTGCCGCCGGGCGTCATCAACTTCGTTCCGGGCGATGCCGCGGAAGTGTCGTCGATTCTTCTCGACCATCCCGATCTCGGCGGCATTCACTTCACGGGCAGCACGGCGGTGTTCAACGGCATGTGGCAGCGCGTCGGGCAGAACCTCGGGAAGTACCGATCGTACCCGCGCATCGTGGGTGAGACCGGCGGTAAGGATTTCGTCGTCGTCCACCAGTCGGCCGACGCGCAGGAAGTGGCCGTGGGCCTCGTGCGCGGCGCCTTCGAGTATCAGGGACAGAAGTGCTCGGCCGCGAGCCGCGCCTACATCCCGCGCTCGCTGTGGCCCGAGGTTCGCGATCGCATGGTGGCGATGATGCGCGACATCCGCGTGGGCGACGTGCGCGACTTTCGCAACTTCATGGGCGCGGTCATCGATCACAAGGCCTTCGAGAAGATCAGCGGCTACCTGAAAGACGCCGAAGCCAACGCGACGATCGTGCAGGGCGGTGGTGCGCACGGCGACGAGGGGTACTTCATCGAGCCGACGCTGGTGGAGACGGACAACCCGTCGTATCGGCTGCTCTGTGAAGAGATTTTCGGGCCCGTCTTGACGGCGTATGTCTACGACGACGATCGGTGGGAAGAGACGCTCGAGATCGTGGACGAGACGTCTCCGTATGCGCTGACCGGAGCCGTCTTCGCTCGCGATCGACGAGCCGTGGTCGACGCATCGGTGGCCTTGCGGAATGCCGCCGGCAACTTCTACATCAACGACAAACCGACCGGCGCGGTCGTGGGTCAGCAGCCGTTCGGCGGCGCGCGCGCGTCCGGCACCAACGACAAGGCCGGATCGAAGATGAACCTGCTTCGCTGGACGAGCGTCCGCAGCATCAAGGAGACGTTCTCGCCGCCAACCGACTGGCGGTACTCCTTCATGGCCGAGGAGTAGTGTCCGTTGGTGGGCTATAGTGTTCGCCATGCTGGTGCAGCCGGCGTCCACCAGGACCGCGCGCACGGTTGAGCAAGACGAGGCGTTCTACGACGAACGTTTCGAGCATGGATACATGAGCGAATGGCCCAGTTGGCGGCGACGCCGAGTGGGTCAGTTCGTTCGTGGGTTGGGACTGCCGCCGCAAGGGCGCGCGCTCGACTTCGGCTGCGGGCAGGGTGTCTTCACCAGCGTGTTGCAGCACGCGCTACCCGGGTGGGACGTGTGGGGCACCGACCTCAGCACGGTTGGTTTGCGCGAGGCCGCCCGACGCGTGCCGCGGTGTCACTTCGCGGTCGGCGGCGAGATTGCTGCGCACGGCCCCTTCGATTTCGTCTTCACGCATCACGTGCTCGAGCATGTTGTCGATCTCGATGCCACGCTCGCGTTGCTCACGAGTCTGCTGACGCCAAACGGGCAGATGCTCCACATCCTGCCCTGCGGGAATCCCGGCAGCTTCGAGCACGGCGTGTGTCGGCTGCGCGACGACGGCGTCAACGAGACCAACGGCCGCTTCTTCTTCGACGAGGACGGCCACGTCCGCCGGTTGACGACGACGACGCTCAGTCGCGCGGCCGAACGGCAGGGCTTCACGCTCGCGCGCGCCGCCTACAGCGCGCAGTTCTGGGGTGCGATCGATCGGATCAGTGGTCAGGAGCTCGAGACGATCGCGGAGATGTTCGATGCGCGACGCGGCATCGATCCGGCGGCGAGCCGGCGGCTCAGCGGACTGCGTCTGGCGCTGACCTCGCTGCGCCTGGTGAAGCGTCCCCCGGCGGTGTTGTTCAGAGGCGCGGCGCGTGAGGCGCTCAGGCACGAGGACTGGACCTGGCGCGACCGCGCGGTCCTGGTGGCCTCGAATCCGTTCTACCTTGTCGCCTTCCCGGTTCGCGCGGCACTCCGCCGTCTGGCGTCGCGCGAGTGGGAGCGACACCGCTCGCACGCCAACGGCAGCGAGATGTATCTGCTCTTCACGCGTCCAGCGAACGTCTCGGCGCCGTAGGGCTCTAATGGGATCTATCTTTGAACCGACTACTGGGGCCGTTCCTTCGGAACGGCCCGGAAGCGCTTCCCCGAGTTCTCGGTAGATACGCGCAACTCGGTTGAGGCGCTCCACTAGTCGTCGTCTCGAACGCCGTTCCCCCGGCGTGCCGGAGATCGATCGGCACACGTACCGGCTCACTGATCATGGCCGTCCTCGCCAGCGAGGGCGGAGGAGCGCGAAGCATGGCCCAGTTCACCGCGGCCGACAAGGTGACCGAGATCAGCGAAGCGTCTGCACGCGCGCTGATCATCAGGCGTGTCGGCGCTCTGTTTCTGAGCGACGGCTCGATGCCGCAGATCGCCGGGCTCGCGGCACTGCCGGTGCTCGGCACGCTGTGGCTGCTGGTGACGCCGGAGCGGATGTTCTCTCGCGAGATGACGTGGGATCTGCTGTTCAACCTCTCCGGAGCGTGGCGGATTCACAGCGGGCACGTGCCGCACGTCGACTTTCACGACCCGATCGGCCCGCTCGGCTTCTGGCTAACCCATCTCGGATTCTCGGTGGTCGGTCCGATGTCGCACGCGTTTCTCGTTGGTCAGACCATCTTTCTCGTATTTGCGTTTGCCGCCGCTGTCGTCGTGGCGTCGCGCCGTCTCGCCCTGATTCCGGCGGTGCTCTTCGTCCTCTACGCCGCGCTGCTGGTGCTGATGCCGGTGAACGTCGGCGATGAGCCCAACGCCTACTCGTTTGCGATGTCGTACAACCGCTGGGGATGGAGCGTGTTGACGACGTTCTGTCTCTTGCTGTTTCTTCCCTCGCGGCGGAACGTCGTATGGCTCGACGCGGTCACCGGAGGTGTGCTGCTGCTGGTGATGTTCTACTTGAAGATCACGTTTGCGGCGGCGGGTGTCGGGGCGCTGGCGGTGGCGGTGATCGCCTCGCCTCACGTGCGCGATCGCGCGTGGACGTGGGTGGCTGTGGCGCTGGTGCTCGTCGCCAACGCCGCGATGCCCTACAACCGTCCCTACGTCGCAGACATCGTGGCGGCGGTCAACGGCGGCTACGTGCGCCCGATGCTGGAACAGTTTCGCGAGTTCCTGGGGAGCCGGGCCGAGTACGTGTTGTATGGCAGCGGTGTGCTGCTGCTGCTGTGGATGTGGCGGCGCCAACGGGCACCGCTCCACTATGTCTTCTTGGCGGCGATGGTCCTGGGTCTTGGGAACTTCGTGGCCTCGCAGAGCGCGCAGGGAGGCGCGCTCCCCATCGGCACGCTGATCGCCTATCTCATCTACGACGCGCTGCGTGGCGAGCATCGCGCGGCACGTCCGTTCAGAGGCAAGGAGATGCTGCCTCTGACCGCGATTCTCTCGTGGCCTGCCCTGTCGATTCTCACGGCGATGACGTCGGTGGCGGGGTATCACCTGGTCGCGAACCGCGACACGGCGGTGCTGACGGTCGAGAGCACTAATCTGCGTGGCCTCGCTGTGCCTCGAGAGGAGGTGGATCCCGCCGTCACGCCAGCGTTCGCGAGTCTGTCATACGAGCTTCTCAGCAGCAGGCTCGAACACCCGGCCAAGCATCAGATCTTGGATGCCACCTACGTCCAGACCTTGATCGAGGCCGCATCGCTCTTCGCCGGCGACAGACGCGGTCGCGCCAAGATCCTCGTGATCGATCAAGTCAATCCCATGCCATTCATGCTCGGCTATCCACCGCCCCGCGGCGGCAGCTTGTGGCTCTGGCCCGACATGCCCCCACGACCCGTGGACGACGTCTTCGGTGACGTGGACGTCGTCTTGATTCCGAAGTTCTCCACCTACAGCCGCGCGACGCTCACGGCCGTGGCGACGTATGAAGATCACTTACTGCGTACGTTCCCGGTGCAGGAGCAGAGCCCAAGCTGGACGATCCTCAGTCGCACATCGACGAGCGCGTCGCACTGAGCGCCATCGAGCGCCCACTTTGCAATCTTAACAATCCGCTGTCTCCGAGCCCCAAGCCCCAAGCCCCAAGCCCCTGATGTGTCTTCTCCAGATGATGGACACCGCCTTCGATCGAGGACGCGAAGATGGCCATCCAGAGCGCTTCTCCGGCGATCCCGATGCTAGCTGCGTGTTAAGGATGTAAATCGTTCGTTAAGCGCGATCGATTTTCCTCGTGAACTGAACACCTGCCCGCATCGACGTGATGAATGCACGCGATCGGGTACCGCGCTTGCTGTGTGAGCGCGCGTGCTTCGTGTCGTCACTGTCGCGGGCGCCGCAGCGATTGTGATCGCCATCGGCGTTGCCGATCTGCGCGCCCAGTCCGCTTCCGCGCCAGCCGCTACGGCGGACAAGACCATCTGCGGTCAGCCGGTGCCACCTCCGGCGAACCTGCCTCCCGCGGACTCGCCGCCCGTGATCTATCAGATCGCGCCGTGCTTCGCGCGGCAGGGCAACGTCTCGGTCGTCGAGCCGCAGACTTATCTCTACTACATCCAGACCCGCCCCAGTCAGCCGTCGCAACGCATCTGGGTCCCGTACGACGACAAGGCGCACGAAGAGCTGCTCGAAGACTTTCGTCGGTTGTGGGCCACCAGCTTTCTCGATGACTTGAAGATCGAGGCCACCGACTACGTGTTCGATAACGGCGTCGTCGGCAAGTTGATCACGTTCGACATGGAGGAGCGCCAGCGCATTCGCATCGTCGACTACACCGGCGATCACGGCCTGGCGCGCACCGACATCGACGAAGCGTTCAAGAAGGAGAGCGTGTCGCTGCGTCTCGACTCGTTCATGGATCCGGGTGCCATCAGGCGGGCGGACGGCATCATCCGCAAGATGCTGTCAGAGAAGGGCTTCCTCGACAGCACGGTCACCCACACGATGACCGAGCTGCCGACCGGGCCGAAGCTGATCAGCCTGACGTTCAACATCAGTCAGGGGCCCAAGTACGTCATCCGCAACATCGACTTCGTCGGGAACACCATCGACGACGGAACGCTGGCGCGCCGGATGAAAGAGACCAAGGAGGAGTCGTTCCTCTCCTTCGTCACCAGGAGCGGCGCCTACAAGCAGGTGAAGTTCGAGGAGGACGCCGACAAGGTCGAGGCCTACTACCGCGACCGCGGATATCTGCAGGCGCGCGTCGGCAACCCTGACGTGCACACCATCGCGGACGCGCCGAACGGCAAGACCCGGTACGTCGAGCTGCGCATTCCCGTCACCGAAGGCGCGCGATATCGGATCGGCGACTTCATCATCGCCGACAACACCGTCGTCAGATCCGAAGCGCTGGCGCCGCTCTTCGACTTGAAGGCCGGTGAGTACTACGAAGAGAGCGCCATCAGAAAAGGCTTCGAGAAGGCGCGCGAGGCCTACGGGTCGATCGGGCATTACGAGTTCACGGCGTATCCCGAATTCAAGTTCATCGACGCCGGTAGTGAGCCCGGATTCACTGGAACGCCGACGGTCAACGTCACCCTGCACATGCAGGAGGGCGAGCAGTACTTCATCAACCGCATCACCTTCACGGGCAACACGCTGACGCGCGACAAGGTCATTCGTCGCGAGCTGCGCGTCGTCGAAGGCGGCGTCTTCAACACCGAAGCGTTGAAGTTCAGCGTGCGGCGCCTCAATCAACTCGGATATTTCAAACCGATCGGCGAGGGAACGGACGCCCAGCAATCGGTGCAGGTGGAGCCGGCGGCCGCCAAGAAGAACCACGTCGATGTGACGCTCAAGCTCGAGGAGCACAACCGCAACGAGATTCAGTTCGGCGCCGGCATGTCCGGCATCGACGGGTTCTTCGTCAACGGTTCGTTCGCGACCACCAACTTCCTCGGGCAGGGCGAGACGTTTCAGGTCTCGGCTCAGACCGGCGCGCGCAGCAACAACTATCAAGTCGCGTTCAGCGAGCCGTACCTGTTTGACCGCCCGATCACCGGCGGTGGATCGCTGTTCACGCGGCGCATCGACTACCTGGACACCACCGGCGCGTCGATCTACAGCGAGGCCCGCAGCGGCATCAGCACGACCGCCGGCCTCTGGGTGCGTCGCTTCACGCAGCTGTTCACCAGCTACTCCTACGAGGTGATCGACACGGCCGTCAGCGACGACCTCGAGAGCTCGGTCAGCGAAGCCGGCGGCCTCGCCTTCAGTGCACTCCTTGCCGAAGGCCGCTACGTGGAGAGTCGCGTCACCCCGAGCCTGGTTTACAACAGCGTCGACAGCCCGTTCATGCCGCGCAGCGGCAAGCGGCTGACCGCCAGCTTCGAGTTCGCCGGTGGCGGCCTCGGCGGCACGGTCAACTACTACAAACCCGAAGTCGAAGCCATCCTCTACTTCCCGCACACGAGCCGTACCGCGTTCGGGCTGCGAGGACAGGCCGGCTGGATCTGGCAGTACGGATCGACCGACGAGCTGCCGTACTACCGGCGCTTCTTCCTCGGCGGCGAGACGCAGATCCGCGGCTACGACATCCGATCGGTCGGCCCGCTCGATTCGAACAATAGGGCGCTCGGCGGCAACAAGTTCATGCTCTTGAACGCCGAGTACTACTTCGACATCGCCGGACCGGTCCGGCTGCTGGCGTTCCACGACGCCGGTCAGGCCTACGCCGAGGACCAGCCGTGGGACCTGCGCCAGCTGCGCACCTCCTCGGGTGTCGAGCTGCGCGTGGTCATGCCGGTGATGAACGTGCCGTTCCGGCTGATCTACGCCTGGAACCTCTATCGCGACAGCTTTCAACCCCCGCGCGGATTCCGATTCGCCGTCGGTACCACGTTCTGAGACGCGTATCCGACGAATGCATTGCCGTTCACTGAGAGGAGCCCTGAGATGCTGCGAAATGTGATGCTAGCCACCCCAACGCGTACAGTCCGCGCGTTAGGGACCCCGGCCGTTGTCGGCGCCGTCGCCCTGGCGCTGGTTGCCATGGTGTCGCTGGCCTGCCAGAGTCCGACCGATCCCGATGAGACGGTCGACTACGACGACGTGGTCGACGTGTCGGCCCTACCCGATCCGATCTCGGCGGACCCGAGCAGCGACGGTCGGACCTACCGTGTGCCGCGCAACAACTTGCCGGACGAGATTCTCCCGTTCGACTGGCACGCCGTTTTCTCCGTGACCATCAGCTTCAACCAGAACGCGCTCGACGACGATGTCGATGTGGACTTCCCCGTGAGGCTCACGGCCACGACGCTGACCGTCAAGCAAGCGGTCGGAGGCGTCATCACCCCGCCCACCGGCAGCGACACCGAGCACTACGACTTCGCGCCGATCAGCGCCAGCGGCAACACGTTCGGCGCTGTGAGCAGCCCACTGAACATGAGTCTCGAGATCTGGTACGACCTGCCGAGCCTGCGCAAGGAAGCCGTCGTCACCGTGACGTTCACGTTTCAAGACAACGACGGCGCGACGTTTCAGAAGGCGCAAGAGATCAGAATCAATCCCTAGGCCAATTCGTGGCGAGCGCAGGCCTTCAGGCCTGCTTGGAGTCGACATGTCGCATGTTGCTGACGCTGTGAGAGTGGTTGTGTGCCTGGCGATGGGCGCCGCCCCGGTCGCGGCGCAAGGGATCGAGGTGGGCGCCAAGGGCGGCGTCAACATGACGACCGTGTCCAACGTCTCGGAGGTCACCGACACGTCGGACGCGGAAGCGGGTCGCCGGTTCGGGCCGATGGTCGGTGGCTACGTGAACATCGGCCTCGGCACGTCTCGACTCTCGATCCAACCGGAAGCGCTCGTGACCTGGAAGGGAGCGACGCTCGACCCGGACGATGTCGACGAGCTGCTGCGGTTGACGTACCTCGAGGTGCCGTTGCTCGTCAAGCTCACCGCGCCCTCAGGAGGCGACGAGAAGGCGCTGTACGTGATCGGCGGGCCCAACTTCGCGTTCAACATCAACGCGACTCAGGCCGACACCGATGGGGACTTCGACATCAGCGATCGGGTGAAATCGACGGACTTCGGCTTCACTGTGGGCGGAGGCCTCCAGGGGCGCCGCTGGCTGGTCGAGGGGCGGTGGACGGAGGGCCTGGTGAGCGTCGCTACCGACGACTCCGGCGATTCCGCGCAGACGCGGACCATCGCGGTCGTCGTTGGCATCCGGTTCTGACACATTCACGGTGCGCCACCAAGATGAGATGAAGCGGCTGGCTGCTACCTAGCGTGGTAGCTTGCGCTC
>DAINCF010000208.1:0-11590 GCA_036732565.1 Vicinamibacterales bacterium
GGGGCCGGCTTCAGCCGGCCCTGAGGTCCGCCTAAAGGCGGACCCCACGTCTATTTTGAAACGCACTCTAAGAAATTCTTTCCTTAAGAAACTCGGTGCCTTGGTGCCTTGGTGGCTAACTCCGTGGTGTTCTTGGTGTCTTGGCGGCTACCGTCCGCTGAAGTGCGGCTTTCTCTTCTCTATACTAGCCGCCAGCCCTTCTTTGGCGTCCTCGCTCTCGAACAGCCGCTGCTGCAGCTCGCGCTCGAGCGAGAGTCCGTCGGCGAAGGACATCTCCAATCCTGACTGCACGGCTCGCTTGATGTGGCCGACGGCTTTGCTCGCGCGGTTGGGCGGCGTGAATTCGGTGGCGTACGCGATCACCGCGTCGCGGAAGCTGCGACCGGCCAGATCGCCGTCACCCCAGACGTGATTGACCAGGCCAAGCCCTTTTGCATCCTCGAACGTGAACAGCGTGCCCGTGGCCATCAGCTCGATCGCCTTGGCCTTGCCGACCAGCCGCGCCAGCCGCTGGGTCCCGCCCGTGCCCGGCAGCACGCCAAGCGCGACCTCCGGCAAACCGATCTTGCCGCCGCCGTGCCGTGCGATGCGGATGTCGGCGGCCATCGCCACCTCGAGACCGCCGCCCACCGTGTGACCGTTGAGCGCCGCGATCACGAGCTTCGGCGTCTGCTCCAACCGGTTCATCGTCTCGTTGGCGTGCAGGCAGAAGTAGTACTTGAACGTCGGATCGGCGTCCTTGAGCATGCCGATGTTCGCGCCCGCGCAGAAGAACTTCTCGCCGGCGCCGATCAAGACGATGACGTGCGCGCTCGCGTCCATGCGGGCCTGCAGGACCGCATCGTCGAGCTCGCGCATCATCTCGTAGGAGTAGGTGTTGGCCGGAGGATCGTTCAGTTCGATGATCGCGACGCCGTCGGCAACGGTGTAACCGATTTTCGAATACGTCATAGTTGGAGACGCGTCTGCCTGTCTAGCCTTCGGTTCTGACGTACTCGAAATTCAGCGGCTGACGGTTGATGCCGCGCGCGGGCGGGGCGATGTAGTTCGCGAACTGTCCCGGCTCGTACACCGGCACGACTTGCAGACTGCGCAAGTACTCTTTGTCGGCGTGGGTCGGCAGCCACTCGTCCTTGCGGCGCTCCCAGTCCTCCGCGCTGATGGCGTGGCCCAGCGGGTCGAAGTGCTTGCCCGCGAACACGCCCACTTTGCGGTTGAACTTGCGCGACGGCAGGAGGATGCGCTCGGACATCCCGTGCTTCTCGAGCACGCGGCTGTTCCACCGATCGATGCCCGCCTGGCAATCACCGACATACCAATCGCGCAGCACCTCGTTGAGCGCGTTGCGCATCGGCACCTCCTGGCGCGAGATCCGGCCGCTCTCGTCGAGCAGATCCAGCAGGTAGACGTCGCCGCTCAACCGATGATCGTCGCTGTACTTCTCTTCTTCGGCGCGGCCCTTCAACCCGTTGGCGAAGTAGCTGGCGGCGTTGCTCGACACCTCGCTGCCATGGAGATCGAGGCTCAGACTGAACCACTGATTCACGAACTTCTGAATCAGCGCGATGTCGATGCCGCCGACCTTGCGCACGTCGCCCGAGAAGCCGGCCTGCTTCATCAGCTCGCACGTGCGCTCGAGAATGCGCATGATGCCGGTCTCGCCGACGAACATGTGATGCGCCTCCTCGGTCAGCATGAATCGGGTCGTGCGCGACAGCGGATCCAGCGAGCTCTCGGACAGGGACAGCAACTGCGACTTGCCGTCGCGATCGGTGAACATCGTGAAGGCGAAGAAGTCGAGCCAGGTGTCGATGGGCTCGTTGAACGCCTCGAGCATGCGCGGCGTGTCGGAGTTGCCGCTGCGGCGCTCGAGCAGCCCCTCGGCTTCGTCGCGCCCGTCGCGGCCGAAGTACGAGTGCAGCAGGTAGACCATCGCCCACAGATGGCGGCCTTCCTCGACGTTCACCTGAAACAGATTCCGCAGATCGTAGAGGCTCGGACAGTGCGCGCCGAGCATGCGCTGCTGCTCCACACTGGCCGGCTCGGTGTCGCCCTGAATGACGATCAGGCGGCGCAGCGGGTTGCGGAACTCGCCGGGGACTTCCTGCCAGACCGGCTGGCCCATGAAATCGCCGAAACCGATGCGCCGGTCGGCGGTGGGCTCGGCGAGAAAGATGCCCCACCGATAGTCCGGCAGCTTGACGTAGTCGAAATGCGCCCACCCGGCCGCATCGACGCTGGTCGCCGTGCGCAAGTACACCTGGTGGTGATTCTGGAAGCCTTGCGGCCCCATGTCGCGCCACCAGTCGAGATAGCGCGGCTGCCAGTGCTCGAGCGCACGTTGCAGCCGCTTGTTCTCGGACAGATTGATGTTGTTGGGAATGCGATCGCTCGAAATCATTTAACCCCTCAATCCACTTGAGTGGTCCATTACGACGGTCACTCGGTCACACCACTTGGGTGCAATCCACGATTTCACCAGGCCGAGCGCCGTTGGCGCCACAGTTCAAGCGAGCCTTGGCCTCATGTTCGCCTCCAATCGAAGGAGGGCCGGCCTTCCCGGCCGTACACCATGAGCGCGCCGCGCTCGCCGACGGCGTTGGGTCGCTGGAAAATCCAGTTCTGCCACGCCGTCAATCGGCCGAAGATCTTCGTCTCCATCGTTTCCGGCCCGGCGAAACGCAGATTGGCCTCCATGCCGGTGAGCGCGTCAGGCGAGAACGCCGAGCGCTCCTCGACGGCCATTCGCACCTCATCATCCCAATCGATATCGTCAGGTACTGAAAAGACGAGGCCCGCGTCGAGCGCGGCCTTCGCGTCGAACGGCCCATCGTGGTCCAGTGCGCGCGTGACCGACTCGGGCTCGCCGAGAAAGCGCACGGCCAGACGCGACAGGTCGTTGCTCATCGGGTAGACGCCGGCATTCATCGGCGACAGCTGAATCGTGTTGGCCCCGTCGGGATCGTCCAGCATGTAGGTGCGGTCGGCGGCGAGCGCCAGCTCGAAGAGCGTGCCGGCGAAGGCGTTTCCCGGTTCGATCAACGCGAAGAACGTCCGCGACGTCAGGTCGACGCGCTTCAACGTGCGGCGGATCTGACCGATGATCTCGCGCACCAGCCAGTGATCCTTGTGCGCGTCGAGCGTCGCATCAACGCCGAGCACCGCGTCGGCATCGCCCGTCGCGCGGAGCACCACGATGCCGATCTCCGGCTCGTTGAGTCGCAGCCGCAGGATCGCATCGTCCAGCTCGCGGAACGCGCGCAGCGCCCAGGCCTGATCGCCGGCGGCCACGAACTCGTCTGGCGTCGACGGTTGCGGTGTCTCGGGCGCGCTGATCGTGAGATCACAGACTCGCCGCGCGCGATCGATCGTGCCCTTTACGTACTTGTACTGAATCACGTCCTCGTCGATCGTCGGCGCGAGTGGAGTGAGCGTGATGCCAGGTCCCGAGGCCGGGCGATCGGACATCGCGGCGAGCTCGGCGGCGCGTGTGGCCACTGCTTCCTTGAAGCGGCTGGTCTGGTGCACCGCATCGACGAAGCGCCCTTCGACGGCACGCTTGCCGCGGACGCCTTCGGTCAGGGTGCTGAAGTAGTCGGCGAGGTCGCGCCGCACTTTCCGTTTGTCGACGACGCGCGTGAGACCGCCCGTGCCGGGCAAGACGCCAAGGAGCGGTGTCTCGGGCAGCGAAACAGCGGCCGCCCCATCGTCGACGAGGTAGATCTCATCGCAGGCCAGCGCGAGCTCGTATCCGCCGCCCGCGCAGATGCCGTTGATGGCGGCGAGAAACTTCACGCCGCTCGATCGGCTCATGTCCTCCATGCCGAGCCGGGTCTCGTTCGTGAACTTGCAGAAGTTCACTTTGAATGCGTGGCTCGACGTGCCGAGCATGAAGATGTTGGCACCGGCGCAGAAGATGCGCGGCTTCAGGCTGGTGAGAACGACGGCGTGGACTTCGGGATGCTCGAAGCGCAGCCGCTGCAGCGCATCGGCGAGCTCGATGTCGACGCCGAGGTCGTACGAATTGAGCTTGAGCTTGTAGTCGGCCGGGCGGAGCCCCGCGTCTTCTTGCACATCCATTACGAGCGTCGCCACCGACCCGTCGATCGTCAACTTCCAGTGCTTGTAACCGTCGGGGGACGTCTCGAACGACAGCGATGGGGATTGAGCGGCCTGCTCCACTGTGGACCTCTGGGGTGGAATCTACCACGATTTAAACGATCGTTCAAATCGTGCTATGGTAGAGCCCGACCATGGCCAAAGCGCCAGCACGGCTGGATCGACGCGTCGAGATCCTGAAGAGCGCGGCGGCAGCGTTCCGGCGGCGCGGCTACCACGGCGCCAGCGTCGATGAGATCGCCTCGGCGCTGCAGATGACGAAGGGCAATCTCTACTACTACTTCCGCAACAAGGAAGAGATCCTCTTCGCGTGTCACGACTACTCGCTGGACACCCTGCTTGCGCTGCTCGCCGAGGTTCAGTCAGCGCCGATTCAGCCCGATGAGAAACTGCGGCGGCTGATTCTCGCCTTCATCCACATCATCCTGGACGAGCTGCAAGGCACGGCGCTCACGTTGGATCTGCAGGCGCTCTCGCCGCTGCTGTTGAGGCGCGTGATCGCCAAGCGCGACCGCTTCGATCGCGGCATGCGCGAGATCATCCAGCAGGGGATCGATGGCGGGCTGTTCGCGCCCGGCGATCCCAAGATGATCGCGTTCGCGATGATGGGCGCGGTCAACTGGATCACGAAGTGGTTCGATCCCGACGGCCCGATGTCGTCCGAGCAGATCGGCCATGCCTTCGCTGAGTACCTCGTCGGCGGGCTGCTGATCAAAGCGCCGACGACGGCGTAAACTGTGCGGATGCAACGACTCGCGATCACATGGCTCGGCCATTCCGCGTTTCTCCTGTGCACGCCCGGCGGTCTGCGCCTGCTCTTCGATCCGTGGTTCACCGGGAATCCGAAGTTTCCGGGCGTCCCGCCGAAAGAGGTCGACCTCCTGCTGCTCTCGCACGGGCACTCGGATCACATTACCGACGCCGTCTCGATGGCGAAGGCCACCAACGCGACCGCGGTCGGCATCTTCGAGATCACCAGCTGGCTGGGGTCGAAAGGCGTGCAGCACCTGGAGCCGATGAACAAGGGCGGGACGATCACGGTGAAGGGGCTGCGCATCACGATGACCGATGCGAGACACAGCAGCAGCTTCGACGACAATGGTGTCGTCTACCTCGGAGAGCCCGCGGGGTTCGTCATCAAGCTGGAAGACGGACGCACCCTCTACTACGCCGGGGACACCTGTTTGTTCGGCGACATGAAGCTGATCGCCGAGGTGTACAAGCCCGACATCGCGTTCCTGCCCATCGGCGATCGCTTCACCATGGGGCCCGACACCGCGGCGATCGCCGCCCGCTGGCTCGGCGTGCGCCAAGTGGTCCCGATGCACTGGGGCACGTTCCCACTGCTCACCGGCACGCCCGACCAACTGCGCGAACATCTCGTCGGCACTGACATCGAGGTCTTGGAGCTTCGGCCCGGGGAGACGGCGGAGTGAGCGAGGCATTTGGTGATTTGGCGATCTGGGGATCTAGTGATCTGATTTGGTGATCTGGTGATTTCGTGATCTATTTGGTGATTTGGTGATCTATCTGGTGATTTGGCCTCGATAATTCGCGCGTGCTGTTCGGTACGACGCCGCGAGAATCGCCCGAAGCTGCATCGCTTCGTCGAGTAGCGGCGCGATGCGGTGGCTATGCGCCAAGTGATTGGCTTCGACGTATTGAATCCAACCGACCGTTTCGTTGGCTTCTTCAGTCGTCTGCCCGAGCTTGGCGATGAACTCTTTCCGCGATCGGGCACGACGGGCGGCCGAGTAGTTCGACGCAGCGCTGCTCGAGCTTTCTTGTAGTTGGTCAGCGACGTTCTTCCCCCCGGAAATGGGGCGCACCTCGGCGCAGAGCGCGAACGCCTGTCGTGCAAGCGTGTTCAATCGAGCTTCGAGATCGTCCGGCGTCATGCACGGTATCGATCGCACGGCGCATGCCGACCGCAATTCCTCCACAGATGCTCGCGTTCGCTTTTTTGGCCCAGAGGAACGCTGCAGATTCTTCGTTTTCAACCTGGCCGATGTGCGCAGCTTCTGCAATCCCTGACGCGACCGCATAGATCACCAAATCACCAAATAAATCGCCACATCACCCAATCACCAAATCAGATCCCCAGATCCCAAAATCGCCAAATCACCAATTGCTGGTTACACTAGATCTGTGTCTGTCCCTGTCGAGCCTTTGCACTTCGTCCGCCGTGAGCCCAAGCCGGACTGGTTGAAGGTGCGGGCCCCAGGGTCGGAGAACTACCTCCGGCTCAAGGGCATCATGCGCGATCTGAAGCTGAACACGGTCTGCGAGGACGCCCACTGTCCGAACATCGGCGAGTGCTGGCACCACGGCACGGCCACGTTCATGGTCCTCGGCGACATCTGCACGCGGGCGTGCGCGTACTGTGCGGTGGCGCATGGCAAGCCGAAGGCGCTCGACATCGACGAGCCGTGCCGCGTGGCCGAAGCGGTGAAGGCCATGGCGCTCAAGTACGCGGTCATCACCTCGGTGGATCGTGACGACCTGCCCGACGGCGGGGCGGCGATCTTCGCCGAGACGATTCGCGAGATTCGCGTGCGCATGCCGGAGAGCCGCGTCGAGGTGCTGATTCCCGATTTCAAGGGCGAAGAGGCGCCACTGCGCACCGTGCTCGATGCGCGTCCCGACGTGCTGAATCACAACACCGAGACGGTGCCGCGGCTCTATCGCATGGCGCGCTCGGGCGGGAAGTACTCGCGCACGCTGGAGCTCCTGGATCGCGCACGGACGTACACGCCGACGATCGCGACGAAAACCGGATTGATGGTCGGCCTCGGCGAAGAGCAGGACGAGCTCGTCCAGGTGTTTCGCGATCTGCGAGGCGTCGGCGTGTCGATCCTCACCATCGGGCAATATCTGCGGCCATCACCCGACCACGCGGTGATGACGCGCTACTACCATCCCGACGAGTTCGCCGACTTGAAGCGCATCGCTCTCGGCCTGGGCTTCGTCCACGTCGAAGCCGGCCCCCTCGTCCGCAGCTCCTACCACGCGCACGAACAAGCCGACGCGTACGAGGCTCGAGTCTCGAGTACTGGGTCTTGCTTGAGTCCGGGGTCTTGAGTCTGGGGGCTGGGGGCCCAAGCCAACCAGGCCCCAGGTCGTGAGCCCCAGGCCGCAGGCCTGGCGTGAGTCTCGAGTCCCAAGCCCCAAGCCCACTTGACTTACACCTTGTAAGATCGATAATACCAGCGTGAATGAGCTTCCGCGCCTGTCGGGCACCGAGCGTCTGGTCCTGGAATTGCTCGAGGACGAGGGCGAGATGTTCGGCCTGCGGATGGTGGAGCGCTCGAGCGGTCGCCTCAAGCGAGGGACGGTCTACGTCACGCTCGGCCGGATGCAGGACAAGGGGTATCTGGAGTCGCGGCAGGAAACCCGGGCTCCTGGCGCCATCGGTCTCCCCCGTCGTCTCTACCGCCCCACCGGCCACGGCGCGCGCGTGCTCGCGGCCTGGCGGGTTGCCGAGCAGATGATGAAGGGCCACCCGCAGGAGGCGTGATGCAGCGCGCTCCCGGACGAATCCTGCTCGCCCTTGCTCGACGCGTCCTGTCAGGTGCGGAGTCGGTTGCCGGCCTGGCGCTCCTCGTCGGCGTCCTCCGCATCGGCGGCTTCGTGACGCCGAACCTTTCTACCGAGCGCATCTTCGCCGAGTGGCTCGGTCTGGTCGGGTTGTTCTGCTTCGCGCTCATCGCGACGCGCACGGCCGATCACATCGGACGCAAGCGCAGGCCAGCGCTCGAGGCGCGGGCGTTGGAACTGTTCCAGGCGCTCCCGCAAGACAGGCACGCGCACCTGATCGGGAGATAGGCGCCTATGCAGCTTCCCGGAACACGCCTGCTCGCCTGCGCGCGGCTGCTCGTCGACCCCGCAGCCGTGGCAAGCGTGCTCGAGCCGCTGGTCGCCGACTGGCAGCGCGAGTGGCTCGTCGCGGCGACGGCCCGACGTCGGACGCTCGTTCGTGTGCGCGGCCTGATCGCTTTCCTGGCATCGAGCGCGTATTGCGTCGCGACGATGCCGGTGCCGCGAGACATGCGGCGAACGACCTGCACGATGCTGCTGTCATTCGGCGCCTTGGGTGTGTTGATTCTCTTGGTGCCGCCGAGCACTCAGTCCGTGCCTTGGCGGCTCCTGCCGCTGTGGCTGCCGAGCTCGGCCGTCCTCGCTGCTCCATTCGCTGTCCTACCGCTCGCGATGAAATTGAGCGCGACTGGCCAATCGCAGTCGCTGGCGGCGCGCCACCTCGTACGGATCGTCCTGCTGGTGGTGGCGCTCGTGTTCATCTCCCACAATTGGGTCACACCGTATGCCAATCGCACTTTTCGGAACGCGATGTTCGCGGAGAGTGGGTTCGTTTTTCACGGGGGCATGCCGCGTCTCGGCCCCCGCGAACTGACGTTGCAAGAACTGATGACCATCCAAGCGGGGATGCCGGGGATCGGCGCATCATCGCGGCAACTTCACGAAGAACGGCACAACCGCGCATCGATCCCGCTCATTCCGATCGCGCTCGCGGTTCTTGGTTGGAGCCTCGGGCGAGTGGCCCGACCGTCGGGACTGACACGGCTGGTGTTCTGGTGGGCATTCGCAGCGCTCACGTTCGGCCTCGCGCGATCGCTCGGTATGACCTTCGAGCGCGCGTGGGACCTGCCGCGAGAGCTGGCAGTCTGGTTGCCACTGGCACTTTGGTGCACGGCGATCGCCGCCCTGGCGATCGCAGGCGGAGCAAAGGCCCCGCCTCTACCGATGGATGACATGACCGACGCCGCGCGGTCCGAGCGATAGCGAAGCTGAGAGAGAACCCATTCCCTCCGCGAGCGTAGCGAGCGGTCATTCGCGAAGGCGAAGCCGAGCGTCCTTTCGAACGAGCGAAGCGAGTGAGGCCTTCCGAACGAAGTGAGGCCTTCCGAACGAAGCGAGGCCTTCCGAGCGAAGCGAGGCCCTCCGCGCGAAGCGAGGCCTACCGAACGAAGTGAGGCCCACGCGCGAGCAACGCGAGCGCGCCTACCGAGCAGCGCAGCCGTTAGGATGCACTGCGAGGCCTCTTGGGCTTGTAGACGTGCGTCGCGGTCCCGAAGAACATCTCGGCCGATTCCATGATGGTCTCGGTGAGCGTCGGGTGCGGGTGGATCGACAGCTTGACGTCGGAGGCCGTCGCGCCCATTTCGATGGCGAGGACGCCTTCCGCGATCAACTCGCCGGCGCCGGAGCCGACGATGCCGACGCCGAGGACGCGCTCGGTCGCGGGATCGATGATCAGCTTCGTCATGCCGTCGGTGCGATCGATCGCGATGGCGCGTCCAGAAGCCCCCCACGAGAAGCGCGTGATCTCGACCGTCTTGCCCTGCTTCTCCGCTTCGGCTTCGGTCAGCCCCGCCCAGGCGATCTCCGGATCCGTGAAGACGACCGCCGGAATCGCCTGCGGCTCGAACACCGCCTTGTGGCCCGCGATCGCCTCGACCGCGACCCGGGCTTCGTGCGAGGCCTTGTGGGCGAGCATCGGCTCACCCGCGACGTCGCCGATGGCGAAGATGGCACGATCGTCAGTGCGCCGCTGAAGATCGGTTTGGATGAAGCCCTTGTCGTTGATCTGCACCTTGGTGCGCTCGAGGCCTTCGATCTGCGAATTGGGCCGGCGCCCAATCGAGACCAGCACGTAGTCGTATCTTGCTTCCGCGGGTGCGCCCTCACCTTCGAACGTGACCAGCACGCCTGCCGGATCCACCGCCGTTCCCGTGCCGGGAACCCCGCGCATCGACATCACCTTGGTCGAGAGCATGACCTTGTCGAACGTCTTCTCCACGCGCTGCGCCAGGATGCGCACGAGGTCGCGATCCGCCCCCGGCAACAACCCGGGCGTCATCTCGACCACTGAGACCTTCGTGCCGAGCGCCGCGTACACCGATCCCAGCTCGAGCCCGATGTATCCCCCGCCGATGACGAGCATCGTCTTCGGAATCTCCGGCAGGTCGAGCGCACCGGTCGAATCCAGCACTCGCGGGCTGTCGAGCGACAGCGCGGGAATGCGGGTCGGATGCGAGCCGGTGGCGAGGATGATGTTGTCCACCTCGACGGTCTGTTCACCGCCGGCCGTCAGCCGCACACGGATGCTCGTCGGGCTCAGCAAGCTGGCGCGGCCTTGCAGGTACTGCACCTTGCGCAGCTTCGCGACCTGTCCGGTGCCGCTGGTCAGCTTGTCGACGACCTTGTTCTTGAACGCGCGGAGCTGGTCGACATCGATCTTCGGCGCGCCGAACTCGATGCCCCACGCCTTCGCGTGGCCCGCCTCGTCGATCACCTTCGCCACATGCAGCAAGGCTTTGGACGGAATGCATCCGCGATAGAGGCAGACGCCGCCGGGGTTCTTTTCCTCATCGATGAGTGTGACCTGCATCCCGAGGTCGGCGGCGTAGAACGCCGCGGCGTACCCGCCGGGACCGGCACCGATGACTGCGACACGAGTGGGCATAGTGGAGGGCTTGAGACCTGGGTCCTGAGGCTCAGGGCTCACAAAATTGCTATTTAGATGCCGCGCATCAACCGCGGAGCACGAGCGTGAAGGGCTGCTCCAGCGCGTCCGCGACCCAGCGCAGGAAGCGGATCGCGTCCGCGCCGTCGATGAGCCGATGGTCGTACGACAGCGAGAGCGGCAGCATCAGGCGCGGCTGGAACGCGCCGTCGATCCAGACCGGCTCGGTCGCGCCGCGCGAGAGGCCGAGAATCGCGACCTCGGGCCAGTTGACCAGCGGCGTGAACGCCGTGCCGCCGATGCCGCCCAGATTCGTGATCGACATCGAGCCGCCCGACATCTCGTCGAGCGACAGCTTACGTGCGCGCGCCTTCTCGGCGAGCTGCGCGATCTCGGCGGAGAGTTGGATGATGTTCTTGCGATCGGCGTCGCGCAGCACCGGCACCAGCAGGCCGTGCTCCGTGTCCACCGCGATGCCGACGTTCACGTACTTCTTGTAGACGATCGTCTCCGCCGCCATGTCGATGGAGGCGTTGAACTGCGGGAACACGCGTAGCGCGCTCGCCAGCACCTTCGCGACGATCGCCGTCACGGTCAACTTGCCGCCGCCCTTCTCCGCTTCGGCCGAGAACTTCTTCCGCAGCGCCTCGAGGCTGGTGATGTCGGCCTTGTCGAACTGCGTGACCAGCGCGACGGTCGCCCACGAATGCGCCAGATGCTCCGCCGTCTTGCGGCGGATGTTGCTCATCGGCTTGCGCTCGACCTCGCCCCACTTGCTGAGGTCGGGTAGCGGCTGCGTCGCCGCGCGGGCGTTGGCCGCCGCAACCTGGCCGCCCCCGCCCAGGCTGCTCATGATCCGGCGCGAGAACTCCTTGACGTCGTCTTGCGTGATGCGACCATTGGCGCCGCTGCCAGGCACCAGGTTGATGTCGACGCCGATTTCGCGCGCGAGGCGACGCACCGATGGCGGCGCCGGCGCGGCGGGAC
>DAINCF010000209.1:0-11584 GCA_036732565.1 Vicinamibacterales bacterium
GGTTTGTGCCGCGCCCCGAGGTGCAGCACGCTCCGGTATCGGTGCTCGTCGCGGACTTCGAGAACCGCACCGGCGATCCGGTGTTCAACGGCGTCGTCGAGCAAGCGCTCGGCCTCGGCATCGAAGGCGCGTCGTTCATTACGGTCTATCCCCGACGCGACGCCCTCAGGGCCGCGGCCTCGATCAAACCTGGCTCGACCCTGGACGAGCAAACCGCGCGACTCGTCGCGCTGCGCGAGGGACTGACGCTGGTGCTGGCGGGCGCCGTCGAGCCGTCCGGCTCGAGCTACAAGATCACGGCACGTGCGCTCCAAGGCGGCGACGATGCGGCGCCGGCGTTGCACACGCTCAGCGTCGAAGCTCCTGACCGGAATGCCGTGCTCGACGTGGTTGGCCAGCTTGCGGGTGATCTGCGCGAGGCGCTGGGCGACACCGCTGTGCCGTCCGGCAGCGCGACGGCCAACGAGACCTTCACCGCCGGAAGCCTCGAAGCCGCGCATGCGTATGCCAGCGCGCAGGAGCTCCAATGGGCCGGCAAAGTCGAGGAGGCGATCGGGCAGTATCGGCAGGCGATCGCGCTCGATCCCGACCTGGGCCGCGCCTACTCGGGACTCGCGGCGCAGTACGCGAACCTCGCCAGAACCGATGAAGCGGAGACGACCTACCAGGAAGCGCTGGCGCGCATCGACCGGATGACCGACCGCGAGAAGTTCCGCACGCGGGGCAGCTACTATCTGTTCGCCCGCAAGCCGGATCTCGCGGTCCAGGAGTTCACCTCACTCGTCAAGGCCTACCCCGCCGATTCGAGCGGGCTCACGAACCTGGCGCTGGCGTCGTTTTACAAGCGCGACATGGCGCAAGCGCTCGAACAGGGCCGCAAGGCCGCGGAGGTGTTCTCGAAGAACGTGCTGCGCCGCTCGAACGTCGCGCTGTATGCGATGTACGCGGGCCAGTTCGATCAGGCCATCGCCGAGGCCGACCTCGTCCATCAACTCAACCCCCGGCACGTGAAGGCGTTCGTCGCGCGGGCACTGTCGCAACTCGCGCTCGATCGCGCCCCGGACGCGCTGGCCACCTACGACGCCCTGGCGGGCGTCGGCGCCGCCGGCGAGTCGTTCGCCACGGCCGGACGCGCCGATCTGGCCCATTACGAGGGCCGACTCGCCGACGCTGCCGCGCTCTTGAACGCCGGCATCGCTGCTGACAAAGAGCGCGGGAACACCAGCGCCGTCGCGTCCAAACGGGTGGCGCTCGCCGAAGTGCGGCTCGCGCAGAACGATCTGGCTTCGGCCGCGCGCGAAGCCGAGGCCGCCGTCGCGTCCGGCGAGTCGGACGTCATTCGAGCGAGTGCGGGATTGGTGCTGGCTGCGGCCGGACGCGTGAGCCAGGCCGAGCTTCTGGCCGGATCGCTCGCGACGCGTCTCGAGCCGGATCCCCAGGCGTACGCCCGTCTCGTATTGGCGGAGCTCGCGCTCCAGAAGAACGACGCACGTCGCGCGATCGAGTACGCGCGCGAGGCGCAGAAGCTGTCGGACACCTGGCTCGGGCGCGCGCTGCTCGGGCGCGCCTACCTCACCGCGCAGGCCTTCCCCGAAGCGTACTCCGAGCTCGAGGCGGCGCTGAAGCGCCGAGGCGAAGCGACGTCTCTCTATCTGGACGACGTCCCCACCTATCGGCACCTCGCCCCGGTCCACTACGCCATGGGCGTGGCGCAGCAGGGGCTGCGCAGTCCGGCCGCCATCGAGTCCTTCAAGACCTACCTCGCGATCAAGGCGAACGGCGAAGAGGTCGGCTTCGTCGCCGACGCCCGCAAGCGCGCAGGATCCTGACCTCGGCGGCGCACTTTCGCATTGAGCGCCTCTCCGGTTTCTGCCATCCTCGGTCTCGCGTGCGCACGCTCTGCCTCGCCTTCACGTGCGTGTCGGCGCTCGCGCCCTCCGCGGCGGCACAGGATCAGCCCGCCGTGTTTCGCGCCGGCACCGAGCTCGTCCAAACCGACGTGACGGTGTTGGGCGAGAACGGTCGTTTCGTCGACGGCTTGCGGCGCGAAGACTTCGAGCTCCGCGTCGACGGCATCGTGAAGCGGATCGCATTCTTCGAGCGCGTGGAAACCGGCACCGCCAACGAACGATCGCAGCTGAATGCCGCGGCGGCCGCGAGGCGCGCGGAGCCTTCACCGTCCGATCGCGGACGGGTAATCTTCTTCTACGTCGACGACCTCCATCTCGATCTCGGCAGTCTGAACGCCACCCACAAGCTGATCGGCGACTTCATCGATGAGGGGATGAGCGAGGACGACCAGGTCGCCATCGTGTCGGCGAGCGGTGAGATCGGATTCCTGCAGCAGCTCACCGACAACCGAACGGTCCTGCGCGCCGCCTTGCAGCGGATCAAGCAGCGGCCGAACGTCACCCGCGATTTCGATCGTCCGCCGATGACCGAGTATCAGGCGCTCCTGATCGACAAGTACGATCGCGACCTCAGCGCGTACTTCATTCGGGAGACGATGCGGGACAACCCGTTCCTGCTCTATCCGCAGGCGGAGAACCTGGTGCACGGACGCGCGCGCAGCCTCCTGCAGAAAGCCGCGCAGCTCACGAGGCAAACACTCGCCGGCCTCGAGAGCCTCATACGCTCGTCGACCACGTTGCCGGGACGCAAGCTGGTCTTCTTCCTGTCGGGCGGATTCGTCCTCGACAACTCGGACGGCAGCACGAACCTGCGGCCGATCACCAGCGCCGCGGCGCGCGTGGGCATCGTCATTTATTCCATCGACGCGCGTGGGCTCGTCACCAACCTCCCGGATGCGAGCCGATCGGTAGCCGACGTGACTGGCCGGCTGGCGCGGAGTTACCTCGGTGAGGTGACCGCGACGCAGGATGGGCTGAATGCGCTGGCGAGGGACACGGGTGGAAGGCCGATTCTCAACACCAACGCGCTGGAGGCAGGGCTGACGCAGGCGTTAGAGGAGACAGCGGTCTACTACCTACTTGCGTGGGAGCCCGACCAGGCCAGCCAGAAGGCTGGAACGTTCCATCGCATCGATGTGAAGCTGGTCGAGAAGCCCGACCTCACCGTGCGGGTGCGCCGAGGGTTCTTCGACGCCGAGCCGGCACCCGCGGCAGCCAGGGCGACGGACAAAGCGCCACCCGCGCCAACGCGCGACGCCGATCTGCAGAACGCGATCGCCAAGCCTTACCCAGAGCTCGCAATTCCGGTCTCGCTGAGCGTGAACTACCTGCTCTCTCCAGACCGGCGGATGATGCTCTCGACATCAATCCGGATCCCGACCGCCGATGCGCCGGTCCGCCTGGCCGGAGTGGTCGTGAACGATCGCGGTGAGAGTGGCGCCGCCTTCAACGACGCCATCACCGCCAGCGGAGACCAATCGGATCAGAGCGCCGGCTACACGCATCAGATTCTCGTCCCGCCGGGCCTGTATCAGGTGCGCGTGGTCGCCCGCGACGAAGCCAGCGGCAGGCTCGGCAGCGCGCACGCGTGGATCGAGATCCCCAACCTGGCCTCCGGCCAACTGGCGCTGAGCAGCCTCGTCGTCGGCGCGCGAGCGGCCGCAACGACCACGCGCGCGACGGGCGATACGCAGTCGGATCTGGCGAACATCAGAGTCGATCGACGGTTTCCGCGCGACTCCAACATCCGCTTCTACGTATTTGCCTACAAGCCCGCCAAGGCCGCGGCGGACCTTGCCATCCAGGTGCAGCTGCTGCGCGACAATCGCACGATCATCAAGACGCCGCTGAAGAAGATGACGACAGAGGACGAGGCTGCCGACCGGGTGCCCTACCTGGCCGATCTGTCCCTTGCGGATCTCCCGCCCGGCCCGTACCTGCTCAGAGCGACAGTCGTCGATCGGGTTTCGGGAGCGAATGCGTCTCAGGAGTCGCGCTTCGATATCGCACCACGGTAGCTACGAGTCGAGCACTTCTCTCACCTTGCGTGCGAGGTCGGCCGGTGCAAATGGCTTCTGCAGAAACGGCATGCCTTTCGTCACGCCTTCCTGGACGAGCACGTCTTCGCTGTGGCCGGACACGAACAGTACTTTCAGCACCGGCCGCAACGCCCTCGCGCGCTGGACCAATGCGCCGCCGCCCATGTCCGGCATCAGTACGTCGGTGACGATGATGTTGATCAATCCAGCATGGGATTCGATGACCGATAGTCCTTCTCGACCATCCTTCGCCTCGAGCACGACGTAACCCGATCGCTCCAGCACCCGCGTGGTCAGCAATCGCACGCTGTCCTCATCCTCCACGACGAGCACGACCTCTGCGGTGCCTTTCGGCACGTTGCCGAGGCCACGGTCGCTCTGGTCCGACGGGTGCTCGGCCACCGGGGCAACCGGTAGGAGGACCCGGAACCGCGTCCCCTCTCCGAGTTCCGAGTCACACGCAATCGAGCCTCCGCTCTGTTGCAGAATCCCGAACACCGTCGCCAGGCCGAGACCGGCGCCCTTGGCGGCGTCCTTGGTCGTGAAGAAGGGCTCGAACGCGTGCAACCGGGTGTCGGCATCCATACCGAGCCCGGTGTCGGCAACGGCCAGCTGGATATACTGCCCGGCGATCAGGCCACTCTCCGCGGCCCCGGCTTCATCGAGCGAGACGTGGCCGGTTTCAATGGTCAGCACCCCGCCGGCTGGCATGGCGTCTCGGGCGTTCACACAGAGGTTCATGACCACCCGCCCGATCTCGGCCGGGTCGGCCTTGACCAGAGCTGGCTCGGGGCTCAGTCGCACGACGAATCGGATCTGCTCGCCGAGCAAGCGCCGGAGCATCTTTTCGAAATCGGCAACGACCGGATTCAGATCGAAGACTTTCGGCAGCAGGACCTTGCGTCGGCTGAACGACAGCAACTGGTCGGTCAGTGCCGCCGCCTTCGTGGCCGCCTCGCGAATCTCGGTCACTCCGTGGATCGCGTGGTGATCGTGTCCCAGCGCGTCGCGGACCAGCTCGGCGTTGCCAAAGATCACCGTCAGCAGGTTGTTGAAGTCATGGGCGATGCCGCCGGCGAGCCGGCCGATCGTCTCCATCTTCTCGCTCTGGCGGCGCCGCTCTTCGCTTCGCTGCAGCGCCTCTTCGGCCGCGCGCTGCCCGGTGATGTCTTCGATGGTCAAGAGGATCGAGCCGAGGTGTTCGAGCCGAACGCCGCCGACGATCAGCACGCGCGTGCCGATCGTCGGGAATTCCCGCTGGAGCTCCACCGGCTCGAACGTCTGTCGGCCCGCGAGCAAGCCGCCGATTCGCGTGCGCAGGTCCGCCATATCCCACGCGCCACCGCACAGCTCGTAGAACGGTCGACCTTCGCCGCTTTCGTGCGAGAGCCTGAACGCCTTCAGGAACGCGCCGTTCATCTGCCGGACCACGAGCTCACCATCCACGACCAGGAGTGGAATGGCCACGGTTTGGACGATGGACTTCGTCAGCTCGAGGGCTGACGCGAGCGACGCGTTCCTGGACTCCAGCTCGCGGTTCACCGTCAGCAGTTCCTCGTTGGCCGCCTGCAGCTCCTCCTTCGCCGTTTCAAGTTCTTCGGTCAGGCTCTGCAACTCCTCGTTCGCGGACAGCGCGTCTTCGGCGATCTGCTGATGCTCCGCGTCGGAGCTCTGCTGGTCGTCGACCAGCGACACCAGTCGTTCTCGCGCGGCCGCAAGCTCGCGGGTCAACTTCGCAATTCGCGGGTCGGTGGAGGGGTCGGCGCCGGACGAGCCGGCGTGGTTGCCCGGCGCGTCAGTCGCGGCGGCATCAACCGGTTCAAAGAAAATGAGGAACGCGCGCCGCGCGCTACTTCGAAGCGGCGTGACCTCGACGTTCAAGCGCCCCGATCGCCCGCCGGCTTCGTAGGGAACGCCGTGCCGCTGCACCACCTCGCCGCTGGACGCGGCCTCGCGGATGAGGCCCTCGAGCTCGAGGAAGAGCCCAACATCGGGCACGTGCTTCAGCAAATGGAGACCGGCTTTGCCTGGGGTCAGGCTGAGAAAGGGCTCAGGACGGCCCCGGATCTCGAGCACGTCGAGCGATTCGTCGACGAGCACGCCCGCCGGGCTGTATTTCGCGAGCAGGATGCGGTCGACACTGCGGCTCACATCCGCCGTGGTCGGACCCGTGCGCGCAGCACCCGCGGCTACCTGCCGATCGGCGTTGCGGGCGCGCGCGCCCGTGCGCGCAAAGGACTCGTATGTCGTCTTCGCGACCTCGCGTTTGACGTAGATTCGCCGGCGCCCGTCCACGGGCGCGAACAGGTCCTCGTGGTGAGTCGTCTCGGATCGCCCCAGCGTCAGAAAGCCGCCGTCCACGAGTGCATAGTGAAAGAGCGGGATAACCCTGCGCTGGACGGTGTCGAGGTAGATCAGCACGTTGCGGCAGCTGACCAGATCGATCTTCGAGAACGGTGGATCCTCGAGCAGATTGTGACGACTGAACAGGCACTGGTCGCGAATGTTCTTGGCAATCTGATACGAGCCATTGATGCTCACGAAGTGTCGGCGCAAGCGTTCAGCGCTGACGTCGACGGCGATGCTGGCTGGATATCGACCGCTGCGGCCCGTCTCGAGCGCTGTCTCGTTGATGTCCGACGCAAAGATCTGCACGGGATACGCCGTGCGGGAGTGGTCCTGGAACTCGTGGAGCGCGATCAGAATCGAATACGCCTCCTCGCCGGTGGCGCACCCGGGCACCCAGACGCGAATGGTCGAATTCGACGGCCGATCCCTGACGATCGCCGGAAACACCGAGGTCTTCAGCGAGTCGAAGGAGTCTGGATCCCGGAAGAAGCTCGTCACGCCGATCAGCAGATCGCGGTGAAGCGCCGTGCGCTCATCTGGCTTCTCGGCGAGCAATCGCGTGTACTCGTCGACGTTCGCGATGTTCAACATGGCCAACCGCCGGAGAATTCGTCGTTGGACCGTCGTCTCTCGGTACAGCGAGAAATCGACGCCGGTCGCCTCGCGCATGATGTCGCAGATCCGGCGAAGTGCGGCATCGTCCACGGCGAGGTTGGTGGCGCTCCCCGACTGGGACGTGCTGGCGGCATCGAAGAACGGGTGGCGCGCGATGCGCGCCAATTCGCGTGCGATCCCTTCCGGCGGCAGGAGCAAATCCGCGGCGCCGGCGGTGGCGGCGGCGGCGGGCATGCTCGGGAACTCCGCGGACGACGGCTCCTGAGCGAACGTCATGCCGCCAGCGTCCTTGATGGCCCGCAGGCCGACGGCACCATCCGATCCACTCCCTGAGAGGACCACCCCAACCGCCGCGGTGCCACAATCCTCGGCCAGCGACTTGAGGAATCGATCGACCGCCATGTGCGGCAACCCGGCGGCACGTGGCGCGAGTCTCAATGTGTGATCGGCAATCGTCAAGTCGGTGTTCGGCGGAATCACATAGAGACAATTCGGCAGTACTGGCGCGCCATCGCTGGCATCGGCCACCGGCATGGCGGTCGCACGGCCGAGAATCTCGCTCAGGCTGCTTGGATGGCTGGCATCGAGGTGCTGCACGAACACGAACGCGTAGCCGGTATCCGGTGGGAGATGGCGGAGGAAGCGGCTGAACGCGTGGAGGCCGCCCGCCGATGCGCCGATTCCGACAACGGGCCCCGGCTCCTTCGTAATGGGAACCGGCGCCCCATCACGCGGCTTCTGACTTGGCACGGCATGGCCCTCGGACGCAGCAACGGGACGAATGACCGAGGGCTTATCTTATACCGACGTGTTGGCAGGCCTGAAGGCCTGCGCTACGGACCCAATTTCGCAACGCGTTCTTAGAAACATCGCGCCGTTAGACGTCGGGCCTCGTGGTCCGGCGGCCTTCGATCAGGGCGAGCAACAGCGCGGCAGCCGAGGCGGAGAAGACCGAATAATCGAGCGGCGATTTGACGCCGTCGTGGACGGCCATCGCCATGGCGAACCACGCGAGGAGCGCGGCGCTTCCCAACGCCGCCCACCGCACGGCGATCCCGAGGATCAAGGCGAGGGCAAACGTGGTTTCGAGGACCGTCGCCCCCCACGCCAGGACGGGCACGAGCGTGGCCGGTGCCCACGCGTTCAGGTCTGCTGTCCGTTGCAAGAAGCGGCCGAAGCTCTCCCATCGAAACTGGCCCGACCACAATCCGAAGCGGCCGGCAACGGCGGACAGGAAGGCGGTGCCGATGGCGATGCGAGCATAGCGAAGCGCCCACTGCTCGACAACCGGTCCGTTGCCGATCACTCTTCGCCCCTATCTTCTTTCACCGGCACCGAGAGCGGCGTCTCACGGTCGCAGACGAAGTAGGCGAGAAACCTGGCGGGTCGATCCTGGCTGGCGTTGGCCGAGACCGCATGCACGTCAGCGGGCGACTCATAGAACGATTCGCCCGCCTTGATGACCCTCTCCTCCTGCCCCTGCAGTTGCATGCGCACGGCGCCTTCGAGCACGTAACCGATCACCGGACACGGATGGCGATGCGACGGGTTCACACCGCCGGGCGGGTATGTCACCTCCACCAGCGTGGCCGAGAGATTCTTGCCATCGAGCACAGGGAGCTTGCCATTGAAGGCGCGTTTCGAGCTCGACGTCGGAGACTGCCGGACGCTCGCCACAACGACGATCGCCAGCACCGCCGCCACATACACAGTGCCGACGGCGCAGGCGGAGCGTCTGATTGTCGTAGCTCTCATAAGGCTCTTCACGCCCAGCAACATATCGGCAATGTGGACAACAGGAAAGGACCATTCATAGTATTTTGACTGGACCACTTATGAAACGGGTCACGGGCGAGCTCGCGATCACCATCCGTCCGCGCCGGCCCACCGTTCCGACGCATCGCCAGCTGTACACCGCGCTCCGCACCGCCATCCTCGATGGCCGGCTGCGTCCTGGAGTCAAGCTGCCTTCGACGCGTGACCTCGCGATCCGCTACACGCTCGCGCGTGGGACGGTGGTGACCGCGTTCGAGCAGTTGAAGGCTGAGGGCTATCTGGCAGCGCGCGTGGGCTCGGGCACGTACGTGAGCGAGCTGCTGCCCGACGTTCTCCTGCAAGCGGGCCCTGGCGTGCGCACTCGACCGTCGCGCGCGGACCACCGGCCGCGGAACCTGTCTGATGTCGCTCGGCGCGCACAGGTATTCGCGCCGCCCACCGCCGCCGCGGCGCGCGCGTTTCGCGCGAACCAACCGGCGCTCGAACTCTTTCCGACGACCCTCTGGGCACAGGTCGCGGGCCACCGACTGCGCCGCGCCTCGACGGCATTGCTGAAAGGCTGTCCGCCCCTGGGCTATCCGCCGCTCCAGCGCACCTTGGCGGACTACCTCGGCGCGTCGCGCGGCGTCGTCTGCGCGCCCGAGCAGATTGCCGTCGTGTCCGGCGTGCAGGAAGCGATCGATCTGGTCGCGCGTCTGGTGCTGAACGCTGGCGATCGTGTCTGCATGGAAGATCCCGGCTACGTCGGCGCGGCTCGCGCGTTCGCGGCGTTTGGGGCCTCGCTGTCACCCGTGGCGCTCGACAACGACGGCATGCGCCTGCCGGACGCCCGCGATCAGGAGGCGCGCCTCGCGTACGTCACGCCCGCCCACCAGTTTCCGATGGGCATGACGATGAGCCTGCCGCGCCGGCTGGCGTTGCTCGACTGGGCGCATCGAACCGGCGCGATGATTCTCGAAGACGACTACGACAGCGAATTCCGCTTCACCGGGCCGCCGGTGCCGGCGCTGCAGGGACTCGATCGACACGGCTGCGTGCTGTTTGCCGGTAGTTTCAGCAAAGTGCTCTTCCCCTCCCTCCGCATCGGCTATCTCGTCGTCCCCTCCGATCTCGTCGACCGGTTGCAGGCAATCAAATCGCTCGCCAGCCGCCACGCGGCGGTGATGGATCAGGCGGTGCTCTGCGACTTCATCGCCGAGGGGCACTTCGGCCGACACGTGCGACGGATGCGGGAAGTGTACGCGGAGCGACTCGCGGTTCTGCTGCGCGCGGCAGCAGACCACCTCGAAGACCTCGTCGAGATTTCGCCGGTCGAAGCAGGTCTGCAGACATCGGCGACCTTCCGCCACGACATCGACGCGGCCGCCGTCACGGACGCCGCGGCCGGCAGCGGAATCGAGGTCATTCCACTGAGTCGGTACAGCAGCCGCCCGCTTCGGCGCGACGGCCTGGTGCTCGGATTCGCCGCAGTCGACGCGCGGGAAATCAGGCGCGGCATGAAAGGGCTCGCGCCCATCCTCGAGCGTGCACGCCGACGGAAGGCGGCGCTGGTACCGTGAACCTTTTTACTTGCCGAACCGCTCTGCCGATCCAACAATCTGACCACGCTCCCCTGGTCCCCGAATCTACACGAGGTCGGCCATGCGCTACTCCACGATGATCGTGCTGTCGTCCTATCTCTGCGCCGCGGCGTCCGCTTCAGGCGATCAGCCGCTCGATTGCGGCCACAAACCGCTCGCCAACGCCGTTGCGGCTGTCCGCGACAAAGATCCGGTGATCACGTTCACAGGGGTCTGCGCGGGTCCGATCGTGATCCGGACAGAAGGTGTCACGCTGCAGGGCGTGGGTGAGGCGATCATCGATGGCGGAGGACAGGATGCGATCACCATCGCCGGCGCGGGTCGCGTGTCGCTGGCCGGCATCGAAGTCCGCAACGGCCGGAATGGCATCGTCGCGGTCAACGGCGCGCACCTGTCGTTGACCGACCTGGACGTGCACCACAACCTCGTCTCCGGCATTGCCATGCAGACCGGCTCGAGCGCGGTGCTCACGGAGGTGACGATCGCTCAGAATGGCCTCCACGGCCTCGACGTGACGAGCGGGTCTGTTGCGACGGTGATCGGCGCCCTGAGCGCGACCGCCAACCGTGTCTTCGGCATCAACGTCAACGGCAGCTCGATCACGTTTTCGCAGGCGACGGTGTCGGCGACGGGCAATGCGCTCGGCATCCAGATCGGCACGAATGCCAACGCCTTCATCGCCGACTCGACCAGCGTGATCAACGCGAACAACAATCTCGCCACCGGCTTGACGATCGTCTCCGGTTCGCACCTGGTCTCGTTCGGCGGAACCATCAACGCGTCGGGCAATCCGGGCGTCGGCGTGTCGGTGAATTCGAAGAGCGGCCTGGATCTCGATGCGGCCTCGAAGCTCAACAGCCTCAACAATGGCGACGGTGTCTTGATTCAGCAGAACTCGGTGATGACCGTGTTCAATACGCCGCAGTTCTCGGGTGCGCCCGGGTTCAGTACGATCACCGCGCAGAGCAACACGCGAACCGGCGTCAGGGTGCTCACCGACGCGGTGCTGACGCTGGTGAATCAGGCGCAGGTCGTCAGCACGCAGAACGGCACCACCGGGTTCCTGGCCGACAACGGCGCCGGTGTGACGCTCGTGAACTCGACGATGACCGGCAACGCCGCCGGCGACGTTCAACTGACGTTCGGCGCGCGCGCCGATCTACGCACCCTGACGTTTGGCAGTGTCACCTGCGACGCAACCGTGCTGCTCCGTGGCACCACCGGCATCGTGTGTCCGCACTAAAGGCGCGTTGCGAAATTGTACGTAGCGCAGGCCTTCAGGCCTGCCTCGACGGCGCGCGACGGTGTTGGCAGG
>DAINCF010000210.1:0-11523 GCA_036732565.1 Vicinamibacterales bacterium
AGGCCTGTTCGCCGCAGCCCAATCGTCCGCGAACGCCCCGGCGCGCGGCGCCCGCCAGCGCCGACACGATGGAAACCGGCGTTGAGATCACCAGCGCGCACGGGCAGGCCACCACCAGCAGCACCAGCGCGCGATAGAGCCACGCGTCCGCTGGTTGGCCGAACGCCACCGGCGGCACGATGGCGACGAGAACGGCCATCGCGATCACCGCGGGGGTGTACCAGCGCGCAAAGCGATCGATGAACTGCTGCGCGGGCGCACGCTGCGCCTGCGCGGTCTCGACCAGGTGAATGATGCGCGCGAGCGCCGTGTCGCGGCGGCGTCGGGTCACCTCGACCTCGAGCGCGCCGTGCCCATTGATGCTGCCGGCGAAGACCTCGTCACCCAGGGCTTTGTCGACTGGCAACGATTCGCCGGTGATGGGCGCTTGATTGACCTCCGACGCGCCCGAGAGCACGCGGCCATCGAGCGGAATCTTCTCGCCCGGTCGGACGATCATCGTGGCGCCGATGGCCACCCGATCGACCGGCGTCGGATGCTCGTGCGCATCGTGCTTGATGCGCGCCTCGGCGGGCGTCAGATCCATCAACGCGCGGATCGCTTCGCGGGCACGGTCCATCGTGCGCGATTCGAGCCACTGCGCGATCGCGAACAGGAAGACGACGGTGCCGGCCTCGGCCCATTCGCCCAGCACGATGGCGCCGACCGCGGCAATCAACATCAGCACGTTGATGTCGACCGTGCGCTGGCCCAACGCCTGCATCGCCTTCCGCGCCGGGTAAATCCCACCGGCGAGGGTGGCGGTGAGAAAGCTGAGAATCTGGAAGAGCGACGGCCACTCGAGCGCCTGCGCGACGAGCCCGAGCACCAGCGCGGCGGCGGACAATTGCACCAGGCGCTCACGCGCGCGCGACGAGGGCTGCAGCACGGGCTCCTCGTGCTCGAGCCATGCGCGCATACCGGTTTGCGCGACTGCATCACTGATGGTGGCGGTGGACAACACCGCGGCGTCGTACTTCACGTGCAGCCGCTGCCCCATCACGTCCGCGACGAGATCTTCCATCCCGCGCATCGGCTTCAATCGCCGCTCGAGGATGGTCACCTCTTCGCTGCAGCAGAGACCGTCCACCTTGAACACCGACTCGGCATGCACCTCACAGCGTGTGCACGTCACCGGCGCCGCCCGTCCGCTCATTGGCCGGCCCTGTCCCCAGAAGCCTTCGAGAGGGCCGCGCGCCCGCCGCTTTCCTGCACGTGCCGCCGGCTCTGACGGAAGAGCGTGACGATGTGGCGGTCGTCCAGCGCGTAGAAGACCATGCGGCCGTCGCGGCGCGAGCGGACGAGGCGCATCGCGCGCAGCAGGCGGAGCTGGTGCGAGACGGCGGACTCGGAGAGACCGAGGAGCGTGGCCAGATCGCAGACGCAGAGCTCGCCGTGGGAGAGCGCGTCGAGCATCCGCACCCGCGTCGGATCGCCGAGGGCGCGGAACGTGTCCGCCAGCTCGCCCACGTCGTCGGTGGGGATCAGCGCCTTGCGCAGCTCAGCCACGCGGGCGGGATGGATGTGGAAGACGTCGCAGGCCTCGGCGGCGTCACTTTTGACATATGAGCGTTTGCTCATATGTTCAGCATATCCGATCTTGGTCCGCCTGAAGGCGGACCCCACGCCCGCACGGGCCTTCAAGCCCCGGGTCGCAAGCCCCAGGCCGACGATGTCCTTAAATCGCCGCCAGCGTCGCGCGGACCTGGCTGTAGTCCGGCTCGTTCCGGGCGTCGGCGAGCACTTCTTTGTGCCGCACGATCCGGTCCGGCCCGATGACGAACACGGCCCGTCGGGCGATCCCCTTCAACCCAATCATGTCCGGGTTGACCACGTCGTACGCAGCGATGACGTCCTTGTTGAAGTCGCTGAGCAGGGGGAAGCCAAAGTGCTGTCGATCCGACCACGCCTTCAGCACGAAGAAGGTGTCAACGCTCACGCCAAGCACCTGCGCCTTGAGACCGGCCAGCTCGCCGATCGAGTCGCGGAATGTGCAGAATTCCTTTTCGCAGACCGAGCTGAACGCCGCGGGCACGAACGCGAGGACCACCGGTCCCTTCGCCAGCTCAGCACTAAGCGTCACCGGCTGCCGATCCTGGTTCGGCAAGGTGAAATCGGGAGCAACCGTTCCGACATCGACGGACATATAAGACCTCCAGGGGAATTATCACCTACGCTGGCCCGGGTCTCGGGACCCGGGACCTGGGGCGCAAGCCGAATCCGCCACAGGTCCCAGGTCTCGAGTCCCAAGCCACAGATCGGCAGACCTCCAGGCGTCGTGAAGCGTCAGAACTAGCGGAAGCCGTCCGTGTATGTCCGGCCGCCTTGCCGCGTGCCGATGTTTTGACTAGGATGATGGGTCGGCACGTCTTACGCGTGCGCATTCTTCTACGAACTCTTGGCCCGGGGTCTCCGACGCGCACCCTTGCGGCGTTGGGGTGGCTCGTGACCCGGGGCCGCGTCGGAACGCTGGCCGGCGCTCTGACCCGTACCGATAACGGAGAGACTTGTGATCGAGGTGCAAAACCTCTCGAAGCGCTATGGGCCGGTGACGGCCGTCGATGGCATTACGTTCAGCGTGACCGCTGGTGAGATTCTTGGCTTTCTGGGCCCCAACGGCGCGGGCAAGACCACGACGATGCGCATCATCACCGGCTATATGCCGGCGAGCGAGGGCAAAGTCCTGGTCGCCGGACACGATGTGTTCGAGCAGCCGCTGCAAGCCAAGCAACGGACCGGCTACCTTCCCGAGACGCCGCCGCTCTACCCGGATATGACCGTCCGCGAGTACCTGACGTTCGTGGCGCGCATCAAGGGTGTCCCGGGCCGCGAGGCGAAGTCGCGGATCGACGAGGTCCTGAAGCGGACCTGGGTGTCTGACATGGCCAACCGGCACTGCGGCAAGCTCTCGAAGGGCTATCGGCAGCGCGTCGGCCTCGCCCAGGCGATCATCCACAACCCCGACGTGCTGGTGCTCGACGAGCCGACGGCCGGCTTGGATCCGAAGCAGATCATCGAGACGCGGCAGCTGATTCGCGAGCTCGCCGGCTCGCACACGATCGTCCTGAGCACGCACATCCTCCCGGAAGTGTCCCAGACGTGTCAGCGCGTCGTCATCATCAACAAGGGCCGCGTGGTGGCTATCGACACGCCGGAGAACCTGACGGCGCGCCTGACGGGGTCGGTGTCCATCTACTTGCAGGTCGCCGGACCCACCGACAGCGTGCAGTTCACGCTGCGACAGGTGCCCGGCGTCACGCAGGTCAACCTGGCCGAGTCGCGTGAGGGCGTCAACGTGTTCGAGGTCGACAGCGAGAAGGGCCGCGACGTGCGCCGCGAGCTCGCCGCCGCCGTCGTCAGCGGCGGATGGGGCCTCCTGGAGTTGCGGCCAATGCGCTTGAGCCTCGAGGAGATCTTCCTGAGCCTGACCACCGAGGAATCTGAGGAACACGCAGACCAGCCCGAGCCAGCGCAAGAGGAGGAAGCGCATGCGTAACGTGTGGGCGATTGCGCTCAAGGAGCTGCGCGGGTACTTCGCCTCGCCCATCGGCTGGACCGTGATGGGCTTCTTCGCGCTGCTCTACGGCTGGTTCTTCTACGCGCTGCTGGCCTACTTCGAGCGCCAGAGCATGCAGATGGGCATGGGCATGGGGCCGCAGAACATGAACATCAACCAGATGCTCATCGGCCCGCTGCTCATGAACGTCACGGTCGTCTTGCTTTTCACGCTGCCGATGGTGACGATGCGGACGTATTCGGAAGAAAAGCGGTCGGGGACCATCGAGCTCCTGCTGACGTCCCCGATCACGGACTGGCAGATCATCCTCGGCAAGTTCACGGGCGCGATGCTGCTCTACGCGGCGATGCTCGCGATCACGCTCCTCCACATGGGCCTGTTGTTTCTCTACGGCAACCCTGAGTGGCGGCCGGTGCTGACCGGCTATCTCGGTCTGCTGCTGATGGGCGGCTGCTTCATCTCGGTCGGCCTGCTCATCTCGAGCCTCACCAAGAACCAGATCGTCGCGGGCATGATCACCTTCGCGATGTTCCTGATGCTGTGGGTCATCAACTGGATCGGCACGTTCGTCGGTCCAACCGCGCAAGCGATCCTGCAGCACCTGTCGATCACCGATCACTTCGAGGACTTCGCGCGCGGCGTCCTCGACACCAAACACTTGGTCTACTACACGAGCTTCATCCTCTTCGGGCTGTTCCTGACCGCGAAGTCGGTGGACAGCGAACGGTGGCGGGGCTGATGATCAATCGCATTGTGAGCGTGATCGGGTGGATCGGCACCGCGCTGGTGTTCGGCGCGGTCGCGGTTCGATTCCTCCGACCCGAATGGAACGACTACGCGACCTACGCGGCGTGGGCCGGGCTCGTCGCCGTGCTCATCTACATGGCCGGGCAGTGGCGCGAGATCGGCTCGGCGTACAGCCGTCGCCAGACCCGCTACGGCACGCTGTCCATCGTCAGCATCCTCGTGGTGCTCGGCATTCTCGCGGCGGTCAACTACCTCGCCGTGCGACAGAGCAAGCGGTGGGACCTGACGGCCAATCAGGCCTACAGCCTGTCCGAGCAGTCCATCAAGGTGCTGCAGGGCCTCGACGCACCGGTGAAGATGACGGTGTACGACCAGGAGACAGGCTTCGATCGCTTCCGCGAACGGCTCGACGTCTACAGGTACAACTCCGACAAGGTGACCGTGGAGTATGTCGATGTGGACCGGCAGCCCGCGCGCGCGAAGACGGCGGAGGTGCAGGCCTACGGCACCGTCGTCATCGAGTACAAGGACAAGACCGAGCGCGTCACCAACACGGCGGAACAGGACATCACCAACGCCCTCATCAAGACCGTCACCGGTGAACAGCGGAAGGTGTACTTCACGCAGGGGCACGGCGAAAAGGACACGGCTGGATCCGATCGTGTGGGCTATGCCGGAGTGGCCCAGGCGCTGGGGCGCGACAACTACGGTGTCGACAAGCTGGTGCTCGTGCAGCAGCGCGAGGTGCCCGCGGATGCCACGCTCGTGATCGTCGCGGGACCGCGCACGGACTTCTTGCAGCCCGAAGTCGATGCCCTGACCCGTTACGTGGCGAAGGGCGGCAAGGTGCTGTTTCTGCTGGATCCGCCCGCCGGCTCCGAGGCCGGGCCGCTGCCCAACCTGAACGCGTTTCTCGCGAGCTGGGGCATCACGATGGGCGACGATGTCGTCGTCGATGCAAGCGGCGTGGGTCAACTGCTCGGCACGGACGCATCCGTGCCCGTGGCGGCAACCTACCCGCCCCATCCCGTCACAGAGGGCTTCAATTTGATGACCGCGTTCCCGCTCGCCCGGTCGGTGACGGCGGTGCAAGGCGGCACGAACGGGCATACGGCGCAGCCGCTGGTCGAAACCAGCCCGAAGAGCTGGGCCGAGTCGAACCTGGCCAGCCTGACGACGGGCAAGGTGGACATGGACGACAAGGATCGGCCCGGCCCCGTCTCGCTCGCGGCAGCGGTCTCGGCGCCAGCGACCGACGCGCCGGAACCAAAGCCGGAAGCGGAGAAGGCCTCGAACCCCCCGGCCGAGCCGTCCAAAAAGCCGGAGTCGCGGATCATCGCCGTCGGCGATTCGGACTTCGCGGCGAACTACGGCCTCGGCATCCAGGGCAACCGCGACTTCTTCATGAACTCGGTGAACTGGCTGGCGCAGTCGGAGAACCTGATCGCGATTCGGCCGCGCGACGCCGAGGATCGGCGCATCACCCTGACCGCCGATCAGTCGCAGCGCATCATGCTGCTGTCGATCTTCATCATTCCAGGTCTCGTGCTGGCCACGGGCGTGTACACCTGGTGGCGGAGGCGGTAAGCGCATGCGCGGTTTGAAGTCGACCCTGGCCCTGCTGATCGTGCTCGCCGGGCTCGGCGGATACATCTACTTCGTCGACGCGAAACGTCCCGCCGGCGGCGCGGAGCAAAAGGAAAAGGCGTTCACGATCGAAGCCGACACGCTTCAAGAGATCCGCGTGACGAGTGGAGGCGAGACCAGCCTGCTGCGCAAGGCCGACGGCGCGTGGAAGCTGGCCGAGCCGGTCGAGACCGACGCGGATCAAACGGAAGTGTCGAGCCTGACGTCCAACATCGCGTCGCTCGAGATCAATCGCGTCGTCGACGAGAACGCCGGTGATCTCGCGCAGTACGGGTTGGCCACGCCAGCCGTGGAGGTGGCGTTCAAGGCCGACGGCAACGTCAGCGACGCCATCGCGCTCGGCGACAAGACGCCGACCTCCGGCGACATCTACGCCGTGCGTCCGGGCAACAAACGCGTCTTTCTCGTGTCGGCCTTCATCGAGAGCACGTTCAACAAGAAGCCGTTCGATCTCCGCGACAAGCGGATCCTGCGGTTCGAGCGTGACAAGGTGGACAACCTGGAGGTCGCGCTCGGCACGACGCGCGTGGCGCTGGCGCGCGACGGCAGCGAATGGACGGTCAAGCAGCCGATTCAGGCCAGGGGCGATTACGGCGCGATCGAAGGAGTGCTGACGCGGCTGTCCAGCGCGAACATGACGAAGCTGGTCGAGAGCGCGCCGAAGGACCTCAAGAAATACGGCCTGGCGCAGCCCGACGTGGTGCTGGCGATCGGCGCGGGCAGCACGAAGGCGGAGTTGGCCGTCGCGAAGGAACAGAACGGCGAGGTCCACGCACTCGATCGCACCCGGAACCTCGTGTTCACGATCGATCCGACCCTGGCCACCGATCTCAAGAAGGGCGCGGAAGACTATCGTGACAAGGATCTGTTCGAGTTCCGTCCGTTCAACGCGGCCAGCGTGACGATCGTGCGCGGCAGCGACACCTACGAATTCAAGAAGGTCCCAGGCCAGGGCGAGAACGCGACCGAGAAGTGGCAACGCCTGCCCACCGAAGCCTCGGCAAAGGCGGGCGGTGGATCCGCGACGGACGTCGAAGGGCCGAAGATGGACGAGCTGCTGAACAAGCTCTCCGCGCTCAGGGCGCAATCCTTCAGCGGCAGCACGGACAGCACAGGCGTGCAGCAGCCGGCGCTGGTGGTCTCGGTGAGCTACGACAACGGCAAGTCCGAGCGCGTGCGCATCGGCCGCTCGGGCGGCGAGGCGTTCGCGGTCCACGGCGAGGAGCCGGGCGCTGCCAGGCTCGACAAGACCGCGTTCGACGACGCCGTCAAGGCACTGGATGCCGCAATCGCGCCGCCGGCGACGACTCAGACCAGCGACGCACCGTCCCCGCCAGCCAAGCCGTAGGACGAAAAGGTACGTTCGCGGAGGACCGTGACGCACCGCTGCAGGCTAGGTTCCGTCGTCATCGTCACGATCCTGGCCGTTTCGTGCGGGGTACGCCAGGCGCCTTCGGCGCAATCCCGCGCCAGCGTCGCACCGACCCCTCCCGCACTCACGCAACTCAGACGGGACCTGACGGCGCTCTTCAGCGATCCGCTGATCGATCATGCGCAGTGGGCCGTGCGCGTCGACTCCCTCGCTACCGGTGAGGCGCTCTTCACCTACAACGCGCACCGATTGATGGTGCCTGCGTCGAATCAGAAGTTGCTGACGGCGGCCGTCGCGGCCGATCGTCTCGGCTGGGACTTTCGTTTCACTACACGACTTCTGACGGATGGAATCGTCGACGCGTCAGGCACGCTGAAAGGAAGCCTCATCGTGGCCGGGGACGGCGACCCTACCATCAATCCTCGGAACCCGGAGCGTTGGCGCACCTTCGACGAGTGGGGGAGGCTACTGCGCACGATCGGCATTCGCGCGATTGACGGGTATCTGATCGGGAACGATGACGCGATCGAAGAACCAGGGTGGGGCGAAGGCTGGAGCTGGGACGATCTGCAATTCGGCTACGGCGCTCCGGCCAGCGCGCTGCAGTATCACGAAAGCCAGATCGAGGTGATGGTTGGCCCGGGCCTCGCCGCCGGCGCGCCCGCCGTCGTCGTCACGTCACCGGCCCGGAGCGGCCTCCTGGTCGACAACAACGCCGTGACGGCCGCCGCAGAGACGGAAACGACGATAACGGTGTCTCGGTTGCCGGGCACGTTGTACCTCGTCGTCAGCGGCCATATCGCGGAAGGCGCAAAGCCAGTCAACACGCTGGCTGCGGTCGAGAACCCGACACGTCTCTACCTCGGCGCCCTTCACGAAGCGTTCTCCCGCCAGGGAGTCGTGGTCGGCGGCAGCGTCCTCGATATTGACGAGGTTCCGCTGGAAGCGCGGAGTGACATCGTGCGCGGGACGCTTCGCGAGCTCATAGTCGATCGCTCCCCTCCCCTGTCGGAGATCGTCGACGTGATGTTGAAATGGAGCCGCAACGGCTACGCGGAAACACTACTGACGGCTCTAAGCGCGCTGGCACCCGATCTCTCGGGTAGGGGCGGTTCGCGAACCGCCCCTACGGAGTCTTCCACAGGTCCTCATTCCTCCCCGCGTTCAGCCGCCTTCGGGCTCGAGGTCTTGCGCTCCGCGCTCGACAGTTGGGGCATCACCAACACCGCCTTTCTGTCGCGCGACGGGTCTGGGCTGTCGCGCATGGACTACGTCTCCGCCGACGGTCTGGTGAAGCTGCTCACGCGCATGTGGACCAACCCGACGTTCCGCGACCCGTTTCGCGCGGCGCTGCCCGTCGCCGGCGTCAGCGGCACGCTCGCCGAGCGCTTGAAGGACACATCGGCAACGGGACGGGTGTGGGCCAAGACGGGCACCCTGTCCAATGTTCGCGCGCTGTCCGGCTACCTCGACACAGGCGCCGGCGAGCCGCTCGTCTTCTCGATCCTCGTGAACAACTTCGTCGTGCCATCGTCCGAGGTCGATGCGGTGGTCGATAGAGCCTTGTTGAAATTGATAGATCTACCCGCACGTCCTCGACGACGGTAAGCCACCAAGGACACGAAGGCACAGTCGCCGCCAAGGCACCAAGCTACGTACCCAATTCCGCAACGCGCTCCAAAGAAGTGTCTTGGTGCGGTGGCCCTAGTACGTAGCGCAGGCCTTTAGGCCTGCCAAACGCCGTCGTGCCTTGGTGGCCTACAGTGAAACGTATCGGCCGAAGACGAGTGCCAGCAGCAGTCCTACTCCACCGACTACCACTGCCCCGGCCATTCCCACGATGAACGGCTTGAGGCCGACGCCTCGAAAGACCGAGAGGTTCGTGTTCAGACCGACCGCTGCCATCGCCGTGCCCAGCAGGTAGCGCGATGCCCACGTGTCGCCGATGGTGTTGGTCAGGCGCACCCACTCCGCGGTGTTCCAGATGCCGTAGGCCGCGCCGCCAGATGTCAACGTGGCGTCGCCGATCGACCGTACGATGGCCATCGCGACGAAGCCGACGACGAACGCAGGAACCAGGGACGTCCATGACCGTCGCCGCGCGCTGGTGCTGCCGGGCTGAGGCGTACGGCGAAGGTGTATCCACGTGAGAATCGGAACCACGCCCGCAAGAAACAGGTTGCGCGTCAGCTTCGTCACGGTGGCCACGCGCAGCACCACGTCGTCGGCGTAAAGCTGTTTGTAGGTGAGCGCTGACCCGACGACCTGCGAGGTGTCGTGCACAGCGGTGCCGAGAAACAGGCCGATGGTCTCGGACCGCGTCAGCAACGCGTGCGCGAGATAGGGGTAGGTCAGCATCCCGAACAGACCGAACGCGACGACGTTGGCCACGGCGTACGCCACCTCGCGCTCGTCCGCGTCGATCGCCGGCGCCGTGGACACGATCGCCGTGACGCCGCAAATGCTGGTGCCGGCCGCGATGAGCGTACCCAGCCGCGGCGGCAGACCCAGTCGATTGTTGAACCACGTGACGAAAATCAAACCGGTCGCGATGGCACCGATCACGACGGGCAGACCGCCGAAGCCAAGCCGCGCCACGTCGAACGCGCTGAGGCGAATGCCGACCAGGACGATGCCGAGGCGCAGGATGGTGCTGACGGAGAACTTCAACCCCGGCGCCAACCACGACGGCAGCGGAAGCGCGTTGCGACACAGCAGCCCAAGGAGAATCGCCACCGGCACGCCGGAGATGGGGCTGCTGCCGCTGAGACCCTGCGCCGCCAGCAGCGCCTGACCGAGCACGTCGGCCAGTCGAAAGCCCACCACCATGACGAGGATGGCAGCGAGCACACCGGGAACGGATGAGAGCGTCATCCCATCAGCCAGAAGCCGCCAACCAGCACCGCGCAGATCGAACAGGCGTACAAGACGTTCCGGTAGGCACCGAGATCGCGACGACCGGCGCCGCGGGCCAGCACGCCGACGAGGGCGGCGAACGCCGTCATCGCAGCGATCGCGCCGATGCCGAAGCCGCCGAGGTAGGCGATCGCATCGGCCTGGGTCGAGAGCGCGACGGCAGGAAGCACACCGAACAGATGCGAACTGCCAGCCAGCCCGTGGAGCATCCCCAGGAAAAACGAGGCCTGCGTCCGCGCATGCCCGTGAAGGCGCGGGTGCCTGTGCTGCGCCTCGTGCTCGTCGGCTTCGTGCGCGACTGCCGACGGTCGACTGCCGACTGCCGATTCGTGCCTCGTACGAATGTGCGCGTGCACCGCGCCGCCCGAGTGATGATGGCGATGGACCTGGATGCGCGTCGCGCGATACGCGCCCCAGATACCGACCGCGATCAACGCCACCCCGACGATCCGCTCGCTGTAGGCCGAGATGGCCTCAATCGGCAGCACTTCACGAAACGCCAACAGCAGGGTGCCGATGATGAGCACGCCGACGGTATGTCCCAACCCCCACTGAAAGCCAGCGCGCCAGTGCGGCCGATCCTCGTCGACCGCCAACGGCGCCACGGCAACCAGATGATCGGGCCCGGACAGCACGTGGACCAGACCGGTCGCGAGTCCCGCAAGGAGTGCGAACATCAGCGCTGAATCGATTTGATCTGAAAGAACTCGTCGATCGCGAGCGGCCCAATCTCGCGGCCGATGCCGGACTTCTTGTAGCCGCCGAACGGCGCCAGCGCGTTGAACCGGCCGCCGTTGATATCGACCTGTCCGGTGCGGATCCGGCGTGCCACGTTCAGCGCCCGTTCCGGCGTGCCGGCCCAGACGCCGCCCGCCAAACCATAGATCGAATCGTTGGCGATCCGCACGGCCTCTGCTTCCGTGTCGTACGGGATCATCACGAGCACGGGGCCGAAGATCTCTTCCTGAGCGACCGTCATGTGGCTGTCGACGTTGGCGAAGATGGTCGGCTCGACGAAAAAGCCACGCGGCAGAGACGATGGACGCCCCCCGCCCGCGACGAGCGTGGCGCCTTCCTTCTTGCCCTGTTCGATGTAGCCGAGCACCGAGTCACGCTGAGTGGCCGACGCCAGCGGGCCGAGGCGCGTCGTCGCCTCGAACGGATCGCCGAGCGTCAGCTTCGCCAGTTGCGCCTTCGCGAGCTCCATCGCTTCAGCCTGTCGCGCCCGCGGCACCAGCATGCGCGTCCACGCGGAGCAGGTCTGCCCGGAGTTCTGCATGCAGTA
>DAINCF010000211.1:0-11463 GCA_036732565.1 Vicinamibacterales bacterium
TGCACCTCCAACGTCAGCGCGTCGCCCGCGTCCGCTCGCGTGACGGCGATCACCCCCTGTTTCCCGTCGACCTGAATCATCCGGCGATAGTGCGATCCGTCCACCGCCTCGACGCCGGGGATCGCCCGTGCGCCCAGGAACCCGAGCATCGCGCTCCAGTCGTACGGCGGTCGATACGCCAAACGGAAGCGGTAGCACTGCGGTTCCGCGACGGTGTGCTGTCGCGCCAGCTGGCGGAGCTCGGTGGGTGTGCGCGCGTAGGTGCCCCGAATCTCACTGTTGAAGCGTCGGAGGCTGCCGAAGCCCGACGCGAACGCGACCTGGTGCATCGGAAGCGTGGTTTCGTCGAGCAGCTTCTTCGCGAAGTGGATGCGCCGCGTCAGCGCCACATCGAGCGGCGTCGCCCCAAGATGGTGCAGGAACAGCCTGCGGAGATGTCGGCCCGTGACCCCGAGACGATCGGCCAGCTGCTCGACGCTGTCCGTATCGAGCGCCCCGTCGCCGATGAGCCGCAGCGCGCGCGACACGATGCCGGACGTCCCCAACCACGCCGGCGTGCCAGGCGACGCTTCGGGACGGCAGCGCAGGCACGGACGGAACCCGGCCGAATGCGCCGCGGCCGCCGTCGGGTAGTACCTGACGTTTTCGTCCTTCGACGTACGCGCCGGACAAATCGGCCGGCAATAGATGCCGGTAGTGATGACGGCAACGAAGAAGCGCCCGTCGAACCGCGCATCACGCGATTTGCGCGCCCGGTCACACACTTCGCGGTCCAGATTCATTCTTCTTCGAGCATAGCGCGGCATCCTCCGAGGGCCTCGCCAGAAACGGACATATACCGAGCCGGGGCAAGGCAGGCTTGACCGCCTCCGCCAAGGCTACGGCGAGTGTCGCCGGGAGCGTCCGCGCGAAGGCGCAAGGCCTGCGCTACGTACAGACCCGCGGAGTCGACCGGCTTCAGGCGGACCTGTGATCGTCCCTCAGCTTGTCCCATGCTCGTGCGGTGACCCCGCGACCTGGTCGGACCGTCTCGGTATGATGAGCGGCATCATGCGACGTCTCACCCTGGCCCTGTTTGCGTGTGTCACCGTAGCGCAGGCCTCCAGGCCCGCCCTCGAAGCCGCCGATCCGGCCGATTGGCCGCAGTTTCGCGGTCCAGGCGGCGCGGGCGTCGCGGATGCGTCATCACTGCCGGAGCGGTGGTCGACGAGCGACAACGTGGATTGGGTGATCGAAGTCCCGGGCCGTGGGTGGTCGTCGCCCATCGTGTGGCGCGACCGCGTGTTCGTCACGTCCGCAGTCAGCCCGTCGGGCGTGTTCAAAGCGCCGTCGACCGGCATCTTCGGCAACGACTACGCGGCCGAGCTGCAGAAGCAAGGATTGTCCGACGACGAGATCGTCAAGCGCGTGGTCACCCGCGACATCGAGCTCACGACCGACACTGGCGAGATCAGCTACCGGGTGTTCGCGCTCGACGCCAAGACCGGCAAGGTGCTCTGGAGCCAGGAAGCACACCGCGGGGCGCCGCCGGGTGGACGTCATCGCAAGAACACCTACGCGTCCGAAACGCCAGCGACCGATGGGGAACGGCTCTACGCGTCGTTCGGTGGCAACGTCGGCGTGTTCGCGTTCTCGCTGGACGGCAAGCTGCTCTGGAAGCACACGTGGCCGCCACAGCCGATCTATCTCGACTTCGGCACCGCCTCGTCGCCCGTCGCCCACGGTGGTCGGGTCTACCAGCTGCACGACAACGACGGCGAATCGTTTCTGGCCGCGCTCGACGCCACGACCGGCAAAGAACTGTGGAACGTGAAGCGCACGGATCGCGCGAGCGGGATGGTCTCGGGCTGGGCGACGCCGTTCATCTGGCAGAACCGCGCGCGCACCGAGATCGTGACGATCGGCCGCGGCTTCGTCATCAGCTACGATCCCGACGGTCGCGAGCTGTGGCGCGTGAAGGGCATGACGCAGGCGACGCCGAGTCCGGTCGCGGCCGACGGGCTGCTGTACGTCGGATCGGGATCGCAGGGCGAAGCGAATCGGCCGCTGATGGCGATCCGCCCTGGCGCGAAGGGCGACATCTCGCTCGCCGCCGATGAGGACTCGAACGAGTTTGTCGCCTGGCGTCAGCCGCGCTTTTCGGGATACACGCCGTCGCCGCTGGTCTACCGCGGGCGAGTCTACGCGGTCAACGACAACGGCATCCTGCAGGTCGCCGACGCGAAGACCGGCAAAGAGATCTTCAAGGCGCGCATGGGCGGCGGTGGGCAGACGTTCTCGAGCTCACCGCTCGCGAGCCAGGGTCGCATCTATTTTCTCAGCGAGGACGGTGACGCGTTCGTGCTCCGCGCCGGTGACGCCTACGACGAGATCGCGAAGAGCAGCCTCGGCGAGATGAGCCTTGCCACGCCGGCCGTCGACGCCGACAGCCTCTACGTCCGCACCCAGACGAAGCTGTATCGGATCCGCAACGCGAAGTGAGGTCCGCCTAAAGGCGGACCCCACGTACGGATGGAAGGCCTCACGCACGGAAGGAAGTCGACTCAGCACCTGTTGGCGTGGGGTCCGGCTTCAGCCGGACCAAACCGGCGAAGCCGGCTTCTGGTCATTCGTATCGCAGCGCGAGGATCGGGTCGATGCGGCTCGCGCGGCGCGCCGGGACCAACCCGGCCGCCACCGACACTAGCGCCAGCACCGCCATCGTCGCCACGGCGATCCACGGGTCGTTCGCCTGAATGCCGTAGAGCTGCGACGACACGTATTGGCCCAACGCGATCGCCGCAGGGATCCCGATGGCGAGGCCGATGGCCAACAGCAGGAGCACTTCGCGCATCACCATCCAGATGACGCCGCCGGGTTGCGCCCCGAGCGCGAGTCGAATCCCCAGCTCCTTCCTGCGGCGCGCGACGACAAACGCCATGACACCGTAGAGGCCGACGGACGCAAGCACCGTCGCGAGCAGTCCGAAACCGGCGGAGAGCAGCGCGATCAGGTGATCTCGCATCAACGTCTCGTCCAGCTGTGCCTCCAACGTTTTCATCCGATAGACGGGCATCGCCGCGTCGAGGCGCTTGATTTCGGTGCGAATCAATCCGTAGGCCGCCTGCGACGCGGTCTTGGTGCGAACGTAGTAGGTTGCGCCGATCTCACTCCAATGCGGCACGAACACCTGACGACGGACACCCTCACGCGGGCCCTCGTAGAGCGCGTTCGCCGCGACGCCGACGATCTCGATATCCAGTTTCGGATTCGCTGCGCCGCCAAACCCGATGTGCCTGCCTACCGCGCTCTGGCCCGGAAAATAGTGCTCCGCAAACCGCCGGTTGACGATCGCGACTTTCGCGTCCTTCTTGACGTCCATCAGCGTGAAGTCGCGGCCCTCGAGCAGCGCGATCCCCATCGTGTCGAAATAGCCGGGGTGCAGCGAGTTCATGAACGCCTGCATGTCCTCGCCGTCCTGCGCGCGATAGCCCTCGACGTTGACACGGTTGTCCCATTCGTCGCCGCTCAGAATCGGCACGCCGGCCGTCGAGGCCGCCTGTACCCCCGGCGCGCTGCGAACCCCATCGAGCAGATCCTGATAGAACCGCGCCGCCCGCGTCGCGTCATAGCCGCTCAGTGCCGGCGCTATTTGAAACGTGACGAGGTTGTCCATCATCACGCCCGTATCGGTCGTCTGCAGATTCTGCAGGCTCCGGACGAACAGGCCCGCGCCGAACAGCAAGAGAAAGCTGAGCGCGACCTGCGCCGTGACCAGTCCCTTGCGGAGGAACAGCGACGCGCCGGTGCCGGCGATCGAGCCCATCGTGTCCTTCAACGTGGTCCACGGATCGGGCCGGCTGACGCGCAGAGCCGGGAGCAAGCCGAACACGATGCCGGTGATGAACGTCAGCGCCAGGGTGAACGCCAGGATGCGGAGGTCCGGCGTCGGGCTGATCAACAACGGGTGCCCTTCGATCGGGACGAACGCCAGGAGCACCCTGGTCAACATGATGGCCAAGCCGACGCCAACCGCACCTCCGATGGTCGACAACACGAGGCTCTCGACGAGGAGCTGCCGCACGAGGCGCGAGCGCGGGGCGCCCAGCGACAACCGCATCGCGATCTCCTTCTGTCGCATGAAGCCGCGGGCGATCAGCAGGTTCGCGACGTTCGCGCACGCAATCAGCAGCACCAGGCCAACCATGCACATCAACACGATCAGCGCGGTCGAGAAGTTGTTGCGCAGCGCCGAATAGCCGACATCTGCGGCGACGACGTGCATCTGGCCCTTCATGAACTGATCGCGCGCGTAGGCGGACCAATCCTTGGCCGCGGGCAATGTCATCTCGTACGTGCGCACCTGCATGAACAGCGTCTGCAGCGCCGGTCCCGCGGACTCCGCCGTGTATCCGGGCTTCAGGCGCCCGAACACCTGTACCCACCGGCCGCGGCGATTGTACGGATCGAACCACGTCCAGCCCGGGAGCATCGTCCGCATCATCAGCACGGGGACCCGGATCTGCGGCGCCTGCGCGGGATCGATGCCCGCAAAGCCAGCCGCGGACACACCGACGATGGTCATCGGGTAGTTGCTGACGAGAATCTTCTTGCCGACGATCGCCGGGTCGCGCGCGAAACGGCTCACCCAGTAGTCGTACCCGAGCACGACGACGGGATGCCCCAGGACCACCTGATCGTCTTCCGCTGAGTTGAACACCCGCCCGATCGCCGGTTTTACGCCGAGCATGGAGAAGTAGTTGCCGGACACGAGCTCGGCATTGACCCGCTCGGTCTGGTTGTCGATGCTGAGCGTGGCATCGACGAGGCGGCGGGACAGAACCTCGGACAGCGGCTCCGCGCGCTGCTGGATGTCCTGATAGAGCGGATACGAATGCATCCGATCGCCCATGTTGCTGCCCATGTGCGCGCCCGTCTGATAGAGCATCACCAGCTGGTCCGGCGCGACGACGGGGAGCTTCCGCAACAGAACCTGGTCGATCAACGTGAAAATCGCCGTGTTGGCGCCGATGCCGAGCGCGATCGACAGAATCGCGACGGTGGCGAACAGGGGACTCCGCAGCAGTCCACGCACCGCCAGCCGCAGGTCATTGGTCGAGGACATGCCCGGTTGGACGGATCGCACGCCAGGAGCGTTGCTATCGGCTCGATTCAGGCCAACTCTGCGCGCATAATCTCCGTCTCACGCCTATGCTCAACGACCTTCGTCACGGCATTCGCACCCTGTTTCAGGCCAAAGGCTGGACCGCGGTGGTCATCCTGTCGCTGGCGCTCGGCATCGGCGCCAGCACCGCGCTATTCAGCGCCGTCAACGGCCTGCTGCTGCAGAAGGTGGCGGTGCGGGATCCCGACTCGCTCGTGAGGCTGCAGTGGGCGGGTGCGAACGACATGTCCACGGACCAGAGTGGGTATGGCTTTTCGGCCCCAGACGCCTCGGGTCAGCAGGTGCGATCGTCGTTCTCGTATCCGATGTACCAGCAGCTGGTCGCCGACAACCAGACGATGACGGACCTGCTGGCGTGTGCTCCCGCGAGTCGGGTCAACGTGCTCGTCAATGGTGTCGCTGATTTGGCCACCGCGTTCGTCGCCACCGGCAACTACTTCAAAGTGCTGGGCGCAACCACCCGGATTGGCCGGACGTTCTCGCCCGAGGATGACAAGCCGAACGCCGCGCCGGTGGCGGTGATCAGCCATCGCTTCTGGCAGTCGCGATTCGGCGGCGACGCGAGCGTCGTGGGCAGGGTGGTTCAGATCAGCAACGTGCCCGTCACCGTCGTCGGGGTGCTCTCGCCCGAGTTCACCGGCATTCAGCGCGCCGTTCAAGAGCCGCCGGACGTGACCCTTCCGCTGGCATTCGAGGCGCAGGTCATGCCGCAGCTCAGCGCGCAGGGGCCGCGCGTCACCTTGCCGACGTGGTGGTGGCTGCAGGTCGTCGGCCGCACGAAGCCGGGTGTGACGTCGGCGCAGGTGCAGGCGAACCTCGAAACGGTGTTCCAGCACACGGCACGCGCCGGCCTGGACTCGTACCTGAGCTCGATCACCGACGCGGAGCGTGCGACGGCGAGGAATCAGAATCGACGGCAGGTGCCGCGCCTGCGTGTGGTCTCTGCCGCGCACGGCATCTACGACGCGACCGACGAATCCACACGCGCGCTCGCGATTCTGACTGGCGTCGTCGCACTGATGCTGCTCATCGTCTGCGCCAACGTGGCCAACCTGCTGCTGTCGCGAGCGACGATGCGGCAGAAAGAAGTGTCGGTCCGCCTCTCGCTGGGTGCGACCCGCGGGCGCCTGGTTCGGCAGCTCCTGACCGAGAGCGTGTTGCTGGCTGCGCTCGGCGCATCGCTGGGCGTGCTCATCGGATTCTGGGGACAGCGGCTGCTGCCTGGTATGCTCGGGCAGGCGATTCCAGTCGACTGGCGCACGCTGGCCTTCGTAATCGCGATCACGGGGCTGACCGCCATCGTGTTCGGCACGGCGCCGGCGATGCGGGCCACGGGCATCAACGTGAACGCGGCGCTCAAAGAGAACAGCCGATCGGTCGTCGCGTCGCGCGGTGTGCTGACCAAGGCGCTACTCGTCGCGCAGGTCACCATCTCGCTGGTGTTGCTCGTTGGCGCTGGGTTGTTCTTGCGCACGGTGCAGAACCTTCGCCACGTCGACGTTGGATTCAACCCGCAGAACCTGGTGCTGTTCCGCGTCAGCCCGGAGTTGAGCGGCTACGATGAGAAACGCACGCTGACGCTCTATCGAGACATGCTGGACCGGCTTCGCGCAATCCCCGGTGTCCAGTCGGCGTCGCTCTTGCAACCCGCGCTCCTCTCCGGAAGTGAAAGCAGCTCCAGCATCTTCGTGCAGGGGCGCGTGTACCCACCAGACGTGCGGGCCGGCAACTTGCGCAACAACATCCATCGAGTGGTAGTCTCGCCGGGCTTCTTCGAGGCGATGCAGATGCCGATCCTCGTTGGCCGTGCATTCACCGATCGCGACCACGAGACCGCGCCCAAAGTCGTGATCGTCAACGAGACGGCGGCTCGCAGGTACTTCCCGAACGAGAACCCGATCGGCCAGCGGTTTGGCAACAGCGTCGAGACCACCGCGGAGTGGGAGGTCGTGGGTGTGCTTCGAGACGCCAAGTACAACAGCGTCCGCGACGAGGCGCCGCCGACGATGTACCTGCCGTATCTGCAAAGGCGCCCGGCGAGCCCGACGTTTGCGGTGCGTACGGCAGGTGAGCCGATGACCATCGTCCCATCCCTTCGCGAAGCCGTCAGAGAGATCGACGCCAACTTGCCGGTCACGAACGTCTCCACGCAGATGGAGCAGATCGAGCAGCGCTTCGAGCAAGAGCGCCTGTTCGCGAACGCATACCTGCTGTTCGGCGGGCTGGCGCAGGGGCTCGCGGCGATCGGCCTGTTCGGGCTGATGTCGTACAGCGTCTCGCGCCGGACCAACGAGATCGGCATCCGCATGGCGCTGGGGGCGCGGCGCGAGAACGTGCTGCGGTTGATCCTGAGCGAGTCCATGGTCCTCGTCGCAATCGGCATCACGCTCGGTGTGACGATCGCGCTCGCGGCGGGAAGGCTGGTGGCCAGTCAGCTGTTCGGCGTCGCCGCTACCGACCTCGTCACCATGAGCGTGGCGACGCTGGTGATGGTCGGCGTCGCGACGATCGCCGGCTACCTGCCGGCTCGCCGAGCGTCCCGCGTGGATCCGATGGTGGCCTTGCGCGACGAGTGAGATCCAACGACGTAGCCACGAAGGACACAAAGAATCAATCAGCCACAAAGGCACCAAGGCACCAAGGGGTCCTTTCAATAGAAAGGCATTCTTGGTGTCTTTGTGTCTTGGTGGCCCAATTCCTCTGTGGTCTTCGTGCCTTGGTGGCGAGCCGTCATCGAAAGGCAGTCGCCGTGGTCGTCGTCGCCGATGCCCATCGGCGGATCTTGGTGGTGAGAAACGTCAGCGGCACCGAGCCGTCCTCCAGCACGCGGTCATGGAAGGCCTTGATGTCGAACCGCGGTCCCATCTGCCGCTGCGCCTCGTCGCGCAGTTTGCGGATCTCGATCATACCCAGCATGTAGGACGTCGCCTGTCCCGGCCAGATGATGTAGCGATCGATCTCCGAGCGGGCGTCGGCCGGGGAAATCGTCGTGTTCGCAAGCAAGTAGTCGATGGCTTGCTGCCGAGTCCAGCCCATCGTGTGCATGCCGGTGTCGACGACCAGCCGGGCCGCGCGAAACGCCTGCGACGACAACATGCCGAGACGATCGAGATCGGATGAGAACAACTTCATCTCGTCGGCGAGCCGCTCCGAGTAGAGTCCCCATCCCTCCGCGAAGCCGCTGTTGTAGAGATACCGTCCGATCGGATGGTTCTCGCGCCGCTCGAGCGCGATGGCGCTCTGCAGATGATGTCCCGGGAGGGTTTCGTGGAACGCCGTCGATTCCGCGTCCGAGCGGCTCTTGGTCTCGGCCTGATAGGCGCTGATGTAGAACAGGCCCGGCCGGCTGCCGTCTTCCGCGGGCGAGTTGTATTCGCCGATGGCGTCTTTCTCGCGGTACCGCGGATAGGGCTGAATGTCGACGTCGGCTTTCGGCAGAATGCCGAACCACTGCGGCGCCGCCGTTTTCGCGCGCGCCAGCGCCGCCTGCGAGTAGCCAATCAGCTCGGCGCGGCTCTTGAACAGATACCGGCGATCGGTCCGGACGGTCTTGAGCAGCGTCGCCACGTCCGCGATCTTGAACGATCGCTCGCCGATGGCTTCCATCTCCTGCGTCAGCTCCGCCATGCGCGCGAGGCCAACTGCGTGGATCTCCTTTGCCGGCACCGGCAGCGTGGCGAAGTAGCGAACCACCGCGTCGTAGCAGGCGACGCCATCCGGGTTCGCCGCCACGGCGACGTCCTCTCGCGCCGCCGGCAGGTATTCGTTCTTCAAGAAATCGCGATAGCGTCTCAGCGCCGGCAGGATCTCGCGTTCGACCAGCGCTCGATACGATTTCTGGAACTCCGGCGTCTTGTCGCGCTGGCTCGGTGACAGGAACGGTTGGTCGTCGCCCGTGCCCGCGATCAACGAGTCCATCTGCGCGATCACGATCTGCACGTTGCCCTTCGGCGCCGAGTACTTCATCCGCAGGCCTTCGCGCAGGTTGGCGACTTCGGTGTCGAGATACTTCGCGAACGATCCCCAGCGCGCGAGCGCCTCCTTGCGCGTCTCGTCGCTGCCGATCGGCTGGATGGTGAGGAGGTAGCCGAACGCGACCTGCCACCCCGCGGTCTGGCTCACACCCCAGAGCTCGTTGCGGCACACCCGCGCACCGATCGAGCCTTCCAAGGCCTCGCGCACGATCGCGTAGGTCGCCCGCAACGACTGGTTCTGGATGGTCTCCGGATCGATCGCCTTGGCGTCGGCCAGCCACGCGTCCTCTTTCGCCTGCCAGGCCTTCAACCCGTCCAGCGAGTTGTCGGGGAGCTGGTCGTGATGCCCGCCGGCGATGCCAAAGAACGTGACCTGGTCAGGATTCCGCTCGAAGAACCCTTTCAGATAGGCATCGGCGAGCGCCTTGACGGAATCGTCCACCTTCGCGCCGCGCGCTTCTGGGGACTGGTCCGAAGCGGTCGGTGCGGGCGGCTCGGACGTCGAGCAGGCGGCGATCAGGAAGGCCGCGGAAAGGGAGGCGAGAAGTCGACGGGCCATGGCGATGTCGTGGGGTCAGGCGTCGAAAATCGACAGAGAGCCTGAGTGGTCTCCAACTTTGTCGATTTTCGACGCCTGACCCCGAACCCTACCCTCGCAGCCGGGCGGTCTGGCCCTTCAGGGTTTCAGCGAGGGACTTGAGACGCATCGCGTCGCGCCCGCTGGCCGCGCTTGCGTCGCTCTCGAGCTGCGTAGCCAGCGCGTCGACCTCGCCGAGGATCGTGGCCGCGTTGCGCTCCTTGCCGGTCCTCAAGCCGTCGACCTTCTCCAACGCGTCACGCACCGCGGCGGCGCGCGCCGGCTGAATGCCCTTGGATCGCGTCAGCTGGTCGACGTAGGCGCGCGCGACGATCGAGTTGGCCGGATGGGTCACGCGCTGTTGCTGCTGCACGTTGAGCTCGCCGCTGCGTGCCAGCATCGCCGCGTCGATCTCGTTCTTCGACAGGAACTCACTTGGCGTCAGCGTGAAGATATCGATGCCGCGCGCGATCTCGGCGCCGTAGATGCGTCCGTTGTACCAGTACGCCGACCAGTAGCCGCCGGTCACGAGCTGCTTGGGATCGATCGGTCCGCGATCGAAGAACGCGATCTCCACGGCGTTCGCCGAATCGGTGAAGTCGAACACCGACACGCCGCCCTGGTACCACGCCTGCACCATGATGTCGCGGCCCGGTACCGGAATCAGCGAGCCGTTGTGCGCCACGCAGTTCTCGTTGTCGCTCTGCGGCGCCGGCATCTTGTAGTAGCCACCGAACTTCAGCTTTTTGTCGACGACGTCGAAAATCGCATCGGCGCCCCAGGTGAGGAGATCGGAGGCGCGGCAGCGGGGCCGCGTCCCGCCGCCCCACTCGTCGGTGAAGATCACCTTCGTGCCGTCGTTGTTGAACGTCGCCGAGTGCCAGTAGGCAAAGTTCTTGTCGGTGACCTGATCGAGACGGACCGGACGTATCGGGTCCGAGATGTCGAGCAGGATGCCGTTGCCCGCGCACGCGCCAGCGGCCAGGCCGACTTCCGGGAACACCGTGATGTCGTGGCACTGATTGGTCACGCGCGAGCTCTGCGTGCCCGGCCCATGGTTGCCGCCCTGCCACAATCCGGAGATGTTCCCGCTGATCGGATCGGCGAAGATGCGCGGGCGGTTGACGATGGATGCCTTCTCGGGCGTGGCGATCGGCACCTTGATCACATCGATGCTGAAGAGCGCGGTGTTCGAATCTTCCTTCGGATCCTTGTTCGAGCAGTCCGCGAGCTCCTCACCGGAGCGGACCGTGCTCGTGCCGGAGCCGTAGACGTAGAGGTTGGCCTTGTCGCTCGGATCGGTCACCAGCGTGTGCGTATGCGATCCGCGGCAGGTCTGCACCGCCGCCACCTGCCGTGGCTTCTTCAAGTCGCTGATGTCGAAGATGCGGATGCCGCGGAAGCGCTCGGTGCTGACCGGAGCCTGCACGCCCTCCGTGCCGCAATCGAGTCGACCGCGCGTCTGCTCCACCGACATGAAGAGCAAGTTGCCGTGAATCGAGACGTCGCCCTGACCACCGGGACACACCACCGAGCCCAGCAGCCGGGGCCGCCGCGAGTTCTCGATGTCGTAGGTGTTGAACCCGTGGTAGTTCCCCATGAACACGTGATTGCCCTGGAACGCGAGGTCCGAGTTCGCGAACCCGAGCCCACCGCCTTGCTGCGCGGGCGGCGCCCCTGGCGTCTGACCCGGTGCCGCGGGAGCCTGAGCCTCGGGAGCCGGCTGACCCGTGGCCGCGGGCGGGGTC
>DAINCF010000212.1:0-11436 GCA_036732565.1 Vicinamibacterales bacterium
TTGACGAAGCGGCGCGAGACGATTGCGCGGCGGCTGGTCGAAGCGCAGCACACCGCCGCCATGCTCACCACCTTCAACGAGGTGGACATGTCGGCCGTGATGGCGCTCCGCGAACGGCGGAAGGAGGCGTTCCAGAAGAAATACGGCGTGAACATCGGCATCGCCTCGTTCTTCGTCAAAGCCGCGGTCGGCGCGTTGAAGGCATTTCCGCCGCTCAACGCCGAGATTCAAGGCAACGAGGTCGTCGTCAAGCACTACTACGACATCGGCATGGCGGTCGGCGCCGAAGGCGGGCTGGTCGTCCCGGTGCTACGCGACGCGGACCTCGCGAGCTTCGCGGAGATCGAGCTCGCGATCCGCGACTTCGCCAGGCGCGCCGGCGAGGGCACCCTGACGCTCGAGGACCTGAAGGGGGGCACCTTCACCATCACGAACGGCGGGGTGTTCGGCTCGCTGATGAGCACGCCGATCCTCAATCCGCCCCAGGTCGGCATCCTCGGCCTGCACAAAATTGCCGACCGTGCCGTCGCGCTCAACGGACAGGTCGTCATCCGGCCGATGATGTACGTCGCGCTCAGCTACGACCATCGCCTCGTCGACGGCCGGGAAGCTGTGCAGTTCCTCGTGAAAATCAAGGAGTTCATCGAGGACCCGGCCTGGCTGCTCATCGAAGGTTAGGCGGGCGGAGACTTTCTTCGGGTGGGTCGCGTGATTCGACCGCCAAGCGACCCTCGTCGTCTCTCGAGACCGCAGTATCACGCAGGTTTCGACCTGGCGACGTCCTTGCACAGCAGGACTGCACGCTCGCGATCCATCGGTCGGGAGCTCAGGATTCCAGCGCATGAGCACGACTGAAGCTTCAACCGACGCCTCCCGCATAGAACGAGAACAGGTCTGGCACGATCGGCGCTTCGCCGAGACGCCCGATCGCAGCGCCGGCCTCGGCCGCATGACCGGCAAGATGACCCTCGATGCGCTGCGCATCGCCTATCACACCGCCCGGGACCGGTGCCCCGGCGCGCGGGTCCTGGACTACGGATGCGCGGAGGGCGAGGCGGCGGTCATCCTGCGACGCTACGGCGCGGTGGCCGTTCAGGGCATCGATATCTCACCGGTCGCGGTCCGACATGCCGAGGAACGCGCGGCGGCCGAGCAGGTGTCGGACGTCACCTTCCAGGTGATGAACGCCGAACAGCTCGCCTTCCCCGATGCCCATTTTGACTTCGTTTTCGGCATCGGCATCCTGCACCATCTCGATCTTGCCCGTGCGTTCGGCGAGATCGCCCGGGTGCTGAAAACGAATGGCTCCGCGGTGTTCCTCGAGCCGCTCGCCCACAACCCCTTCATCAACGCCGTGCGCTCGCTGACGCCCCACGCCCGGACCGCCGACGAACATCCGCTGACCATGGCGGACCTTCGGTTGGCGCGCTACTACTTCAATGGCGTCAACGAACGGTACGTCAATCTCGCGACGCTCGCGGGTGCGCCATTCGCGGGCTTTCGAGGCGCCGACCGGCTCCACCGCAGCCTCGCGGCGCTCGACGACCGGCTCCTCCGTTTTCCGTGGCTGTCGCGCTACGCGTGGAACGTCGTATTGACGCTGGAGAAGCCCAAGCTCCTGTAGCAACAGCGCAAACGCCGCACCCGCCCGCTCAGCGTGGCGATCTGGATGATCGGTGTGGCCGGCGACAAAAGACCTTCAATACGCAGACTTTCTTCCATACAGACGGCGGTTACTGCCGCATCGTCCACCGTACAAACCTGTAATGGTCAGAAACTTGTCTGGTTTCGGCCCAAATGCGGGCGATCCCCTAGCAATTTTTGCCCGCAATCGTCGCAAAACTTGGCGACGTCCTTGCAGCTGACGGGCTGGTCTGCGGGTGATGCGCTCCGGCACCACCTGACACTATGTCGATACGTGCAACCGTGAGCAGTGCGATCGCCCGACGCGCCTGGGGACATCGCACCGTCCGTTGAGGAGTGGAATGACAACGTTGATGGCAGATCCCCAATTGGTGGGATCGAGCGCGGCAATCGTCGATTTGCGGCTCGAAATCGAGCGGACGGCGCGATCGGATGCGAAGGTCCTCGTCACCGGTGAGAGTGGCGTCGGCAAGGAGCTGGTGGCGCGAGCGGTGCACGCGCAGAGCTTCCGAGCCTCGCGTCCCTTCGTCGCCGTCAACTGCGCGGGCCTTCCCGAGACGCTGCTCGAATCAGAGCTCTTCGGCCACGTCAAGGGCAGCTTTACCGGCGCCTATCGCGATAAGCAAGGTAAGCTCGAACTGGCCGACGGCGGCACTCTGTTTCTCGACGAAGTTGGGGAGATGACGCTGCGCATGCAGGGTCTGCTGCTCCGCTTCCTCGAATCGGGCGAGCTCCAGAAGGTGGGCGCCGACCGTGTGCGCAGCACCGTCAACATCCGCGTGATCGCGGCAACGAACCGCAACCTGCGCGAGCTGATCACCCAGGGCGCGTTTCGCGAGGACCTGTTCTATCGGCTGAACGTGATCCACCTCGTGGTGCCGCCGCTGCGGGATCGCCGCGAGGACATCCCGCAGCTGATCGAGCGCTTCATCGAGCGCAGCGCCCGCCCGGGTCTCTACACGTTGAAGGCGATCTCGCCCGAAGCACTGGAGGCGATGTGCCGGTACTCGTGGCCCGGGAACGTCCGCGAGCTGCAGAACGTCATCGAGCGCCTCGTCGTCACCTGCCAGCGCGAGGTGGCGATGCCCGAAGATCTGCCGCCGGAGGTGCAATCGCTGCCGTTTGGCGGCTATCGCCCGCGGCGCGAGCGCCGGCGCACGGTGGCCGATGAGCTCTATCAGAAGCTGACGGAGACCGGCGAGTCGTTCTGGACGCTGGTGTATCCGCTTTACATGCAGCGCGAGATCACGCGCGGCAACGTCCGCGATCTGGTACGGAAGGGCCTGCGCGAGGCGCGCGGTAACTATCGCATCGTTGTCCGTCTCTTCAACATGGAGACGACCGACTACAAGCGCTTCCTCAACTTCCTGCGCACGCACGAGTGCCAGGTGTCGTTCAAAGAGTTTCGATAGACCGCGTCGGGGACGTACTGCACGAAAGCACCACCATGAAGAAAGCTGTTCTCTGTCTCGGAGCGTTCGTACTCGTGGCCATGGTCGGCGTCCGGCCGTCGGGCGCTCAAACCGCTGCCGCCAAGGGTCAGGGATCGCCTGCCGCCGGCAACGGCACCTCGGCCCCCACCGATGTGCCCGCGCCGGGTATCACGCCGCCGTCGGACTACGTCATCGGACCGGAAGACCTGCTGGAAGTCGTCTTCTGGCGCGAAAAGGACCTGTCCGGTCAGGTGATGGTGCGTCCGGACGGCATGGTGTCGCTGCCGCTGATCAACGACGTCCAGGCTGCAGGGCTGACGCCGGAGCAGTTCCGGCTGAAGCTGCTCGAAGCCGCGGGGCGTTACGTCGAGAACCCGAGCGCCGCGGTGATCGTGCGCACCATCAACAGCCGGAAGGTCTACATCACCGGCGAAGTCAGCAAGCCGGGCGCTTACGTCCTCGGCGGACCGATGACGGTCATGCAGCTCATCACCCTTGCCGGCAGCTTCAGCGAATACGCCGACACCAAGAACGTCTCGGTGGTTCGGCTCGAGGGCGGCAAGAGCGTGCGCCACAAGTTCAACTACAAGGACTTCGCGCGCGGCAAGGGCAACCAGCAAGACATCCAGCTCAAGCCGGGTGACACGGTGATCGTGCCATGACGCGATCGGCCTCCCCCGTCCTCGCCGCATTCGTGCTCGTCATCGCCGGCGCCGCGCACGCGGGTGCGCAGCCGACCGATCAACCGGAGCGGCCGACGGCTCGGTCCGAGTCGTTTCTCGACGTCACGGTCGATGTGTTCGGCGCCGCCGACCGCGCGTTGCAGGCGGATGACCCGGTGCGCGAACGCACCTTCTGGGGCGGGAACTCGCAGCTCGCGTACGAGAAGACCTCCGGCGGCTTCAGCTTTGGCGCCGACGCCAGCGCGTCCGTGCGGCGCTTGTCCAACGTGACCGCCGGCACGCTCCCGAGCTACTCGACCGCGCTCAGGATGGAGGGTCCAGTCACCCGACGCATGACGTGGGACGTCACGCAGGGTTTCTCGTACGGCCCGACCAACGCGGTGCCCTTCTTCGCGCCGGGGGAGGGATCGGTTGAAGGCGTGCAAACGGTGCCGCTCGTCGACTATCGCCTGACGGACGCCAACCGGTTCACGTCGACGACACAGGGGGAGTTCGGCTACGGGATCTCGCGGCGCGGCACGCTGAGCGCGCTGGTGGGTTTCGAGTACGCCAACGCCCCGCCGACATCGCCACTGACCGACGATGGTGATGCTGATGCCGGCGACGTGCCGACCGTGCCGACGGAGGAGACCAGCAGTGCGTCGTTCCGACGGTGGGAGATCGGTGGGCGCTACACCCATCGCATGACGCGGTACACCAATTGGTACGCGGGCTACGGTCTGATCGAGAACGGCGTCATCGACGCGGACACGATCGTAGCCGCGCCGCGTATGCACAACATCGACGTCGGCCTCAGCTACGGACGCCCGCTCTCGTTCTCGCGCCGCACGCGGGTCGCGGCACTGGTAGGCTCCTCCATCGTGCAGGACCGCCGCAGCGCCACGAGGCACTGGCGCCTCAACGGCAACGCCAACCTGCGGCACGAGCTCGGCCGCACCTGGCTGGCGCGCATCGGCTATTACCGCGACACGCAGTACTTGCCCGCCTTCTTGGAGCCAGTGAACAGCGACGCCGTGATGGTCGGTCTCGGCGGCAATCTGTCGACGAAGGCGAGCGTGAGCCTGCTCGCCAACTATGCCAAGGGCAGGGTCGGCTTCGCGGGGGACAGCGCCAGCGCGAGCCAGGACAACCGCTACACCATCGCGTCGACCGCGGCGAGCTTCCGCTACGCGTTGTTCACGCCGCTGGCGGTCTACGCCGAGTACTTCCTGTTCGACGCCGACTTCGAGCGCGATGTGGCGCTCGCCGACGCGCGGCTCGCCGGATCGCGGCGCCACGGCGTGCGGTTCGGCTTTTCGATTGGCACGGGGCTGTGGGGTAATCGCCGGCGGGCGCCGGTGGACCCCGACGAAGAGAGGACGCGATGATTCCGGGAAGGCGCTATACGCCTGAAGACATTCTGAAGATTGCGCTGCGCTGCAAGTGGCTGATTATCGCACCGATAATCGCGTCGACGCTTGCCGCCGGGGCGCTGCTGTTGTACTTGCCGAACAAGTATCGCTCGGAGACGGTCATCCTCGTGGTGCCGCAGCGCGTGCCGGAGAACTACGTCAAGTCCACCGTGACGTCGCGCATCGAGGATCGGCTTCAGTCGATTCGCCAGCAGATTCTCAGCCGCACGCGGCTCGAGCGCATCATCCTCGACTTCGACCTGTACGCGGACCTGCGCAAGGTCATGGTGATGGAGGACGTCGTCAACTACATGCGACACCTGGTCGGGGTCGACATGGTGCGCGGCGACGCGTTCGTCGTCAGCTACATCTCCGAGGATCCGGCCACCGCGCAGAAGGTCACCGAGCGGCTGGCGTCGCTCGTGATCGAAGAAAACTCGCGCGATCGGAAGGTCGTGGCCGAGGGCACCAATCTCTTTCTCGAGACCCAGCTCGAAGAGGCGCGGGTGAAGCTGGTCGGGCACGAGAAGAAGCTCGAGGCCTACCGCCGCGCGCACATGGGGCAACTGCCCACACAGGCCGAGTCGAACATGCAGGCCGTGCAGACACTGCAGTCGCAGGCCCAGGGCCTCAACGACTCCATCGCCCGCGACCGCGACCGGCTGTTCGTCGTCGAGCGTGAGCTGGCGGACATGCCGGCCCGCATCGAGGCAGGCGCCGTCGTCCTGCCGACGCCGACGGCCGCACCTACGGCGTCGGACGCCGACGGTCTGCCGATCGGACGGAGCGCCTCCGAGCGCCTGGCCGTCGCGCGCGAACAACTACGGGCGTTCGAGGTCCGATTCAAGCCGGAGCATCCCGACGTCATCCGGCTCAAAGGCATCATCCGCGACCTCGAGACGAAAGCCGCGGCGGAGCGGAAGGTCGAGGCCAAGACGGCCGAGCCGGTGGGTGCGCCGCCACCCAGCCTGGTGGCGATCCGGGAGGCTCAGCTGCGCGACGAGCGCGCCATGCTCAATCGGCAGATCACGCAAAAGGACGTACAGATTGCGGGGATCCGATCACAGATCGCGACCTATCAGGCGCGGCTCGACGCCATGCCGACGCGCGAGTCCGAGATGATCGCCCTGACGCGCGACTACGACACCTTGAACAAGGTCTATACAGATTTGCTCTTGAAACGACAGGACTCGCAGGTCGCCGCGAACCTGGAACAGCGGCAGGTTGGCGAGCAATTCAAGATTCTCGACCCTGCAAACCGACCAGAGCGCCCCTTCAGCCCGAATCGACCGCTGATTGCGGCCGCCGGCGTCGCGGGTGGGTTAGGTATAGGGATTGCTTTCGTGCTGCTGCTGGAGCTACGGGATCGGACCTTCCGGACCGATATCGACATACAGCAGGCATTGGGCCTGCCCGTCCTTGCCATGATCCCGCACATGACCAACACCATCGAGCGCGTGCGGCGACGGCGGCTGATCATGTGGAGCGCGAGCGCCGCGGTCCTGACCCTGGCGGTCGCGGCCGCGATTGCCATGCAGTGGCTGCAGCAGCAGCGGTAGGCATTTGCGATGTACGAAAAGTATTACGGGCTGGCCGAGCGGCCCTTCGATCTCACCCCCAACTGGCGGTATCTCTACCTCACACCGACTCATCGTGAGGCATTGACGGCCATTCAGTACGGCATCTCCGCCCGTCGCGGGATTGTCGTCGTGTTGGGAGAAGCTGGGACCGGAAAGACCACGATCGTGCGCTCTGCGATTCGCGCACTCAAGCGGTCCGATGTCCGGCACGTCTATCTGACGAACCCGATGCTCACGCGGGCCGAGTTCTTGAAGTTCCTGTCACAAGCCTTCAAGCTCGATCCGAGCACAGCCGATTGCAAGGTGGATCTCATTCGCGAGTTGACGAATCAATTGAAGCGTCAGCACTCCGCCGGCAAGGCCACGGTGCTCATCGTCGACGAGGCGCAGAGCATGCCGCACGAGCTGCTGGAGGAGATTCGGCTGCTCGCGAACATCGAGACGCCGTCGGCCAAGCTGCTGCAGGTCGTGCTCCTGGGTCAGCCCGAGCTGGCGGATCGACTCAACGATCCGTCGCTGCGCCAGTTGAAGCAGCGCATCGCGATCCGCTGCGCCTTGAAGCCGTTGGATCTCAAGTCGACGGCCGCGATGATCGCCGGGCGTATTCGTGTCGCCGGCGGCAAGCCCGCCGAGCTGTTCACGTCGCGCGCCATCGAGCTCGTGTACCTGCACTCCGCCGGCGTGCCGCGCACCATCAACGTGATCTGTGACAACGCGCTGCTCAGCGGCTACGCGTCCGACGTGCGGCCCATCGGCGGCGACATCATCGAGGAGGTGTGCCGAGAGTTCGACCTCCCGCGCCGCCCGAACCTGACCGCGCTGGAATCGGCGCATCCGCCCGTCGTGGAGCCCGAGCCGGCCGGCAACGCGCTGGTCAGTGCGGCGGCCGAGCCGGCCACCGTGGCAACCACGCCAGGCGCTCCAGCCGAGCCCGAGCCGCAGACCGCATCGGTCGCCGCGCCGGTGACGACGCCGCGCGCGGAGCATGACAGCGTGGCAGTGGCTTCCGTCACGAGTATCTCTGCCGCCGCAGGGTTCAGCGGCCCGAAGGTGGCGCTGTCCGCGTCGGCGCAGCCGAGCCAGGATCTGTTCTCAACCTACGGGAAGTCTCGGCGGTTTTCTCTTTTGAGCTGGGTGCGTGGATGAGTCGTATCGAGTCAGCGTTGAATCGAGCACGGAAAGACCAGGAGGCCTCGCCCGGCGTTGGCGTCGTCCCCGAAGGGACGCCCGAAGCGGAGTTGTTCGTCGGTCCGTGGGAAGTAAGTGTTGAACCGGAGCCCGAGGCGCCGGAGGCGAGCCCGAGCACAGAGATCGCGACGCGCGGTCCCATGCCCGCGGCGCCGGCCAAGCCCGCGGCCCCCACGGTCACCATCGTGCCCGGACCGGGTGCGCGGTTTCGTGAGGACACGATCGAGCGGCTGGTGAGCTCGACCGGGCTGGAAGCCGCGGCGGTCGAGCAGTACCGGCGCCTCGCGGCAAAGCTGCATCAGGCGCAGGTCGACCGACAGCTGAATGCCGTGATGGTCGTCAGCGCGGTGCCCGGCGAGGGCAAGACGCTGACCTCGCTGAACCTCGCGCTCACGCTGTCGCGGTCGTACAAGCGCCGCGTCCTCTTGATCGACGCGGACCTGCGCCGACCGAGCCTGCACGAAGTCTGCGGGCTGCAGGTCGAGCGGGGGTTGCAGGAAGCCGTGCTCTCGCCGGCGCCGAACGGTGAGCTGGCCGGCGCCTTCGAACTGGCGCCCGGGCTGGCGCTGTTGCCCGCGGGCCGGCCCACCAACGATCCGCTGGGCGTGCTGACCTCACCGCGCATGCACGCGATCATCGCGGAGGCGCGCCGCACATTCGACTGGGTGATCGTCGACACCGCGCCGATGGCGGCGCTGTCCGACGCCGCCGTGCTCAAAGACGTGGTGGACGGCGCCATTCTCGTGATCTCGGCCAGCAATACGCCGTTCGAGCTCGTCGATCGCGCGGTGCAGACGTTGGGTAAGGAACACGTCCTCGGCGTCGTGTTGAACGGGGTCCGCACGGACGAGATCGACGCGGCGTACGGCTACGCTGAGTATTACGGCCGCGACAAATAACCGGTCATGGCCAGCCACCCATCATCACGCTTCCCCTCGCGGACGGCGGCGCTCGTCGTCTTCGAGAGCACGCTCATCGTCGGCGGGGTCGCCATCGCGACTGCAATCCGACTGGGCCCTGGAGAAGTGTGGTCGGTCATCGGCACGACCGAAGGCCTGATGAAGGCGGGGCTGATCGCCGGCGTGTGCCAGTTGTGCCTCTACTTCGCCGACCTCTACGACCTGCGCGTGGTGGCGGATCGCCGCGATCTGATCGTCCGCGTGCTGCAATCGCTGTCGGCCACGTCGATTCTGCTCGCGGTCCTGTACTTCTGGTTCCCGGCGCTGATCATCGGCCGCGGCGTGTTCCTGATCGCGGCGTTCCTCGTCATCAGCACGGTCGTCGGCTGGCGGCTGCTGTTCGAGTGGATGGCGCGCAAGGTCGGCAACGAAGAGAAGCTGCTGCTGATCGGCACCACGCCGGCGGCGGTCGCGCTCGCGCGCGAGCTGCACGAGCGGCGCATCGAGCTTGGCGTCGAGATCGTCGGGTTCGTGGACGCGGATCCGTCGCGGGTCGGCCAGCCGCTCTTGAACCCCGGCATCATCGGCACCATCGACGACATCCCTTCGATCGTTCGCAATCAGCGTGTGGACCGCGTCGTGGTGAGCCTCGCCGACGCGCGCGGCCGCCTGCCGATGGACAAGCTGCTCGAGATGAAGCTCCGCGGCGTCAGCTTCGATCACCTCGCCTCGGTGTACGAGAGCTACACCGGCAAGATCGCGATCGAGAACCTTCGGCCATCGTGGCTCATTTTCTCCGCGGGCTTCCGCAAGAACCACACGCTCATCGTCGTCAAGCGGCTGGTGGACATCGGCGTGGCGGCGGTCGGCCTGCTGCTGGCGGCGCCGATCCTGCTGGTCATCGCCGGCTTGATGAAGCTCACGTCGCCGGGACCGACCTTCTACTCGCAGCAGCGCGTCGGTCAGCACGGCCGTCCCTTCACGATCCGCAAGCTCCGCTCGATGCGGCCGGACGCCGAGAAGGGGACCGGGGCCGTGTGGTCGAAGGGCGCGGCTGATTCGCGCATCACGCCCATCGGCCGATTCCTGCGCAAGTCGCGGTTGGACGAGATTCCCCAGTTGTGGAACGTGCTCATCGGCGACATGAGCATGGTGGGACCGCGCCCCGAGCGGCCGGAATTCGTGCAGAACTTGACGCGCGACATCCCGTACTACGGTCAGCGGCACGTCGTGAAGCCAGGGCTGACGGGATGGGCGCAGGTCTGCTACACCTACGGCGCGAGCGTCGAGGATGCCCTGCAGAAGCTGCAGTACGACCTCTTCTACATCAAGAACCTGTCGATCGCGCTCGACATGTTCATCATCTTCAAGACGGTCAAGACCGTCGTGCTGCGGCGGGGCGCATGAGCGTCCTCAACGCGATGACGGTGGACGTCGAAGACTACTTCCACGTCAGTAACTTCGAGCGCATGGTGACGCCGGAGTCGTGGGCCACTCGGGAGAGCCGCGTCGAGCGCAACACGGACCGCCTGCTACGGATCTTCACGGATACCGGCGTCACCGCCACCTTTTTCGTCCTCGGCTGGGTCGGAGAACGCTTCCCTGATCTGGTGCGCCGGATTGCCGCCGCCGGGCACGAGGTCGCTTCGCACGGCTATGCGCATCGGCTGATCTTCGACCAGACGCCGCAGCAGTTCCGCGAGGACGTGCGACGGGCCAAAGCGGTGCTGGAGGACCAGACCGGCAGCCGCGTCGCCGGCTATCGTGCCCCGAGCTTCTCGGTGACGGAGCGGTCGCTCTGGGCCCTCGACGTGCTGATCGACGAGGGCTATCGCTACGACTCCAGCGTCTACCCGATCCACCACGATCGCTACGGCATTCCCTCGGCGCCGCGTCACCCCTACGTCGTGCAGCGTGAGGGTGGATCGCTGCTGGAAGTGCCGGGGTCGACGGTCCGGATCGCCGGCATGAACCTCCCGATCGGCGGCGGCGGCTATTTCCGCCTGCTGCCTTACGGATGGACGCGCTGGGGCATCGCCCGCGTGAATCGCGTCGAACAGCGGCCCGCCGTGTTCTACCTTCACCCCTGGGAGATCGATCCGGATCAGCCGCGCCTGCCGGCCGGGGCGGTCGCGCGCTTCCGTCACTATCGCAACCTGCATCGAACCGAGTCGCGCCTCCGCACGCTCCTGAGGGACTTTCGCTTTGGTCCCATTCGCGAGCTGATCGCGGCGCTTCCGGTCTCGGAGGCGGCATCGGTCCCGGCGCTCGCCCTGTCCCGCTGAAAGTCTGACGATGCCTGTGTCCGATGCAATTGCCCCCGTGATTCGAACGCCCGTGACGGTGCACGAGGCGTCGGACGTCGTCCGCTGGGACGCGTTCATCGAGCAGCATCCCGACGCGACCGGGTACCACTTGTGGGCCTGGCGCGGCGTCTTCGAGCGCGTCTTCGGCCACCGCACGACCTACCTGATGGCGGAGCGCGATGGCGTCACGTCGGGCGTGCTGCCGCTCGTGGCGTTCCGCTCGTCGCTGTTCGGGCGGTTCCTGGTCTCGCTGCCGTTCGTCAACTACGGCGGTGTGCTTAAACGATACCTCACAGACCGCGTGACGCTGAT
>DAINCF010000213.1:0-11323 GCA_036732565.1 Vicinamibacterales bacterium
GGGGCGGTTCGCGAACCGCCCCTACACGAGCCTCAGGTCACAGGTCTCGGGTCTCGAGTCGCCAACGTCTCAAGTAGGCGTTCCAGCCGATCGAGCAGCGGCACCTGCCCCGGCAGAAGTCGGCGTCGCGCGTCGGGCAGCGAGAACCACTCGGCGCGATCGACTTCCGGATACGTTTGCTTGCGGCCGGAGCCTCTCGGCCATTCCATCGAGAACGTGCTGCTCTTCAGCTGCGCGAGATCGAAGTCGCCTTCCACCGCCCACGCGTGAACGGTCTTGCCGCCCGGCTGCTTCACGGACGACAGCGACACGAGGTCACCCTCCGCCCGTGCGCCCGTCTCTTCGGTCAACTCGCGCCTGGCTGCGTCCAGCAATTCCTCTCCGTCTTCGGGCTGCCCTTTCGGGATCGACCACACGCCGAGATCCTTGTTGGCCCAGAAGGGACCGCCAGGATGCACCAGCAGCACCTCGACCGATGCCGATGTGCGTCGAAACAGGATCATGCCCGCGGCAATCTTCGCGGGCGACTTCGCGGCCTTCATGATTGCCAGCTTACACAGATTCGTAGATGCATCTAGTGGGATGTACCGTCGAGATCACCGCCGGCCGTTCCGTAGGAACGGCCGGGAAACTCCTCCCCGAGCTCTCGGTAGATGGTAGTAATTCTGTTGATACTCTCCACTAGTGGACCCGAAATGCACAGAATCTCTCGGTTTAGTTGCTGCTGATGAGCTGTATCGCGGGTCGCGATCGGAGACCGTCTGCTACTCTGCGCTCAGCCGTTCTGAATGCAAGAAGCTCATCTGCGACAGTTCTTCGATTCGACCTTGGCGGCGAACGCGCAGGCCATCCAGCGAGATGCCCAGCGCATGACGCGGTTTCGCTTGCTGCGCCGACACGCGCGGTTTGAATCCGAACAGTTGCGGCAACGGTTTGCCAGCGAGCTCGCGCAGCCGGTCGTCGAGCAACTGCGGCCGGGCTGGACCTACGACGCCGAGTCATGGTTGACCCGCGACGAGCTCTTCGCGTCCAACCTCTTCCAGCGAATTCCGCTCACACGGTTCGACACCACGACCCGCATCGGCGGGCTCGCCCACGATCTGCCGTTCGAGATGCACGAGGTCTCCGCGACGGGCGAGGGCGAGCGGCAGTACATGCGGATCCTGCTCATCGGCTTCCTCGCGCACCTCAGGCTGCCGTGGTCGATGCCGGGGAACATCCGTTTCTGTCATCAGCAGGCCGACAAGGCCTGGCGCCGGCCGGCGATGGATGGGTATCGGCTCGTCGAGGTCGCCGCGCTGCAAGGGCACTATTACGTGGATGCCACGCCGGACGCGCCACCGCTCGCCGCGCTTCCCAGACTCGTGGCGTCGATGGAGGACCTCAGCAAGCGCGGCTGGCGCGTGCACGTCGCGTGCGGCGGGCTCAGCGCGTGGGTGGCCATCGAGCAGTCGCGGACGTGGTTCGAGCCCCGCGCGCTGCCGCCCTATTCGGCAGACGATGTGCTTCAGCTCGAAGCGGCGTTCAGCACGCTCGAGCGCGTCGCCTGCGAGCTCGGTCAGCTTCGGCCGGAACGTCTCTCCTGATTCATTTGCAGTAGGTGGCCAGCGCCTGCTGCACCTCGAAGATCGCTTTGCCGCGCCTGAAGGTCTTCTGGATCGGCGTCGCGCCGCTCGAAATCCAGATCTTCAGTTCGGATTCCATGTCCATCACGCCGGCGGTCTCGACGGAGAAGTGCGAGATCGCCTTGTAGGGGATGGAGTGATACTCGGTCTTGACGCCGGTCATCCCCTGCTTGTCGACCATGATGAAGCGGCGGTCGGTGAAGATGAACAAGTCGCGCACGAGCGCGAACGCGCGCTCCACCGACTCGCCTTCGGCAAGAATCTGATCGAGATCGCGTTCGACGTCTTCGACGTCGGCTTCCGACGCGTTTCCCAGCAGTCGCGCGAGCAGACCCATCTGAACCTCCAGGCGGTTTGCGGGCCACAGGTCCCAAGTCCCAGGCCAGCGTGTTCTTATCTTGCCGCGCAGACGCCTTCGACCGCCGGCGCCAGCGTCGCCTGAGTGAGGCGACTCGACCCGGCATCCATCATAAGCGTCGACAGCATGGTGCCGCGGTCGCACGTCAAGCGAACGGTTGTACGCGTGGTGCCGTCGCCGGAGATGTGCTGGCCCACTCGACAGGCGCCATACTGAGCACGGGCGAGCTCCGTCTGCCGCTGGAGTCGCGCGAGGTCAACGCCCTCGCCCGCCACGGCCTTCGCCCGCGCATCGTCCCACGAGGAAATGAGGGACGCAATCGTCGACGCCGCCGACGACAGCGACGGTCCCGGAGGCAAGACCGATGCGACGGACAGATACTGCACCTTTGGTGGCATCGTCGGCGCGAGGGTCATCGAGACATCGAGCCAGCCACGATCGCAGGGCATGCGCCACGTGCCGCGGAGCGCATTCTCGACATCGATGGGCTCGCCCGACCGGCATGTGCCGTGGGTGCCGGCCAATTGCTGCAACCGCGCCTTTCGTGCCGCGGCGGATTCGTCCATGAACAGGTTGTCGGCCGCCATGTTCGCGGCCACCTGATCGTCCCAGCGCACGATCAGATCGGAGATCACCTTGTGCTGAGTGAGCAGGGACTGTGATGGCGCCGCTTTACGGGCTTTCAGCGCACCGGTCTTCCCCAGGGCGTTCCACATCTCGTTGAACGCGCCACCCCAGCCCGTGTAGGTGACGTTGCCCATGGCAATGAGGCCGACGCCGTACTCGGGAAGCCATTGCATCTGCGAGCCGTACCCGGGCAGTCCGCCGCCGTGCGCGACGACCTGGCCGAACGCGCAGGTCTGCGCGATGCGGAGACCGTATCCGTAACCGCCGGCGTTCAGGACTGGGGTCGCGTCGATGGTGGGCTGCAGGGCCGTGCCGCGAATCGATCGCCAGACCTGTTGCATCTCCCGCACCGAGGCCCGCGTGAGCGGGCCGCGCTCGAGGTCGTTGCGTGGCGGAAAGCCGTCGAGGAGAAACGCGACCCACTTCGCGAGGTCGTGGGTGGACGTCCACAAGCCGCCCATGGCGCCGAACGATCCATGCGGCAGCAGCTCCTCCTCCTCCCATGTCGTGCCGATCCAGCGATAACCCTTCGCGAGGCGATCCCTGGGCACGGCGCTCACGTCGAGCATCGTCGACGTCATGCCCAACGGCTCGAGGATCTTCGATTGGAGGTAGCGGGCGTACGGCTGGCCGGAGACGCGCGCCACAATCTGTCCGAGGATCGCGAAGCCGTAGTTCGAGTACTCGTATGCGGTGCCGGGCGCGTTCGAGAACGGAATGCCGTTGCGCATCCAGTCACTCATCAATCCATCGGTGCGCGCGAGCTGACGGTCGCCCCACGGGTTGTCCTCGGGAAAGCCCTCGGCATGCGACAGCAGATGCCGCACGGTGATTCGCGGTGAGTCCGACGTCGGGTACGTGAGCGTCTTCAGTTCCGGGACGTACTTCTCAGCCGGATCGTCGAGCGATACCCGGCCTTCGTCTCGGAGCTGAAGGATGGCGGCGGCCGTGAAGCTCTTCGTCATCGAGGCGATGCGAAAGATCGACTCCGGCGTGGCCGGCGCGTTGGCCGCGCGGTCGCGCACGCCGATGCCGGTGGCGAACACCAATTGCCCGTTGACGATCACGCCGACGGCGGCGCCGGGAACGTGGGCACGCCGGACGAAACCCTCGGCGATCCGCTGGATCTCCGGGAACGCGGATTCGAGTCCGGTCGTGATCGCGGCCGGCGCGGTCGGCTCGGCCACGACCTGAGCCCGCGTCGCCGTCCCGGGGCCGAGCGTCACCAGCATCAGGATGCCGAGCGCCCGCGTCGCCTGAGTCATCATGCGGACAGACTATACCGAAGGCCTCGCGGCTTCGCCGCTCGGAGGCGCGGGCAACTTCCGGCTCGCTTTTCCCGTCTACTTACGGCGAGGTGACGCGTATGGCCAGCCTTCGCGACTTCGCCGCTGCGGCCAGGCAAGCCCGTGTGTTGCCGCCGTTCGCCGCTTTGCTGTTGACCTTCTCACTGACCTCCCCGGCGGTCGCCCAGACGGAGACCGAAACCGTGGATCGCACGCTGACCGCGGCGCCGGGCAGCACGCTCCGGCTCAAGACGTTCTCGGGGCGCCTACGGATTACCGGCGCGGACGGCGATCAGGTGGTCATTCACGCGGTCCGGAGGGCGACGCGCGATCGACTGCAGGACATCGCGCTGGACATCCAGCAATCGGGCACGCTGATCAGCATCGATGCCAACCAGCAACGCGTGCGGCGCCGCAACGACAACGTGGTGGAGACCGACTTCGAGATCCGCGTACCGCGGCAGACGACGCTGGAGATCAAGTCGTTCAGCGCACTGGTCACAATCGACGGCGTGGCCGGATCGCATGTGGTCGACGGCTTCTCGGGCGATATCCGCCTGACCAGTGTTGCCGGCCCCACGCGCGTCAAATCGTTCAGCGGCCACGTGGAGGTTCGGGCGGCGACCTGGAAAGACGGCGATGCGGTCCAGATCGACACCTTCAGCGGCGATGTGCGCCTCGCCCTGCCCGAAACCGCACGCGGCGACCTCTCGTTCAACAGCTTTTCGGGTCGGTTCGACAGCAGCCTTCCCGTCACCATGCAATCGAACAGTCGCCGCAACTTCCGCGGTCAGTTGAACGGCGGCGGCATGACCGACTTCCGCTTGAAGACCTTCAGCGGCTCAGTGACCATCGCTAAGTAGGCCTCGCGACGCTCGGATGGCCTCGCGCCCACGGCGCTAGGAAGGAACAGCGGTTCTTACCCTCCACGAGCGCAGCGAGTGGCCTTCCGAGCGCCGCAGGCGCGAGGCCTTCGTGCGAGCGAAGCGAGTGCGCCGTCCGAGCGTCGCGAGGCCTTGGTATGCTGTCGGCTGCGTGACTGCTCGGTTGCTGGCCCGCTTGGGCCTGAGGACGCCCGAACAACGGGCGTGGGCCTGGTACGACTGGGCCAACTCGGCGTACTTCACGACGGTCATCACCGCCGTCTTCCCCGCGTTCTTTTCCTCGTATGCGGCCGCCGGCCTCGAGCCGGCGCAGGCTACCGCGCGCTTCGCCGCGATCACCACGCTCTCGGTCGGCATCGTCGCCGTCGTGTCGCCGCTGCTGGGCGCGCTCGGCGACTACCGCGGCGTGCGCAAGCGCCTGCTGGCGATGTTCATGGTCCCGGGCGTGGTCGCGTGCCTGGCGATGGCGTTGATCCAGCGCGGTAACTGGCAGCTGGCATCCATCCTGTTCGTGATCGGCAACATCGGCGTGTCGGGATCGCTCGTCTTCTACGACTCGCTGCTGCCGCACGTCGCGCGGCCGGAAGAGACCGATCGCGTGTCGGCCACCAGCTACGCGCTGGGCTATCTCGGCGGCGGCCTGCTGTTGCTCGTCAACCTCGCCTGGATTCTGTCGCCCACGACCTTCGGCTTCGCAGACACGGCGGCGGCCACGAAAGCGACGTTCGTCAGCGTCGCGGTGTGGTGGCTCGTCTTCTCCGTCCCGCTCTTCCGCCGGGTACCCGAGCCACGGCGTCAACTCGACGCGGATGAGGCGCCGGGGCGCAATGCGCTCGTTGCCGCCTTCGCGCGCCTGATCGACACGTTTCGTGAAATCCGCAAGTACCGGCAAGCCTCCCTGCTGTTCTTCTCGATGCTGCTCTACCAGGATGGCATCCAGACGATCATCCGCATGGCGTCGATCTACGGCGCCGAGATCGGCATCGATCAGACCTCGCAGATCGCGGCGTTCGTGTTGGTCCAATTCATCGGCATCCCGTGCGCGTTTCTCTTCGGCGCTCTGGGCGCGAGGATTGGCACGCGCCGCGCGATCTTCATCGCGCTGGCCGTCTACACGCTGGCCGCGACCCTCGGCTACTTCATGACGACGGTCACGCACTTCTTCCTGCTGGCCGGACTGGTGGGCACGGTGCAAGGCGGCGCACAGGCGTTGAGCCGCGCCCTCTTCGCGCGCCTCGTCCCGGCAAACCGCGCCTCGGAGTTCTTCGGCTTCTTCGCCGTGGCCGAGCGCTTCGCGACCATCCTCGGCCCGCCGATCTTCGCGCTCAGCGTGATGCTCACCGGCTCGAGCCGCAGCGCCGTCCTGTTCATCATCGCGTTCTTCGCCGCCGGCGCGTTCCTACTGAGCAAGGTCGACGAGCAGGAAGGCGTTCGCGCCGCCCGCGGGCTCTCATGAGTGACGGGTCCGTGCAATAAATGTACGTAGCGCAGGCCTTTAGGCCTGCTCTCACGACGCGAGCGTACTTACGATCGATCTTTGGCAGGCCTTCAGGCCTGCGCTACGTACCCAACGGTAATTCAGCAAACGCTTTCTGCAGTCGTGCCGAGACCCAGACTATCCAAGGCGTTTGCTCGAGCGAAGCGTGGCGAGCGCGAGAATCGCGACGCCCCAACCCAGCAGCGCCAGCGCTTGCGGCCAGAACGTCTCCAGCCCGACTCCCTTGAGAAACAGATCACGCAGGATCACGAGAAAGTAGCGCAGCGGGATCAGATACGTGAGCGGCTGAATCCACCACGGCATGTTCTCGATCGGGAAGATGAAGCCCGACAGATACACCATCGGCAGCATGAAGAAGAACGTGGTCGTCATCATCGCCTGCTGCTGCGTGTTCGAGATCGTCGACACGAACAGGCCCAAGCCAAGCGTCGTGAGCAGATACACGAAGCTCATGCCGAACAGCAGCGGCAGACTGCCGCGCAACGGCACTTCGAACCAGTACAGCGCGACGATGAGGACGAGGACGACGTCGATCATGCCGATCAGCCCGTACGGCAGCAGCTTGCCGAGGATGAGCTCCCATCGCGCGATCGGCGTGACGTTCAGTTGTTCGAGCGTGCCGACCTCACGCTCGCGAACGATGGCCATCGCCGACAAGTTCGTCGTGACGACCAGCAACAGGAGCGCGACGATCCCGGGAATCATGAAGAACCGGCTCTCCAGTTCCGGATTGAACCAGACGCGAATCTCCGCGTTGACGAGCGGCACCGCCTGAGCGGAGTCGAAGGATCGGGCGCTCATCAGATCCTGCGCGTAGCCGGCGACCAGCGCCCGTGTGTAGCCGAGCGCCACGTTGGTCGAGTTCGAGTCCGATCCGTCGGCCACGACCTGGAGCGTGACCGGCGTCGCCTGCCCGATGTTCGTCCCGAAGTCGGGCGGAATCGACAGCGCCAGCCAGGCCGCGCCCCGCTCGAGCCACGGATCGATGTCCTCTGTCGATCCCAGCATCGCGACGATCTTGAAGTTGCTCGATGCCTCGAACCGGGATACGAGGTCGCGGCTTTCGGTGGATCGATCCGCGTCGACGATGACCACGGGCACGTCCTTGACATCGGTGGTCGCCGCGTAGCCAAGGATGCCCAGCTGGAAGATCGGCGCGATGATCACGATGCCGAACAACCGGGGATCGGCCTTGAGCTCGAGCAGCTCCTTCCACATGACGTGCAGCAATCGATTCATGGGCAATCGTAGGGCGGTTCGCGAACCGCCCCTACCTCCACTCACGCGACAGGCGCAGCGAGGCCAGGCCCAGCATCACCGTCGCGAAGATCACCAACGCCACCAGTTCGGGCCAGAACGCGTCCAACCCGACACCCTTCAACACCACCGATCGCAGGGCAACGATGAAGTACCTGGCAGGCACGACGTGGGTTACGACCTGAATCGCCGTCGGCATGCTGGAGATCGGGAACACGAAACCCGAGAGGATGAACGTCGGGAGAAACGACGAGAGCAGCGCGACCTGAAACGCGACCTGCTGGGTATCGGCGATCGTCGAGATCAGGAGCCCTTGGCCGAGCGCGCCGATCAGAAAGATGACGATCGACAGGCACAGCAACAGCCACGACCCACGGACCTCGAGGTCGAACAGCGCCATCGCCGCGAAGATGACTAGCATGGCAGACAGAAACGACAGGAAGAGATACGGAACGGTCTTGCCGAGCACGAACGACACCGGACCGATCGGCGACATCCGGACCTGCTCCATCGTCGCGCGTTCCTTCTCGCGCACGACGGAGAGGGCCGTGGACACCACCGCCGTGATCATCGCGATGAATGCGATCAGGCCGGGCACGAGAAAGAGCGTGCTGCGGAGCTCCGGGTTGTACCAGACACGCGGCTCCAGCGTCAGCAGGGGCGCGCCCCCAGCGCGCACGCGAACCATGGGATCGAGCGAGACCGACGCCTCGGCCACAATCGCCTGCGCATAGCCCATGACCGTCGTCGCCGTGTTCGAGTTGTCGCCGTCGATAATCACTTGCACCGTCGTCGGCCTGCGGTTGGTGACGTCGCGACCGAAGCCGTCCGGGATGACGAGGGCGGCGCGCGCCTCACCGCGATCGATCAGTCGATCGATGGCCTGCGGCGACTGCACGACGGCAACCGGCGTGAAATATCCAGAATTGGTGAACGCAGAAATGAGATCGCGGCTCGCGGGTGTGCCATCGCGATCGTTGATGGCCAGGCGCACGTTGCGGATATCGAAATTGAGCGCATACCCGTAGAGCAGGAGCAGCATCGCCGGCAACAACAGCAGGATGAGCAGCGTACGACGATCGCGGGCGATCTGCCGAAACTCCTTACGGGCGACGGCCAGGGCTCGATTCGTCATGATCCTTCGACTGCGCTCACAACAGGCTCAGCTCATGGCGGGCGCCACGCGTTCCGCGACGTCCAGGAACACGTCTTCCAACGACGGAGCGACTGTCTGGAGCGACCGCACCGTCAGCCCCTGCGCCCGCAACCTGGCAACGAGCGCTTCCGGATCGATATCGCGTCGCTTCAACACCGCGTGCACGGCCGTGCCGAAGATGCTCGTCTTCTCGACTTCAGGGAGTCGATCCAGCGCATCCATCAACGCGACGGGCTGCTCACCCACCACCTCGACGATGGGGCGGTCGGCGAACATCTGTTTGAGCTCGCTCGTGGTGCCGAGCGCCGCAAGCTTCCCACCTTGGATGATGGCTATGCGGTGGCAGTGCTCAGCTTCGTCCAGATAGTGCGTCGTCACCAGCACCGTGACGCCATGGCGCGCGAGATCGGCGATCAACTCCCAGAACTGGCGCCGCGACAGTGGATCCACCCCACCGGTCGGCTCGTCCAGAAAGACGATGCGCGGCTCGTGCAGGATGGCGCATCCGAGGGCGAGCCGTTGGCGCCACCCACCCGGCAACTGCCGCGCCAGCATCGATTCGCGGCCCTTGAGGCCGGCCATCTCCAGCACGAACGCCCGTCGCGATTCGAGCCGTTCCCCGGCAAGGCCATACACGCCGCCGAAGAAGCGGATGTTCTGGTCGACCGTCAGCTGCTCGTAGAGGGAGAACCGCTGCGACATGTACCCGATGTGGCGTTTCACCGCCTCGGGATCCTTGCCGACGTCGACGCCGCCGATGATGGCCGTGCCGGAGGTGGGCTTCAGCAGGCCGCACATCATGCGGATGGTCGTGGATTTGCCGGCGCCGTTCGAGCCCAGAAACCCGAACACTTCGCCTTCGCGCACGCTGAACGACACATCGTTCACCGCGGTGAAGGCGCCGAACCGCCGCGTCAGATGCTGGACGTCGATGGCGAGCATCATTCACGCCCCAGTGCACGATCCAACCGTGCTTCGGAGAGACGGACACCCGCCAGCGCGCGGGTACGATCCAGCTCCGACTGCAGCAACGCCACTTGCGCATCGAGCACTTCGGTGCTGGTGGCAACGCCAACGTTGAAGCGCTCGGTCACCACGCGTCTGGCTTCGGTCGCGCTGCGCACCGCATCGGCCGATGCGCGCACGACGGCGCGGCTGGAATCCAGGTCGAGCAGACGCTGCCGGACATCCGCACTCGTGACGAGATCGAATTCGGCCAGCCGCTCGCGCGCGGCCGTCTGGGCCGCCGCCGCTTCGGCGACTTCTGCCTTCGTTCGGCCGGCGTCCCAGAGGGACCAACTCACGTTGATACCGACGTCCCACGAGTCATTCCACTTGTCCTGCCGTGGGAAGATGCGGGGGTTGGGGTTGGCGTAGTCGACACCGCCCACGAGCGCGATGCTCGGCAAGCGGCCCGCCTCCGCGGCGCGGACGAAGTCCTGCGTGCCGGCGATCCTTTGCTCCATGGCCTGGCGCTCGGGCCGCGCCTTCAGCGCTTCGCTCACCATCACCGCCGGATCGGCCCTGGCCGAAGCCGTCGGCGCCTCCAGATTCTCGACCGGCACGATCGAGGCGTCAGGCGCGAGGCCGGTCAGCCGTCGCAGGTCGGTCAGGCTCGCCTCGCGCTGGTTGCGTGCCTCGATCACCTGCATCTCTTCGCGCGAGCGTTGGGCTTCGACGCTGAGCACGTCATTCGGCGGAAGCAACCCCACGTCGAACTGGCTGCGGACGTCGCGAAGATGGGCGTCGGCGCGCGTGAGCGCCTCCTCGAGCACGCGCACGGCCTCGGTCGCCGTCACGAGTGCCCAGTACGCACGCACGACCTCCAGACGAAGATCGGCTTGTGCAGCCCGCAGGTCTGAACTTGTGGCGCCGGCTTCGGCACGCGCCGCGCGCTCCAGAGCGTCCGCTCGGCCGCCGGTGTAGATCGGCCACTGCATCTCGACGCGCGCACGGTAGTTGTCGGGGATATCCGGATAGACGACACGCAGGTTGCCGTCGGGTTGGGGGATGCCGAACACATCGACGTGATTGGTGCGCGAGTAGCCGCCGTTCACCGACACCGTTGGTTGATCGGCGGCATGGCGCACACGAACGGTGGCCTCCGCGCCTTCCTGCCGCGCGCGCGCTTCGGCCAGCCGGTGACTCGTCTCGGTCGCGCGCGACACCGCGTCGGCCAGTGTCAGACGCACTTCCTGCGCCCGGGCCGTGCACGGCACGAGAGCCGACAGAAGAACGATGAGCATGAATCGCGAGAGGGCTGTCATGACGTCTGCCTCACGACCTCGGTGCGGCGTGCCTCCGCCAAAGGCACCCCAGCGCGGGTGCCGCGCTGGGGACCCCGCAAGTAGGCAATGAACACGTCCTCGAGGGAGGGAAGAATCGGACGAACGCTGGACGGCTGGAGGCCGGCGACGCGCACGACGTGTTGGATGTGCTCGTCCGGATTCGGCGCCGCCGGGTCGACCCACACGTGGAGCCGCTCGCCGAAGACCTGCGCGTCGGAGATGCCGGCCTTCGACTGGAGCGCGCGCACGGCCTCGCGCGGGTCTGGCACGAGCAGCTCGAACAGGGTCCCAGGTAGGCTGGCGCGCAAACGGCCCGGCTCGTCGAGCGCCAGCAGCCGGCCCTC
>DAINCF010000214.1:0-11218 GCA_036732565.1 Vicinamibacterales bacterium
TCGATTTCTCGTTCAGCGAAGTGGCCTCGGCACTCGAGCGGAGCGAGGCGGCGTGCCGGCAGCTTGCCTCCCGCGCCCGGGCGCACGTGCGCGCGACACGACCGCGTGGCGTCACCGTGGCGCCGGCGCCTTCGGGGGAGATCCACGCGAAGCATGCGCAGCTCATGTCCGCATTCGTGGTGGCAGCCCGGTCTGGCGATCTCGATGCGCTGACCAAGCTGCTCGCGAGCGACGTGCGCGTCGTGACGGACGGCGGCGGCAAGGTGCGAGCGGCGCTGAACGTGATCGAAGGCGCCGATCGCGTGGCGCAGTTCCTGGTTGACGTGACGCGCAAACGCGACGATGCGGGGTGGCGCGACGACTTCAGGCTGCGCTTTGCGACCATCAACGGGCTGCCCGGTGCCATCGTGGACAGTTCCGAGGGACCGGTGCAGACCGCGGCGTTCGAGATCGAGGGCGACGTCATTCGGGCGCTGTACGTGGTGCGCAATCCGGACAAGTTACGGCACTTGGCAGCGGCGTCGGCACCTGGCGAGCGCGGTCCCGGATGAGCAAGCGTGTTGATTCGAGTTGCGGAATCCGCGGTTCGTTCCGCGCGGTGGGAGACCACCGTCGACGCGATGCTCAGTCGCGGCGTGCAGAGCGGTCGCTGTCGGGAAGCGTCAGCGCAATGGCCTGTGCCGCCCACCCTGTTCCGGCCGCTGAAATCCACTGGTGCCGGCCGAAGGGGAAGCCGCTTTCGAAGTACGGCTGGACGGGGAACGCTCTCGTCCGAACCAACCACGATCCGTCTGGATATTGAGTGCGCAGCAGGAAGGTCACGCCTCTCCGGTAGACGTCGTCGGTGACAGCCATTCCTGCGTGGTGTAGGGCAACCAGCGAGAGGCCGCTCGCGTACGCGTCCGCCTCCAACTGATCCAGTTGTGACCAGCCTCCCGCTGGCGCCTGTCGCCGCACGATCTCTTGAACCGCGGCGTTGACCGCCGACTCTGGTGCCTTCGTCCACACCAATCCGAGGAGGCGCATCGCACGATCTTCGGCATTCGGCGTCTCGGCCGACAAGAGCCACTCGCGCGCTTTCGCGAGCGCGCGATCGATCTGCGGCGCGCGCGATGAGATGGGGTAGAGCGTCAACCCTCGCACCGCGATCGCGGTGTGGCTGACCGTGCTGGATTCGATCGGCGGCCGGCTGACGCCGTTACCCAGCCAGCTGCCATCGGGCATCTGCGTGGACAGCATCCAATGTGTCATGGCGGCCGTCACGGTGTCGGCCGGGTGCTGTTCCGCCGCGAGCGCCATCAGGCCGTATCCGACGGTGATGGCGATGCGGCCTGGAACGGTCGACTGCCCCTGCATCGCCGGGGCAGCCGCCTGCCGCAGCACCGCGTAGATGTCCTGCACGTTCTTCTTCGCGAGCTCTTCGGAGATCGCAATGCCCTTGCGCCTGGCGAGCGCAGCCGCTTCAGCGGGCACTGTGTTGTGATGACAGGTGTAGCAGCGCCGCCCCTCGAAGATCCCCGACGACGACTTGAGCAGCAGCGAGGTGCTCCGCTCCACCGAGGCTCGCGGGTTGCCGATCCCGCCTGCTGCGGCGGGAGGAACGTCCTGCCGCCGCGGTCCCTGACCTCGAGTCGCGCCTCGCGCTTCAAGCACGGCAATCCTGGCGGTGTCGCCTCTGTAGGTCGCCCAATCGAGTGGTTTCTCCCCTTCGGAGTCCGGCACGTTCGGGTCGGCGCCATGGTCGAGCAACACCCGCAGCGTCTCCGCGCCGGCATGTTCCGAAGCGCTCGCGGTCAGCAGCGGCGTGAGACCGTACAGACCGCCGCGCGCATTGGCGTCCGCTCCCTGCTCGATCCAGCGCTTGATCAACTCGGGACGTTGCCAGTTCGACGCGCGGAGCAGGAGGTCCTTGGGAATCCTGAAACCTCGCGCCATCACAAAGTCGATGACCGCGGGGCGCGCGCGCGCGAACACCGCCGCCTGCGCCACCGGCGGCATCTCGGCGAGCGGATTCAGTCCCTGGCCGACGAGAAAACGCAGGACATCGACGTCGGCGTTGAGCATGGCCAGGGGGAGCGCGGTGAAACCCGCCGCGTCTTTGGCGTGGAGGTCGGCGCCACGACCGATGAGGAACTCAATCAGATCCACCGTCCCGGGGTATCCGGCCGCAACCAGCAGCGGTGTGCGGCCCGAGCTCGACGATTGCGCGTTGACGTTGGCCCCGTGCTCGACGAGCAGGCGGACTTTTTCCCGATCCGGGATCGCCCACAGCAGCGCCGTGGCGCCTGCCGTGTCGGCCTGATTTGGATCGGCGCCTCGCTTCAGCAGCAGCTCGACGCAGGCGGTGTCGGCAAAGAGCGCGGCGACCATCACCGCCGGAACGCCGTCCGTGTCTTTCACGTTGGGATCGACGCCGCTCGTCAGCAGTCGAGACACGGCGGCCGTGTCCGCCCGCTGGATGGCCTGAATCAGTGAAGCTGGTGCGTCGGTGCTTTGCGCCGACCAGGCAACCGCCACCGACGCGACCAACAGATAACAGCCGGCGACGATTCCCCTGGGGACGTCCATGGTTGCCTCGCTCGCCGAGAGTTATAGCATCTCCAGCTCGACTGGACACCGACGAAAGGCTTGCCTGGGTTTGTCGCCGAGAACCTGTATCTGAGTCACGGTGACGATCCGTACACCGACTTGTCGGAGGCAAGCTTTCCGGCGCTGTATCTGCTGATCTCCGCGAAGAACCTGGAAGAACTGGTTCGAAACCGGCGATCAGCAGACGTCCTGTGACAATGTTGGACGCCGCCCGGTGGAACTGTCCGTCTCGTATTTGAGCGACCATCTGGTCGGCAAGTACTGCGCCGACGTGTTGGATGGCACGGATCACGCGAGCGGCACGGTGTACGAGACCTACAGCACCTACTACACAGTCGCGCAACTGGAGGCCACGAACCTCTGGGAACGGCTCGCAGCCGCGGCGCCCACTTCCAGTGCATGGCAGTGCCAAGGGTTCTAACCTTCGTCCGCCGCGGGAACCGTGATCTGACGTCTGGACCCGCGCCTACGCTTCTGCTGTAATCGACTCGTGAATCGCCATCCACGCGAGGCGACTGCCCAACCGTGGCCGCTGAAGCCCAAACAGGGTGTGCTCGACGCCGTCAACCTCCACGTCCACGTCGTGGAAGAGAGGACGCATCATGACAAGCAAGCTTGAACGTGCCGTGCTTGCCGGCGGTTGCTTCTGGGGCATGCAGGACCTGATCCGCAAGCTGCCAGGCGTAGTCAGCACACGTGTCGGATACACGGGCGGGGATGTGCCGAACGCGACCTATCGCAACCATGGCTCTCACGCCGAGGCCATCGAGATCGAGTTCGACCCAACACGTATCAGCTATCGCGACCTTCTGGAATTCTTCTTCCAGATTCACGATCCGACCACGGTGAATCGCCAAGGCAACGATGCCGGAACCTCGTATCGCTCGGAGATCTTCTATGTTTCCGAGGCGCAGCGTGACGAGGCACTCCAGGCAATCGACGATGTCAACGCCTCCGGCTTGTGGCCAGGCCGCGTTGTGACGGCGGTCTCAGCCGCCGGCGAATTCTGGGAGGCCGAGCCGGAGCACCAGGACTATCTCGAACGCTACCCGCAGGGCTATACCTGCCACTTCCCGCGTCCTGGCTGGAAGCTGCCCCGGCGCGCCGGCGCGGCCACCTGAGACCGCACTGTAAGTACGCGCGATCCGTCCGACGGTCACAGCCCCCATTTCGACTCTTCCGCATCCGAACCGATCGACACGCCCGTTCCGGCGGGCGTGTCGGTCTTGGTACGTGACGGTCCGGACCGGCTCGAGCGCATCGGCTGGGGAGTCAGGCGGGAACAGATCGCGTGCTCGGGCGACCGGAAGGTGAGCCAGGTCGCATGCCCCACTATCCCGGGACGCGATCGCGGCTGCGTTCCACGTTGAGCGCGGCATCTGTCGCCGCATCGTCGGGAGTTCGCCCGCGCTCGCGCGCAACGATGTATGCGGCGTACCACTCCGACCAGTGGTGCTTCGGACCGGTCGACTCGTACCCGCCGTGGCGCTGTTCTGTTTCGCGCAGAAGCTCGGTCAGCGTCACAACGTCCGAGCTGAGCCCCCGTCCAGGAAGCCGCGACGTGACCTCTTGAAGCAGCCAGCCGTTGCCGTCCGGATCACTGAATGAGGCGAAAGAGAAGTACGAGCGCCCTTCCGGATCGGGTCCGGGCCTGCGTCCGTTGTTCCCAACCGTCAGGAGGCCGCCTTGGAAATGGAACACCTCGCTCACGTCGACGCCAAGTCCACTCAGCGTGGCGCGCGCCGCCTCCAGGTCATCGACCACGAGGAACGTTCCCTGCACCGATCCGGGCGCGGCGGGCGTGAACCCCTTGCCGAACATGACGGAGCACGGCGAGCCGGGAGGAGTCATCTGCACCAGCCGCCAATCGTCACCGCTCGCGAAATCGGCGTCCAGGCGCCACCCCAGGCTCTCGTAGAAGCGCCGGGCGCGATCGACGTCGGACACTGGAATGACGACGACTTCGAGCTTCAGATCGGTCGTGGCGGCGGTGCGGATATCGGTGACGTCTTCATGGGTTGTCTGAGTGTTCATGGTGAACTCCGTGTTCGGTGGTGAATGGATCGAGATCACGCCACGTGTGCGCTACGAAGCATGCGCGCGCGAAGCGCAGTTGTCCATCAGACTTTGGTATCGGGTGCGGCCTGGAGCGCGTTGCAAATTCCCGATCGGGTACGTAGCGCAGGCCTTCAGGCCCGCCACACACGTCGGTGGGCCGGCTCTCCTCGCTGAGGCAGGCCTGAAGGCCTGCGCTACGTGCAATTTCGCAGCGTGTTCTCAGGGAACATCAAACGTAACGGTGCCCTTGTCGACCGGCTCGTGGTTCGCGTCCACCAGTTCGATCCGCACTGTGTGCCGACCGGGTGGCATCCCCCGCAGGATGAGCGGGGTGCCACTCGCATCCGCCCAGTGCCACGGCGCATCGTCGACGGTCACATGGATGTGGCCTATGCGCGGCGAGACGCCGAGAGCACCCGAGCCGAACACCGGAGCAATGCGCATGTTCTCCGCACAGTACGAGATCACCACGACTCCACGCGAGGCGAGTGGTGCGGCCAGCGGGGCATCGATGACGATCTTCGGCGCGGGCTCTGTCCCCGTGAGCGGGATGACCTGGGCAGGCCTGCACGTTTGCGCGGCGGTCTGCGCGAGCGCGGCGCTCCCGTACAGCATCGTGGCGGCGACGGCCAGCACCGGCGCCACGATGTCAGCTACAAGCTTCAGCGTGATCATGTTCCTTCTTCCTCTCATTCCAGGGGCGTTCGACTGGCCTGATCACACAGGAAGCGTCGGACGAAATCTATTGGACCATGGTGTTGGAACCGATCACGCGCCGACCAAAGCGCATGGTCTGGGGGCAGGGCGATGGGTCCGGCCTGCGCGCGGTGGAGAGTAAAGGCGGCCGCATTGGTCAGCTGGCGTGCTGGGAGCATTTAAGAGCCTGTTGTGAAATTGTACGTAGCGCAGGCCTTCAGGCCTGCCTGAGGCCGTAGCAGACCTAAAGGTCTGCGCTAGGTACGCAAATTTGCATGCACTCTAAGACAACGTAGCGTCTACGAGCAGCACGACGCCGAACCCGAAGGCGGCGAGCAAGCCCGAGAAACGCGGACTGTTGTGAAAGGCTTCGGGAATCATCGTTTCCGCAGTCATCGCGAGCAGTGCTCCGGCTCCGAATGCCTGCAGCCGCGGTGGCCACGCCTCGCTGAGCGAACCGAACCCGACATACCCTGCCGCGATGGCTGCCGCTCCCCCGATGGCGATCGCGCTCCACAGCAGAAAGATGTAGGGGTAGCTGCGGCCGGCAGCCCGCATCCCCGCCGTGCTCGACAAGGCCACTGGAACGTTGCCCACGGAGAACGCGATCACCAGCGCGAGGGGGACGACCTGATCCCGCAGAGCGAATCCCAACACCATCGCTTCCGGGACCGTGTCAAGCGCGTTGCCGAGCGCGATGGCGGCTCCGCTGCCAGGCTGCTGCGACTCGGCCGGCTGCTGAATACATTCGCCGCAGCGCTTGCGGTGTGCAGCACCGAACCGCGCGAGAAGCGCGTTGCTCGCGCTGAACACGGCGGCCCCGAGCAGCAGCGACAGCGCCGCTGCCATCGGACCGGCGGCCCGGATCGCATCCGCGGCCACTTTGAGGGACAGACCGGCGAGCAGCAGTCCCGCTCCTACCGACATGGCCATCGCGATAGGTTGGTGCGGCATTCGTGAGAATGCTCCGGCGATCGCGCCGACCAGCAGCCCAACGGAGGAGACTGCGCCCCACGCCAGGGCAGCCCCGATTTCATCAGCAGTCGTGGGCATAGACAGACAGGATGCTCGTCAGGGTCCGAGTGGTCCATTGGACCTTGGTATCGGTTGTCATGCGCCTGGGTGATGATGCGGGACGAATTCGAAGAGGGTAGACACACGCAGAGTGGGCGAGGGCGCCTGCGGGCCCGGTTAGGTCATCAATCGCGTCCACTGCGCAGTGTCGGTGTAATGCACGAACGTCACTGCCTTGTTGCCCTGAAACCGGTACACGTGACAGAACGGGGAATCGAGCGTCGCACCGCCGTTTTTCATCGTGCCGCCATAGCGACCGAGCACCACGACGTGGTCGCCGCCGTCAATGAACGTGCTCGGCACAGCGGTGAAATCGTCGATCGCGGCCAGCAGCCGCGCGAACACACCCTCGCCCACGGCCTGCGGACCAACGTAGGGATTGCGATCCGCAAGCGGAAAGCCCTCCGCCTCGTTCCAGTTGATCGCTGAATCCATGGCCGCAAACAGCACGGAAGGATCGTTTCGGCCGAATGCAGCATATGCCGCCTTGATCGTCTCGAATGCCGACATGGTGATGCCTCCTGATGATGCGCTCCGCTCACGCAGAGTCGGGCGATGGCGCGCGGTCGAGGCCGCCATCCTTCACGGGCAGTCGTCGTTTCTCGCAACGATCGGTAAGCGTTACTGTCTGTCGTACACGGCGATACTGGTGACTTTCTTGCCCGACGCATCGGTCGTCTCGGTGGTCAGCGTGCGCGTCTTGTCATCGGCGGAGAAATCCACCGTGCCCGTGAGGACCGTCTTTCCGCCCTTTTTGTTGGCCAGGCCATAGTGGCCGGCCTTGACCATTTTGATGGAGCGCATGTCGGCCGACGGATCACCCGTGACGGCGAAGTCGTTGCCGTCGAACTTGCCGGTCCACTCGTTGTGCGCGGGTTTGCCGGCGCCGTCCACGCCGTCCACCACGCACTTGTAGCTGTCGCCGGCGACGGTATAGACGACGGTCGTGTTCTTGGCCGCGCCCGCGGCGACCTTCGACTTGGCTTCGTTGAGTTTCCACGTGCCCACATTCGGGTCCGCCGCAACGATCCCTGTGACCGCGATGAAGCAGAACGCCGCGCCAAGCACCATCGTTCTCGTGTTCATGGTCTCTCTCCTGTTTCTAATGCGTGTGACAGGTCCGATCGCGCTCGTTCTGAAAGGGCCGTCCATGAGGTATGCGAAAAACCGACACCGACCCCCTCACGAGCATCACGAGCCTTAGAAGCGTGGGCGAGACTGCGCGAGAACATGACGGCCTACGACGCGATGTACGTGGCGCTGGCCGAGGCGCTCGATGCGCCGATCGTTACCTGCGACACGCGGATCGCCAAGGGCCCAGGGCACCGAGCGCGAATCGAAGTGATTGAGTGATGGCGGCGGCCGATTGCTTTATGCGTCGGTCCTCACCCATGCGCCCCAGCCGCGGATAGAATCCTGCTCGCACCGATCCGGAGCCGACCGAGTTCCCAGGGGAGTACGAGTGACATACCACAGCCGAAACGTGATCCTTGTGCTTTCGCTTAGTCTGGCGCTCGTCGGTCCCATGGCCGCGCAGGATGGCCGCGACACGGTCCAGGGAATCTACGACGACCTGACGTGGCGTCAGATTGGGCCCGCCGCGTTCGGCGGACGCGTCGACGATATCGAGGCCGTTGCCGGCCAGCCGCACGTGATGTTCGTCGGAGCGGCGTCCGGCGGCGTGTTCAAGAGCGTCAACAACGGCGTGACATGGAAGTCCGTCTTCGACCGGGTCGGCGGCATGCTGTCGATCGGCGATCTGGCGATCGCGCCGTCGGATCCCAACATCGTCTGGGTGGGGACGGGCGAGCCGAACAACCGGCAGAGCTCGTCGTGGGGCGACGGCGTCTACCGCTCGCTCGATGGCGGCGAGACATGGACCCACATGGGTCTGCGCGACACGCATCATGTCGGGCGGGTCGTCATCCACCCGCGCGATCCGAACGTGGTGTTCGTCGCCGCGCTTGGACATCTGTGGGGCGCCAACGACGAGCGCGGCCTCTTCCGTACGCGCGACAGCGGCCGCACGTGGGAGAAGGTCCTCTTCATCGACCGCGATACCGGTGTGGTCGACCTGGCGATGGACGCCGACGGTCGCACGCTGTTCGCGGCCGCGTATCAGCGTCGTCGGCGCGCGTGGGGGTTCGTCGGCGGCGGATCCGGCAGCGGACTCTACAAGTCACTCGACGGCGGATCGACGTGGGAGAAGCTGAAAGGGGGGCTCCCCGACGGACCGATCGGCCGTATCGGCCTCGCGATCGCACCGAGCGACTCGCGCATCGTCTACGCCACCGTGGAGCACAAGACCGCCGGCGGTGTGTACCGATCGGACGACCGCGGCGCGACCTGGCTGCGCCAGAGCAACGTGAATCCCCGTCCGATGTACTACAGTCAGGTTCGCGTCGATCCCAGGACTCCGGACAAGGTCTGGGTCCTCGGCACACTGTTGCACCTGTCGCTCGATGGCGGTAAGACGTTCACGACCGAGGGCACCGGGAATCGCATCCACGTCGACCATCACGCACTGTGGATCGATCCGGAGGAGCCAGACCACCTGCTGCTCGGGAACGACGGAGGCGTGTATTTCTCGTACGACGGCAGCCGGTCCTGGGACTTCATCGACAACCTGCCCATCGGGCAGTACTACGACATCGGGCTCGATGACCGCGATCCGTACTGGATCTACGGTGGCACGCAAGACAACGGCACCTGGGGGCTTCCGAGCCGGAGCGACAGCCAGCTCGGCATCACCAATGCTCACGTCGTCAACGTCGCGTACGGCGACGGGTTCTATACCCAGCCGGATCCGACGGACGGCCGTCGAGTGTATGCGAACTCGCAGGATGGCCGGGCGTATTCGGTGCACCTCGACTCGATGGAAGAGCGAGGTATCCGGCCGGTTCCCAGCGACGCCAAGGAGACCTACCGATTCAACTGGAGCACGCCGCTGCTGATATCGACGGTGGAGCCTGGCGTCGCGTACTACGGCGGAAACAAGCTGTTTCGAACTGAAGATCGCGGTCAGTCGTGGCGCGAGGTCAGTCCGGACCTGACGAAGAATCAGGACTGGAAGACGCTGCCCCTGATGGGCGAGCGCAACGACGAAACACTCTCCCGCGATGACGGTGTCGCGCACTTCGGGACCATCACCTCGATCGCCGAGTCGCCGCGCGGGCGCGGTGTGCTCTACGTCGGCACGGACGACGGGAACCTGCAGGTGACGCGCGACGCGGGCGCGACGTGGCAGAACGTGACGTCGCGCATCAAGCTGCCAGGGCCCCGTTGGGTCAGCCGCGTCCTGGCCTCGCGGCACGCGGCCGGCACGGCGTACGCGACCTTCGACGGGCACCAAGACGACGACTTCTCGCCATATCTGTTCCAGACGAGGGATTTCGGCGGGTCGTGGACGTCACTCACCGGGAACCTGCCCGCCGGCGTCGTGGTCAATGCGTTGGAAGAGCATCCCGCCAGCGCGAACGTGTTATTCGCCGGCACGGAATCCGGCCTCTGGATCACTATCGACGGCGGCCGCACATGGTCGCGCGCGGGCGGCACCCTCCCGCCGGTGCCTGTCGACGATGTGGTCTATCACGAGAAGTCGGGAGACGTCGTCCTTGGCACGCACGGCCGCAGCATCATCGTGCTCGACGATGCGTCGGTGCTCGCGCAGGTGACATCGGAGGTGCTGGCGCAGCCCGCGCAGCTCTTCTCTATCCGCCCCGCCGCGCAAATCTACCAGGCGCGGGAGCTGCCTTTTCCGGGCGCTTCGGAGTTCTCTGGACCGAATCCGCCGTTTGGCGCGCTCATCACGTACTACCTTCGGGAGGAGGTCCGTCGAGAGCGCAAGGAGGCTGAGACCACGAACGCTGACCCGAAAAAGGCTGACCCGAAGAACGTCGACGCGAAGAATGCGGGCCCCGACACCGCTTCCGTCTCTATCACCGTGCTCGATCGAAACGGCACGGTCGTCCGCGAGCTCGAGGGACCAGGGAAGAAGGGCCTGAATCGTGTCACTTGGGATCTGCGCTGGCCCTTACCGTTCAAGCCGGGAGCCAACGACGAGGGGTGGTTCGGTGCTCCGGCTGGTCCCTTCGCCATTCCGGGTGAGTACACGGTCAGGCTGACCGTGGCAGGAAAAGAGCTCGCGCAGAAGGTCCAGGTGCTGGCCGATCCGCGCATGCAGGCCAGCGAGGCCGCGCTGGTGGAGCGGCTGGAGTCGAGTCGAGGCCTCGCCGAGTGGCTCAAGGCGTTCGGCGACGCCTCAACGGCGGTCGAGGGGCTGAACCGCGAGCTGCAGCGGGTTCGAGAGTCCGTCAAGGCGTTGAATCCGATACCCGAGTCGCTGCAGAAGTCTATCGACGGGTACGCCAAGAAGCTCGAGGACACCGGGAAGCTCTTTGCGGCCGGTTTCGGGAGCCCGCGGTTCTCGTTGCTCGATCTGCTCGGACAGCTCCAGGCGTCGACGTCCGCGCCGGCGGACGCGCAGCGGCGATCGCGCGATCAACTCGCGGCCCGCACGCGCGAGAACATCGAGTCGTTGAACACGATCATCGCGACGGACTGGCCGTCGCTGCAGCGCGAGCTGACCGCGGCGGGTGTCACGAGCGTCGTGGCGAAGCCAATCGCGCTTCCCAAATAGCTCAGGCAGGCCTAAAGGCCTGCGCTACGTACGCGCAACAGCTAATCACGACGCGCTCTCACGGATTTCGCCCATCGCAATAGCGCTTGTCGATCGCGCACGCCTTGCTCGCGGCCGCATCGGCCTCGGCCGCTCGACCGGCGGGTCGGAGTGCGAGCGCGA
>DAINCF010000215.1:0-11159 GCA_036732565.1 Vicinamibacterales bacterium
CAACCGAGTTGTCGCGCCCGGGGGCTGCGCATGCGCTGATCGAGCGCCAGGGCGTCGGCGTAGTCACCGAGCTTGCTCCGCGCTTCGATGATCGGCACGAAGCGGACATCCGGACGCATCGGCACCTGCGAGGCGATGGCCTCGGCGATGTCGGCGACGCGCTCGTCGGCCTCGTCGTTGGCGTGGTAGACGCCAGCGGCGTCCGGCGCTTCGATCAGCCGGACGTATAGATCGGCGAGGTCGCGATCGTAGACGCACGACCAGCGATTCGTGCCCGGACCGATGACACGGATGAGACCGTTCAGCCCGTCCTTGATCAGATCGGAGACGATGCCCGTCGTCCCGCCGTAGACGATACCGGGTCTGACGACGACCGTGCGCACGCCGTCACCGGCGGACGCGAGCACCACTTCTTCGTGCCCCACGCGCCACGCCGACGTGGCCGCCGGCGCGGTGGCCGGAATGTCTTCGGCCGTGGGACGCGGCGCGTACCCCAACACCCACACGCCAGACGTATAGATGAACGCGCGAGGCCCGCGGCTGGCGCCGCGCTTGAGCGCGCTGAGCAAGGTGTCGATCGCGAAGCGGTCCTTCTCCACGCGCCTGGGCGAGGCTTCGGCCGCGGTATGGACGACCACGTCGCATGCCGACGCCCGCTCCTGGTACGTGCGCACGATGCCGAGCTCGCTGAGCACCGGTTTCGCGCCCCGCTCCGCCAGACGCTCGCCCTTTTCGGGGTCGCGGACCATCGCCGTGACCTGATGGCCGCCGCGCAGCAAGGCGTCGAGCACGGCAGACCCGATGTAGCCAGTCGCGCCGGTCAGAAAGACATGCATGGGTCGATCACTCAATCGGGAGTCGGCAATCGGGAGTCGGGCGTCGGCAGTCACGGAGCTGGAGCAGGACTGCCGACTGCCGATTCCCGACTGCCGACGTTGTTAGATATCCCAGACGCGGCTGCCGTCGTAGAACGTGATCATGCCGTCCTCGCTGACCTTGAGGACGGGGCCGAAGCGGCTGGCGGCCATGGCCGCCGTGGTCCGGGCGCCCTCGGCGATGCCGCCGGCCTTGGCGTGCTCGCTCGTCAGCGGATGCCGAAGGATGGCGCCCACGGCCAAGAGCGTGCCGTCTCGATCCGTGACCGTGGCGCCGTCGAGCGTGGCCAGGGCCGCCAGCACGCTCGGGTCGAGGTCGGTCACCGTGCGTCCAGTGAGCACGTGCAGCAAATCGCGACGCGAGGGCGCGGAGCCCTCCGACTTCACGCCGACGAGATCCATGTCGAGACGGTCTGGCGTCGCGACGAGCTGGGCCAGCGACTCCATCGGCCGCCGCAGCATCACGAACAGCGCGCCCTCACGTGCGTCGGAGAGATCGAGCGCGGTCTGGAAGAGCCGCCGCGCGAGCGCCTGATGACCGACGGCCTCTTCCCACAACGCGTATTTCGCTTGCAGGTCCAGCAAGTGCCAGTCGGCGTTGCGGAACGTGAAGGTCTGGGTGCCCTCGGCGAACACCTTGATCTCGTGCCGCGGGCTCAACACGACACAGACATTCCGGCCGCCCAGTGTCGCCCGCGCGTGTCCCGCGTAGGTCTGCGCGCACGGGACGACGAGCTCGTGCCCCGCTGACGCTTCCGCCGCCCACCGCTCGACGTCGACGACATCGATCAGCCGCCCGTCGCGGCCGACGAGAAACACCGTGCGCAGGCCGTCGGCGATGCGAAAGAACGATTTGATGGCGGTCAGCGCGCTCGAGTACTGCGGCCATTCGCGGCCCTCAGGTGGACGGACGTCGCCCAGATGATGCTCGCTGTCCAGCAGCAGCGCGCCGCTCGAGATCGCCTGGTTCTCGTAGCTGGACAGCGCCGCGACGCGCAGGATCTCGATCACTTCGGCCACGCGATCGGGCACGACCGTGTCGCTGCGGAGGTTGTACGGCGCGTCATCGAAGAACGACCCGACGTACCGATCCTCGATCGCGCCGCGGAACAGCTCGCCCCGCTCGACCATCAGCTGCGGGTTCAGGATCGCGCGGTGTCTCGCCGCCAGCACCGACCCGATCGCGCGGGCAAACCGCACTTCGTGCTGCGTGAACGGCCGTTGCCCGGGCACGCGCAGCACGTAGCGATTCCCGAACCATCGCACCGACAGCGCGCCTGGATCCGCCGTCGGCTCGATCGCCAGCCGGCCGTCCGACGAGGGCGACGGCACGGCCTCGGTCTCGAGCTTCGCCCGATCGAAGAAGCGGGCGAGCGCGCGCTGGAGAAACGTGTCGTATTGGACGCCGACGACCAGTGCCGGCGGGAGCTTGGAGGTAGACACAGTGGCTAGTGGATCATAATGCAGACACGCGACGGCAGTCGGGAGTCGGCAATCGGGAGTCGGGAGTCCCGTCCGCGATCGCGTGACTGCCGACTGCCAACTGCCGCCCGATTCTGCCCATGTCCGCGACCCTCGTCGATTTTTTCCGCAAACTGCAGACCCATCGCGGCGACTTTCTCGTGTATGACGATGGCTATCGTGTGCATCGACATTCGTATGCGGACGTGGCACGGGCTGCACGTGGCTTCGCGACACGGCTGAGCTCTTCGGGCGTCGCGAAAGGCGACAAGGTGATGTTCTGGGGCGAAAACCGCCCCGAGTGGATCGCGTGCTTCTGGGGCTGCCTCATCGCCGGCGCGATCGTCGTTCCGATCGACTACCGCGCGTCCGCCGAGTTCCTCACCAAGGTCCGTCGCATCGTGCGCGCCCGCATCGTCTTGATCGGCGAGGACGTCTTGCTGCCCGAAGCAACGCATGACGACGCCGACGTGCTGACATGGCGGTTCGCCGAGCTCGATTGGTCGGCCGACGGACCGATGCCGTCTGTGCCGATCGACGCCGACGACGTCACGCAGATCGTCTTCACGTCGGGCGCAACCGCCGAGCCCAAGGGCGTCGTCATTCGCCATCGCAACATCCTCGCCAACGTGGTGCCGGTCGAGCGCGAGGTCGCGAAGTACACGCACTACATCCGGCTGTTCTCACCGATTCGCTTTCTGAATCTGCTGCCATTGAGCCATATGTTCGGCCAATCGATGGCGACGAACATCCCGCCGATGGTGAACGGCACGGTCTTCTTCATGCGCACCTTCAACCCGGTGGACATCGTCCGCCTGGTCAAGCAGCGGCGCATCTCGGTGATTGTCTGCGTGCCGAAGATCCTCGACGTGCTGCATGAGCATGCCCTCCGCGTGGACCCACAGGCCGCGGATCCGCCGACCGGCCTGTCGATTCCCGCCCGATGGTGGCGCTACCGGACGATCCATCGCATGTTCGGCTTCAAGTTCTGGGCGTTCATCGTCGGCGCCGCGCCGCTCGGGCCGACGCTCGAGGACTTCTGGAAGCGACTGGGTTTCGTCGTGATTCAAGGCTATGGCCTGACCGAGACCGCGCCGATCGTCACGTTGAATCACCCGTTTCGCACCAACACCGGCTCTGTCGGAAAACCGATCGGCGGTGTCGAGGTGAAGATCGCGGAAGACGGCGAGATTCTCGTGCGCGGCGAGAACGTCACGAGCGGGTACTACGAGGATACCGGGAGTCGGCAGTCGGCAGTCGGCAATCACGCCACGGGACTCCCGACTCCCGACTCCCGACTGCCGGCGTTGGGCCGGACGCTCGACAACGAAGGCTGGCTGCACACCGGCGACGTCGGCGAGCTCGATGCGGATGGACGACTCTTCATTCGCGGGCGCAAGAAGGAGATGATCGTCACGCCCGAAGGCCTAAACGTCTTCCCCGACGACGTGGAAGCGGTCCTGAATCGCCTGCCTGGAGTCAAGGAGTCGGCGGTCGTCGCTTCGGTGGCCGGCGGCGAAGAACGCGTGCACGCGGTGCTCGTGCTCGAGCGCGGCATCGAGGCCGAGACAGTTGTCGCCGCCGCCAATCGATCCCTGCAGGATCACCAGCGCGTGCGCGGTGTCAGCGTCTGGCCGGGCGACGTGTTGCCACGGACGGAAGGCACGAAGAAGCTGAAGCGGCAGGCGGTGCGCGAGTGGGTCGCCACGGGTGCGCCCGTCGCCACGGCGGGGTCGTCGGACGACGCGCTCCAGGGGCTGCTGCAGAAGTTTGCGGGCGCGCGCGCGATGAGCGGCGACACGTCCCTGGAGCAGCTCGGGCTGAGCTCACTGGAGCGGGTCGAGCTGATGGTCGCGCTCGAGGACAAGTTCCAGACGCGGCTCGACGAAGGCAAGTTCGCGGACGCGCGCACGATCGACGAGCTCCGCGCGCTCGTGGCGCAGGCGCCGGAACAGGCAGAGGTCGTCGAGCCGGTCGACTTCCCTTCGTGGAATCGCCATCCGGTTGTCGGCATGATTCGCCGGCTGAGCCTCGCCACCTGGATTCTGCCGCTGGCACGCGTCTTCGCCTGGCTTGAGATTCGCGGCCTGGAGCACCTGCGCGATCTACACGAGCCCGTCGTCTTCGCGGCCAATCACCAGAGCCATTTCGACGTCCCCGTCATCCTCGCCGCGTTACCCGGGCACATCCGCACGACGGTCGCGCCGGCCATGGCCAAGGAGTTCTTCAAGGAGCACTTCTTCCCCGAGGGGCAGCCGTGGCGGCGCATCTTCATCAAGCGGCTCAACTATTACCTGGCCGCCTTCTTCTTCAACGCGTTCCCACTGCCGCAGCGCGAAGCGGGTGCGCGGCAGACCCTCCGCTATATCGGGGAGATCACCGCCGACGGCTTCTCGGTCCTCATCTTTCCTGAAGGGCGGCGAGCGGCGGACGGCGCCATCCAGCGCTTTCAGGGGGGCATCGGGATGATCGGATCGCGGCTGGCGTTGCCGATCGTGCCCGTCCGCATCGAGGGCGTCGATCGGATCCTGCACCCAACCGCGACCATGGCCCGACCGGGCCGGGTGACCGTGACGTTCGGCGCGCCTATTCGCTTGACAGGCGAGGATTATGCTGCTGAGGCCGCACGCGTAGAAAAGGCGGTCAATGCGCTTGGACGGCCCTGAAGGCCCGCCGTTCCGTACGATGATTGCCCTTGTCGTACGATGTGTGGCACACTGGTTGCTTAACTGAATGAGCAAGGACGATTTAATTGACATGCAGGGCACGGTGGTCGCGGTGCATAGCGGTGGTCTCTACCGCGTGCAGGTGGACGCCGGTCACGAAGTGCTGGCCCAGCTCAGCGGCCGGATGCGGCGGTTTCGCATCAAGGTCGTGCCTGGGGATCGCGTGACGGTCGGCATCTCGCCCTACGATCCACAGCGCGGCATCATCACCTTCCGCGCTCGGTAGTCCATCTCTTGAACCCAAATCTCGCCTCGACCCGACCGCCCCGTGGGCGTCGGGCCGGCAGCCGCCGGCCTCGTCCTCGAGCTGATGCCCGGCCTGCCGGTGCTCACGCCGCGTCCGTCCTCGCACCCGACATTCCGTGGGACTCGATTGACGCCGACCAGCCGCCGATTCCATTTTCGTCATTGGACCTGAACCCACAGCTTCTCAGCGGGCTCTCGGACCTCGGCTACGCCGGTACGCGACCGGTGCAAGGCGCGGTCATCCCGCTGGCGCTTGCCGGACGCGACATCGTCGCGTGTGCCGAGACCGGCACCGGCAAGACGCTCGCCTTCGCCCTGCCGATCCTGCAACGTCTCCTGATCGAGCAGCCCGGGTACGGCGACGAGGCGCGCGAGCCGTATACACGCGCGCTGATTCTGGCGCCGACGCGCGAGCTGGCCGTGCAGATCGAGGACGCATTGGTCGGCATGACCTATCACACGCCGGTGTCGACCGTCGCGGTCTTCGGCGGCGTACCGATGGACCCGCAGGAACGCGCGCTCAAAGCCGGCGCCGACATCATCGTCGCGACGCCCGGCCGGCTGATGGACCACATGCGACACGGCGCCACGGACTTCGTGCGCCTGCAGGTGCTGGTCCTCGACGAAGCCGATCGCATGATGGACATGGGCTTCTGGCCCGACGTGCAGCGCATCCTCAGCGTGCTGCCACCGGAGCGGCAGACGCTGCTGTTCTCGGCGACGATGCCGAACGAGATCCTTAAGCTGGCGCGAGAGGTGCTGCAGGCGCCCCATCACGTGCAGGTGGGCGCGAACCGCGGCGCGGCGCGCACCATTCGTCACGCCAAGGAAGACGTCACGCGCGGCGAGAAGGCCGACTGGGTGGCGCGATTCGTCCGCCGCGAGGCGACCGGGCCGGTGCTGGTGTTCGTGCGCACGCGCATCGGCGCGGATCGTGTCGCGAAGACGCTTCAGGCACGCGGCATTCGGGCCGCGGCGCTGCACGCGGATCGCACGCAGCAAGAGCGCCTGCAGGCCGTCGAAGGCTTCCGCGCGGGAAAACACCCAGTACTGGTCGCGACCGACATCGCGGCGCGCGGGCTGGACATCGAGGGCATCGCCTACGTCGTGAACTACGACGTGCCGGACACCGCCGACGCCTACGTCCACCGCGTGGGCCGCACGGGCCGCTCGGGCGCGGAGGGTCACGCCATCACGCTCGTGTCGCCGGAGGAGCAACGCGCCTGGCGCGTGCTGGAGGATCAGGTTGGCATCGCCCTTCGGTAACCCGCCTCCGCATGGCTCCGGCGAGGCGGGCTCACCTTCGCCTGACCGGGATAGCCTGCCTCGCCGGAGCGAAAACGAGGCGGGCGATCGGCCCGAGGGCACCGCGGCAGCAGTGGAACAGACTGTCTCTCCGGCCCAGCAGCGGTTTCTGTCCTGCCGCTGGCGCAAGGCGGCGGAAAACGGGGTTCCCGATCACTGCGGTCACCGCGACGTGCTGCCGATGGCGGGCGCAACCGGCTTCGTGCCCGACGCGTGGTGCCCGGACTGCCAGTACTTCAAAGCGAAGCGCACCCCGCGAAAGCGCGAAGAGATCGATCGCGACCGCGATTGGCGCTGGTAGTTGGGCCGCCCTAAAGGGCGGCCCCTACGAAGGCATACGCAGCCCCTGCGAAGGCGTACGTAGCCCTACGAAGGCGTACGTAGCGGCCGCGCCTTTAGGCCGGCCGATCAACCAATCAATCAGAAAATTCTTTCGCCAACTCTACCCACTCCCCTTCGGGCGCGAGTGTCTGGTAGGTGCGCCAGTGTGGCTGCGCATCGCTCGACCGTCCCATCTTCTCGAGCGTGACCGCCAGGTAGAAGTGCGCATCGGGGTACGACGGGTTCAGCGCCACGGCGTGGCGGTAACACATTTCCGCCTCTTCGAACGATCCGTGATCGTGGTGGATGTTGCCCAGATTGAAGTAGGCCTCGAAGTACCCTTGATCCAATCCGATCGCGCGCTCATATAGTGCCTGCGCTTCCGCCAGTTCATCTCGCGAGTAGCGGATGTTGGCGAGGTTGATCAGCGCCGCGACGAGGTCGGGCTCCAGCTCCAGCGCTTCGCGATACGCCTGCGCCGCCTCCTCGAGCCGCTCGGGCGTTCCATCGTCGAGCGCCGACCCCTTCAAGAACAGATGCTCGGCCTCGGTCAGGGGGCGATCGAGACTCGTCGCGAGGCCCGGTGCGGAGCGCGTTGGGACTGTCGTCGGGGCCGCGCGCGGCGTGAGCGCAAGGATGCGCGCGGGCTGCGCTTCGATACGGAAGTCGAAGGTGAGCTGACCCGATCGTGACGCGTGCAGATCTCGAAGGATCGATCGAAACGCGACACCCCGCTGCAGCTCCGACTGCACCTGACGCAGCAGCGTCAGACCCGCGAACGTGAACCACGTATCGACGGGGTTGCGAAACGCCGGCTCGATGAGGCCCCACTTCCGCAGATAGCGCAGATGATCCTCGCGCAAATCTGTGTACATCGCCAGGATGTCGCGCTGCGCGTAGTGCTGGCGACGGAGATCGTCGATCGGCGGAAGTCCCACCAGCCGACAGAACTCGTCCTCGGAAAGGATGCGCGTCGACGGCGCTTGCCCTGCCGGAGCTTCGCGGAGGAGGGCCCAGGCGCGGCGGAGCTTCTGCCCGATCGTGCTGGAGTCGGAGCGGACGTGCGCTTCGTCAGGAATGCCGTTCGGATACGTCGCGGCGCCGACCACGAGGATCGTGGTGCGCGGCGTGACGTCTTCGTCGTAGGCCCCGCCGAGCCGCTCGACCAGGCCGCGGCGATCCTTGCGGCCGAGCGACCACATCTTGCCCGCAAAGACGACAGTCTCGCCGCGGAGCACCGGTCCCGGCGATTCGAAAGGCAGCTCGGACATCCGGCTGGGGTTCACGATGGAGCAGAACGACGCGCTTGTCAAACCGGCGGTCGGCAGTCGGCAGTCGTGGGTCGGCAGTCGGCAGTCGTGGGTCGGCAGTCACGAGCAAATTGGCATGGGCGAGTCGCCATTGAGTCCAATGGCAGGACTGCCGACTGCCGACTGGCGTCCGATCTGCGTACGGCGCAAGCGACCTACAATAACGCGAGGATGATCCTCGCTGGTGATATCGGGGCGACGAAGACCCTGATTGGTTTGTTCGAGCTCGCCGGACGCGACGGCAGCGAGCGGCCGACGCCGACGCGCATCGAGAGCTTCCCGACGATGGACTTCGACGGGCTCCCGTCGATCGTCCGTGCCTACCTCGAGAAGTGGCCGACGCCCCAGCCGATCGCCGCCGCGTCGTTTGGCGCCGCCGGACCGGTGATCGACGGAGCGGTCGACATGACGAACGTCACGTGGAGCGTCAGCGAGGACGAGATGCGCCAGACGCTCGGTATCGATCGAGTGCGGCTGCTGAACGATCTCGAAGCGATGGCGCATGCGGTGCCGGTGCTGCGGCCCGACGAGCTGCGGACGCTGCAGCCCGGTCAGCCTCGCCTCGACGGCAACGCCGTGCTGATCGCGGCCGGGACGGGCATGGGTCAGTCCATCCTGCACCGCGTCGACGGCAGGTTGCAGCCCGTGCCCTGCGAGGGCGGACATGTCGACTTCGCGGCGCGCACCGATCGCGAATGGGCGTTGTTCCGCGACGTTCGCGCTCGTGTGGGGCGCGGCGATCTCGAGGCGGTCGTCTCCGGACTCGGCCTCGTCAACATCGCGGTGTTCACGCACGGTGGCGATGCATGTCCCGTCATCGGCCGATTGGATCCAGACGATCGGCAAGTGCCCAAGCGCCTGTCGGCCGCGGCCATGAACAAGTCCTGCGCGCAGTGCGTGGAGACGCTGGAGCTCTTCGTGTCCGCATACGGGGCGGCCGCGGGCAATCTCGCCCTGCAAGCGGTCGCGGCGGCCGGCGTCTACATCGGGGGCGGCATCGCGCCAGGCATCCTGCCGCTGATGACGGACGGCCGCTTCATCGAGGCGTTCACCGCCAAACCTCCGATGCAGGACTTCCTGGCGCACTTCGCGGTGCACGTCATCCTCAACCGCAACGTGGGCATCTTGGGTGCCGCGGTAGCCGCCTCGATCGACGGCATCACCGCGAAACGTCCATAGCGCAGGCCTTCCGCCTCCGCGCTTCGCGCTTCGGCGAGACACGCCGCTGCGGTTCGCAGGGCGAACCGCTTAGCTATGCTGCTTGGTCGGGTCGCGAGGCGACCCGACATTGGCGAAGGCGGTCAGGCCTGCCCCGAGATGCTCGTCAACACCTCGTCTACCGATTGGAACCGATCGGCGACGACAGGTGCGAGGCACCTGAGGAGCGTCGTCGACGCCGCATCGGGAACCTGCGGGTTCAGGAAGTGCGGGGCGGGCGGCAACGACTGCAGCATCCGTCCCAGCAGCTCCGGCAGCGTCGGCCCGCGAAATGGCAACTGTCCGGTTGCCATTTGATACGCGAGGACACCGGCGGTGAACACGTCCGCGCGCGCATCGGGCGCCCGGCCCATCAACACTTCCGGCGCGACGTAGGGCAACTCCTCCTCGCACGCTTCCGTGCCCCGCAGCTCCTGCTCGGTCATCGTCGCCAGCACGTCCTGCACGGATCGGATGCCGGCGGTCGACAGCATCAGACGTTCCTCGCCGCCATCGGTCGTCACACGAATCATGTCGGGATTGACGCCGGCGATGAGACCGCCCCGCCGGTTCAGCGCCGCGGCCGCCTGCAGGATCTGTCGGGTGAGATGCAGGGCACGGGGCCACTGCAGCGCGCCGCCGGCAAGCTCGGTCCGCAAGCTCGTTCCTTCGATGTAGTCGGTGACCAGAAACACACCGCGCTCGTCTTCGCCGTAGTCGCGGACCTGCAGCAAACTGGGATGCGCGACCTGCAGCGTACGCGCCTCGACGAGAAAGCGCGCGCGGACGACGTCCCACGAGGGCTCGGCGCTGCGCTTCAACAGTCGTATCGCGACCGGCAGGCCCATCGCGCGATGCCGGCCCTTGTAGATGACGCTGCCCAATCGGCCCTTGCCGATCACCGGTCCGAGCTCGTAGCGCGCCAGCAGCCCCTCGTCGCCCGTCGATTCACGCGCGGCGGTGGCGTCTCGCGCCGGCGCGATCGCGTTCTTGAGCGCGGCCACGAACTCTTCGATCGACGCAAACCGCTCCTCGGGGTCCTTCGCGAGCGCGCGCATGAGCGCGGTGTCGACCTCAGGCCCCACCTTGCCACCCTGCGCGCTCGGCGGCGTCGGCGCCGTGGACAACACATCGTTGACGAGCGTGCGCTGCTCTTTCGCCGTGAACGGCCGCGAACCCGTCAGCATCTCGTAGGCGATGACGCCGAACGCGTAGAGATCGGTCCGGCGATCGACGGGATCGCCGCGGAGCTGCTCGGGCGCGGCGTAGGACAGCGTGCCCAGAAACGCAAACGGCGTCGTCAACCGCGTCTCGCTGCTGTGCTCGACGAGCGCCGCCAACCCGAAGTCGATGACCTTGTAGACGCGCTCACCGGAGTCGTAGCGGTGCGCGACGATGTTGGCGGGCTTGAGATCGCGGTGGATGATGCCCTGCTCGTGCGCGAGCTCCAGGGCTGCGCCGACTTCCTCCAGAACCGCCAGCGCCGCATCGGGCGTGAACGGGCCGAGCTCCAGCTCGTCGCGCAAGCTGGGACCGCTCAGCAGCTCCATCACCAGGTACGGCCGGTTCTGGCCGTCCACGCCAAAGTCGAGAATGCCGACGATGCCCGGGTGACGGAGGCGGGCGCAGGCCTGGCTCTCGCGGATGAAGCGCCGGCCGAGCTCCTCGTCGCTGTCCGGCGGCGCATGCATCACCTTGACGGCGACGTGATCGCCGAG
>DAINCF010000216.1:0-11158 GCA_036732565.1 Vicinamibacterales bacterium
GGGGCGGCTCGCGAGCCGCCCCTACCTGGACGTGGTGCCGCCCCTACCTGGGCCTGTGCCGCCCCTAGCGTGACGTGGTGCCGTCGAGTGACTCAATCGTCGCGGACGATGGGCCTCGCTTTTTCTGCAGCTCGGCGGACACGCGCTCGTTCGCGCGCATGACGCGCAGGATGTTCAGGCCGAGGATCTTCTTCACGTCATCATCGGTGTAGCCGCGTCGCAGCAGCTCCGCCGTCAACGCCGGGTAGGTGCTCACGTCCTCGAGGCCGGCCACGACGCTCGTGATGCCGTCGAAGTCCGAGCCGATGCCGATGTGATCGATACCGGCCGATTTGCGGATGTGGTCGATATGGTCGGCGACCTGCGCCAGCGTCGCTTTCGGCTCGGGGTTTGCCGCGCGCCACTTGTCGAGGGCGGCCTTGAGCCCGGGCTCGTCGTTGGCGAACTGCGGCCGCAAGGCCGTGGTCTGCGCCGCCAGCTGCGCGCCGTGGTCGGCGACCGCCTGCGAGATGAACCCCGGCACGAACGTCACCATGACGACGCCTCCGTTCTTCGGCAGCATCTGCAGGATGGCGTCCGGGACGTTGCGCGGCACGTTGCACAGGGCGCGGGCCGACGAGTGCGAGAAGATCACCGGCGCCGCGCTCGCGCGAATGGCGTCCTCCATCGTCTCTGGCGAGACGTGGCTGAGGTCCACCAGCATGCCCAGCCAGTTCATCTCGCGCACGACCTCTTCGCCGAACTTCGACAGGCCGCCCAACGCGGGTTTGTCGGTGGCCGAGTCGGCCCACGGCACGTTGAGGCCATGCGTGAGCGTCATGTAGCCGGCCCCGAGCGCGTGCATCATCCGCAGCGTCGCCAGCGAGCTATCGATGGAGTGGCCGCCCTCCATGCCGATCAGCGATCCGATACGGCCGTTCTTGAACGCCCGCTCGATATCGGCCACCGTTCGCGCGCGCTCGAAGACCTCGGGCCATCGCACGATCATCCGGTGGACGATGTCGATCTGCTCCAGCGTGGCGCGCACGGCCTCCTTCCCCTGCATCGTCGAGGGCGTGTACACGGACCAGAATTGCCCGCCGACCCCTCCAGACCTGAGGCGCGGGATGTCGGTCATGAACTTGGGGAAGGCCTTGGTGATGTCCGCACTGGCGAGATTGCGTCCGGGATCCAGCTCGCGCAACGCCCACGGATAGTCGTTATGGCCGTCGATGAGGGGCACCTGTTTGTGCAGCATGCGCGCCCGCGCCATCAAATCGCCCTGTGTCCAGACCTCCGTTGTCATCGCCATCATCACTCCGAGCACCGCGGACATCGCGAGCCGTCTCGCCATTTCGACCTCCGGATCACCTCAGTCGCGAACACACAAGATTCAGGCATTAAATCACGACAACACTCTTTGTAGCGGCCCGCCTTCAGGCCGGCCGATCGCGAGCCGGTCCAAAGACCGGCTCCTACGTACGAAGGTGTTAGAATCGCGCCCACCTGGAGGAGCTGATGATGCGCGTACGCAGGGGATGGCTGATGGGACTGGCGATGGTGGTCGCGGTGATGGTCGCGGTGCCGCAGGCCGGGCAGCGCTCCGGTGGGTCGCAGTCGCAGGCGCCCGCGACACCGTCGACGCCTCCACCACCGGTCGATCCGAAAGTCATGAAGGCCAAGGAGACGGCCGGCGCCGACGTCGCGTCGATGCACGACCTCGGCCAGCAGATGGTCGACACGGTGTTCAGCTTTGGCGAGCTTGGCTTTCAGGAATTCGAGACGCAGAAGTACCTGACGGGCATCCTGCAAGAGCACGGTTTCGCGATCGAGACGGGCGTGGCCGGCATCCCGTCGGCCTGGGTGGCGAAGTGGGGGACCGGCAGGCCTGTGATCGCCCTCGGCTCCGACGTCGATTGCATCCCGCAGGCATCGCAGAAGCCTGGCGTGGCTTATCACGATCCGATCATCGAAGGCGCGCCGGGACATGGCGAAGGCCATAACTCCGGCACGCCGCTCAACATCCTCGCGGCGATCGCGGCCAAGCGCGTGATGGAGCGCGACAAGCTCCAGGGCACCATCGTGGTGTGGCCGGGCATCGCCGAGGAACAGCTCGGCGCCAAGGCGTACTACGTGCGCGCGGGCCTCTTCAAGGACGTCGACGTCGTGCTCTACAACCACGTCGGCAGCAACCTGAGCACGCGATGGGGCGACGGCGGCGGCAACGGCCTCGTCTCGGTGGAGTACACGTTCGACGGCGAGACCGCCCACAGCGCGGGCGCGCCGTGGCGCGGACGCAGCGCGCTCGACGCCGTGGAGCTGATGAACGCCGGCTGGAACTATCGCCGCGAGCATCTCCGCCTGCAGCAGCGCTCGCACTACGTGATCACCAACGGCGGCGATCAGCCGAACGTCGTGCCCCGCAACGCGTCGGTTTGGTACTACTTCCGCGAGACCACTTACGAAGGCATTAAGAACCTCTGGGAGATCGGCGACAAGATTGCCGAGGGCGCCTCGTTGATGACGAACACCAAGTTCTCGTCGCGTGTGCTCGGCGCCGCGTGGCCGTCGCACATGAACCGTACGCTGGCGGAGACGATGCATGCGAACATCACGGCGGTCGGCCTGCCGCAGTGGACCGATGCGGACGTCACGCTGGCGAAGGCGACGCAGCGCGAGCTCGGCGTGCCCGAGAACGGACTCGCGACGAAGATCTCGCCGCTCGGCGGGCAGGAATCGATTCCCGACGACGACAAGCGCGGCGGCGGCTCGGATGACATCGGGGACATCTCGTGGACCGTGCCGACCGTGTCGCTGAGCTTCCCCGCCAACTTCCAGGCCGGTCCCGGGCACAACTGGGCGAACGCGATTGCGATGGCGACGCCGATTGCGCACAAGGGGGTGATCGCCGGGGCCAAGGTGCAGGCGATGACCGTGGTGGATCTGATGATGCGGCCGGAGCTGGTCAAGCAGGCGCGGGACTACTTCGTCACCGTGCAGACCAAGGATCGCAAGTATCAGACGCTGCTGAGGCCGAACGAGGGTCCGGCGATTCATCTGAACCGCGCGATCATGGAAAAGTATCGGCCCGAAATGCGGAAGTTCTACTACGATCGGACGAAGTACAAGACCTACTTGGATCAGCTCGGGATCAAGTATCCGACCGTTCGCGGCGCCACGACACAGGCGAAGTAAGGCAGGTAGGGCGGGTGAAGCAGCTCCTACCAGCCTTACCTGCCCAACCCGCCCACGATCTATACTGAGCCCTGATTCCATGCGCGCCTTGCGTTCGCGGCTCCTGTGGCTGGCGGCCCTCACGCTGACGGTGCAGATTGCAGGCATTGCAGTCGCGCCCGCGGCGTTGTGCTGCGTCAGTGAAGCCGGGCAGAAGGCGACGATGGAGTGCTGCAAGGATGCCGGCCCAGGGCACATCTGCCCGCTGATGAAGAAGAAGAACGGGCAGCAAGGCGCATCGTTGCGGCCGTGCTGCAGTCCTGAGGATCAGATTTTCACCGCCCTCTTCGGTTTCCTCGGCGTTCCCGCGCCGCCGGTGCCGTCGCTCGCGGCGCCTCCCGTCACCGTCACGTTCGTCGCCACCACCAGCAACGCGTTCGAGTGGCTGGCGCCCGCAGACTCGCCTCCGCCTCGCGCCTGATCTCCTGCCAGTTCATTTTTGGTTCGACGGGCCCGTGGTCCGTCCGAAGGAGGTCTCGTGTTCTCACGTTGCTTTGCGGCGCGGGCGAGCTGTCTGGCCTGGGCGCTGGTGTTCATGTGTTCAATTACCGTCACCGCCTCGGCGCAATCCGTGATCACGTCCGCGGCCCTCACCGGCCGCATCGTCGACGCCACCGGCGCCGCGATGTCGGACGTCGCCGTGCGCGTGGTGCATGTCGATCGCGCGCAGATGTGGACCACCGCGTCGGATGCGCGCGGCGTGTTCCGGTTTCCGTTCCTTCCGCTCGGGGCGTACCGCCTCGAAGTCATGCACCCGGGCTTCTCGCCGCTTTCGCGGGAGCTCACGCTCTCCGTTGGCGACGTCATCGACCTGCCGCTGACGCTCACGGTCGAAGGCATCAGCGAGAAGGTGGCCGTGACCGCCGAGGCAGCGCGCGTCGATGTCGTGCGCTCGTACGTGGCGGAGCGCGTCACACCTCGCGAGATCAGCGATCTGCCGCTCAACGGCCGCAACTACCTCGACCTCGCGCTGCTGACGCCTGGCGTGAGCCGTACGAACACGCGCAACACCGAGCGGTTCGCGGAGACCTCCGCCGTGCCTGGCACGGGCCTGTCGGTGGCCGGTCAGCGCAACATCGGCAACACGTTCCTGGTGGACGGGCTCTCCGCCAACGATGACGCGGCCGACCTCGCCGGGACTTACTACAGCCAGGAAGTGATCCGGGAATTCCAGGTGATCACCAACGGCTCCTCGGCGGAGTTCGGTCGTGCCGCGTCCGGCGCGTTCAACATCGTCACGCAATCGGGCGCGAATCGCCGCAGCGGGAGCGCGTATGGATTCTTTCGCGACGAGGGGCTCGACGCCCGCAATGCGTTTGCGACGACGCGCGATCCGCTGTCGCAGCAGCAATACGGCGCATCGATGGCCGGCGCCCTGAGCCGCGATCGCACCTTCTACTTCATCAACGCCGAGCAGACGCTGAACGATCGCACGGGCTACGTGACCATTTCGGATGCCAACGTGCAGGCGATCAACCAGGCGCTCGATCAGGCGGGCTACCGCGGGCCTCGTGTCTCGACCGGTCCGTTCTCGACCGGCTACGACACCGTGAACCTGTTCGGCCGCGTCGACCATCAGGTGTCGTCCGGCCACATGCTGGTGGCGCGCTACAGCCTCTACGACATCAGCAGCGACAACGCGCGCAGCGTCGGGGCGCTCAGCGATGTCAGCCGTGGCACTTCGCTGGCGAATCGCGATCAAACCGGGGCGCTGACCAGCATCGTCACACGGCCGTCGGGGTTGCTCAACGAGCTTCGCCTGCAGGTGACGCGCAGTCGGCTTGCCGCCCCCGGCAACGATCTCGTCGGGCCCGCCATCAGCGTTTCAGGGGTCGCGAACCTTGGTGCGTCTTCCTCCTCGCCGACCGCCAGAGATCTGGATGTGTACCAGGTCAACGACACGATGACGGTGCAGCGCGGCGCGCATCTCCTGAAGTCCGGGGTCGACGTCATCGTCAACGCGCTCGACATCGGGTTCCCTGGGGCACTGCCCGGCACCTACACGTTGCAGTCGCTGGCGAGCCTGCGGTCAGGCGTGTACACGCAGTTCCAGCAGGCGTTTGGCGACCCATGGCAGACGCAGCGCAATTCCAACCTCGCCCTGTTCGCGCAGGACGAGTGGCGCGCGGCCGACGGCCTCACCGTGAACCTCGGCCTGCGCTACGACATCCAGGGCATCGAGGATCCCATTGAGACGGACTGGAACAACGTCTCGCCGCGCATCGGCGTGGCCTGGGCGCCCGGATCGCGTCGTACGGTCGTGCGTGGCGCGTTCGGCCTCTACTACGACCGCGTGCCGCTGCGTGCGGTGTCGAACGCGCTGCAGCGCGACGGCTCGAAGTATCAGGTGGCGGTGCTCTCGTTCGGCCAGGCCGGAGCGCCGGTGTTCCCCAACGTCCTCGGCGCCTTCCCGGATGGAGTCGTGACGGCCATCACGACCATGGACACGGACATCGAGAACGGCGAGAGCCGGCAGGGCAGCGTGCAGATCGAGCGCGATCTGGGCTTCGGCACCTCGGTGACGGTCAGCTATCAGGCCTTGCAGGGATCGAAGATCGTGATGTCCCGCAACGTGAACGTGCCCACGCTGACGGCGGCGCAGGCGGCCGCGCTTGGCGTGCCCAATCTCGGCCGGCCCGATCCGCGGTTCGCCAACATCAGCCGCTACGGCAGCCTCGGGCGGTCGCAGTACGACGGCGTCACGGCGTCGGCGCGCACCGCGCTCCGCACCTGGGGGCAGACGCGCGTGTCCTACACCCATGGCAAGGCGATGGACGATGCCGGCAACGCGTTCTTCAGCTCGCCGCAGAACAATTTCGACATCCGGGCGGACTGGGGCCTATCCGACAACGATCAGCGGCATCGCCTCGTGTGGAGCGGCTCGGCGGAGTCGCCGCTCGGCGTGCAGCTCGCGTGGCTCTTCACCTACGGGTCCCCGCAGCCGTTCAACATCCAGACCGGCGGCGATCGCAACAACGACACGAACGTCAACGATCGTCCCGAGGGCGTGGCGCGCAATACGGGTGCAGGGTACGACTACGCGTCGCTCGACCTGCGGCTCGGCTATCGTTTCAGGTTCCACGGGCGCGCGTCGGTCGAAGCCAGCGTCGACGCGTTCAACGTGTTGAACAGAACGAACCTGCTGTTTCCGAACAACACGATCGGCACGGGCGCCGCGCCATTGCCGACGTTCGGATTGCCGACCGCTGCCGCCGATCCGCGGCAGATTCAATTCGGCGTCCGCGTTCGGTTCTAGAGGATTCATCATGCGTGCTCTGATTGCCGTTCTGTGCGTCGTGTTGGTGGCTTCGGCCGCCCCAAAGGGCGGCCGCCACGAAACCAATGACATCGATGACGTAGGTAGGGGCCGGCCTTTAGGCCGGCCCGAGCAGGGATCCCAGATCCTCGAACTGAAGGTCGATGGCCGCGCGAATGCGACACCGTGGATCGACGCTCGCGGCAACTGGGTGGCGCTGACGTGGAGCGCTGCACGAGCCGAAGGTGGCGCGGACGTGTTCGTGGTCGTCAGCAACGACGGCGGCGTGACGTTCCGAACGCCCGTCCGCGTCAACGAGGGTCAAGGCGAGGCACGCGTCGGCGGCGAGCTACCTCCGCGCGTGGCGATTACCGAGCCGCGATCCGGCGCCGAACCAGAAATCGTCGTTGCCTGGGGCGCGCGGGCGGATGCGACAGCGGTCAAGGTCGCACGCTCGCATGATGGCGGCCGGCGCTTCGACGCGGCAACGAGCGTTCAGGCTGCCGGCGCGAAGGGCGATCGCGGATGGCATGCCCTCGCGCTGGACGCCCGCGGCCGCGCACATGTGATGTGGCTCGATCATCGCGGCCTGGCGGCGAGAACGCCGACCGAGCACGATCACCATAAGGGCGGCGCCGACATGGCGCAATTGTCCGGGCTCTACTACGGACAACCGGGCGTGTCGGAGCGTGAGCTCACAAAGGGCGTCTGCTACTGCTGCAAGACCGCGCTGGCTGCCGGCGCCAATGGCACGTTCTACGCGGCGTGGCGTCACGTTTATCCCGGCAACATCCGCGACATCGCGTTCACGCAGTCACGTGACGATGGCCAGACGTTCACCGCGCCGGCACGCGTCAGTCGTGACGAATGGGAGCTCGCCGGGTGCCCGGACGATGGCCCGGCGATGACGGTCGGCGCGGACGGCCTCGTGCATCTCGTCTGGCCCACGGTCATCGCCGCCGCGGAACCCGAAGGGGCCGTGTTCTACGCCTCGACTCGCGACGGTCAGACGTTCACGCCACGCCAGCGCGTGCCCACGCTCGGGAGCCCGAAGCCCGGTCATCCGCAGATCGCGCTCGAGGCCGATGGCCGACTCGTGATCGCTTGGGACGAGATTGTTGGGGGCGTGCGGCGTGCGGCCACCGTGGGCGCACGCGCGGCCGGGAACGGGACGCTGACGTTCGATCGGCCGCGGACGCTGTCGACTGATCTGCCGTCCGCGTATCCGATGCTGGCGCGTACGAGCAACGGGATGCTGGCCGTCTGGACGAGAGGTCCGGCCGCGAGCAGCGTTATCGCCGTCCAGCTCCTGGGGACGGGTCACTAGGCGGAATGCCAGGCAGGCTGCCCTCGCCGACGATGCTGACGCGGCGTTGAATGATGACCCTGGTGGCATCGCCGGGGCCTTTCAACGTCGCGCGGACTTCATATTCGCCGGGCGGCAGACTGCGCAACTCGAGCTGGTTGGTGCGCCGCGATCGGTCGCCATCCAGCTGGATGAGGCTGCTGCGATAGAAATCGTCCGATTCGGCCACGATCTCGACGGCGCGATTCTCCAGGTCCGGCTCAATCATCGCCAGCACGATGACCGTGGCCGGCGCCATCGCGACGTGCGGCCTCACCTTCAACGACAACGGCTCGTTCGCGCCGAGCGGTTTCGCGGCCAGCGCAAGCGCGCACACGAGACTGATAGCGACTTTCATAGCGGCCTCGGGGGACTAGTGATCGTCCGGGGCCGTCCGTTACAGCCTCGTTACCGGCGGCGCCGTGCCTGGCTCAGCTCTGAAGTTTCTTTTCCACCTCACGCGCGAGATCCAAATGCTGCTGCAGCATTGGGAGGGTCTTCGCCGCCCAGCCCTTCAGCACCGCATCGGTGGCTTTCTCACCGTACTCCTTGAACGCATCGAGCAAGCGCACGTGGCCCGCGATTACCTGGGTGAGATACGTCCGGTCGAACGCCTCGCCCGTCAGCTTGTCGAGCTGATCGAGCGTCGCTTTGTCCTGCGCCGGATCCTCCGGCAGAATCATCTTCCTCCCGCTCGCGATTGTCGCGAGCTCGCCATTGATCTTCGTGTGATCATCGACCAGACGCTGCGCGAAGATCTTGACGTCCGGGCGCACGGACTTGCTGAGCGCCATCTTGCTGCGCTCGATCTCGGCTCGGCTCTGGCGAAGCACTTGCGCGACGAATACCTCATCAGTGACGCTGTCAGGAGGCGCCTGCTCCTGCCGCGTCTTCGGCTCTTGCGGCGCGCCGGCTGGTGTCGGGTTGCTGGGTACTTGAGCCGATCCAGCCGCACCAAAGGCCAGGACGGCCATCAGGAGACACACGCTGAGCATGGATCTGACCATTGCGGTCCTCCGGAACGTTGATGAGCAAGGGCCGCGCCACAACGATCCCGGGGCCTGCGGCCTGCGGCCTGCGGCCTGCGGCCTGCGGCCTGAGGCCTGGGGCTTGGGGCTTGGGGCTTGGGGACTCGAGGCTCGGGGGCCTGCTGCTCAGCATTACAATCTGATCTCATGTCGCGGTCGGTCGAAGTGTCCCGTGTGAGCGGTTTGCAAAGTCGCTTCGGTGCGTTCGTCGCGGAACGGTTTCCGTTTGCGCTGACGACGGCGCTGGAGGCGTTGGAGACGGTCGGCTCCGTCGCCGTCAAGGGTCGCGATGCGGCCCGGATCGACGGGCTGCGCCAGCCGTTCCGGAAGGAATTGGCGCGGCGGCTGTACGGGATCCTGACAGCGCCCGAAGGCCTCGACGAAACGACCCCCGGCACCTCGGCCGTCAAGCGCCTGGAGCAGGCGCGTGCCGAGGTCGTCGATGCCTGCGACGGGTTTCTCCGACGCGAGGCCATCACCGCGTCGCTCACCGTCGACGAGCGACGCGAGATGCTGCGCGGCATGGTGCTCACGCGCGCCGTCGACAATCGCCTCAAGCAGTTCTTCATGGGCGGTGACGTGCGCTGGGGCGACATGGCGTTCCAGGGCAAGGGGTTTCGATCGCTCGGACAGGAAGCCATCTATGCGTCGGCGATTCGCCTGCGCCGCGGACCGGCGTATCGTCAGCCCGATGGCACGTGGATCGGCGACCTCGTCGCCCCGGTGATTCGAGACATCGGCGCCGCGCTCGCCATGCGACACGATGACGAGGCCGTGCGCATGGTGCTGAACGCGCAGGTGGCGAAGGCCGGACCGCCGATGCACGGCAAGGATCTGCACACCGGCGACTTCGGGTGGGGTGTGCTGCCGGCGACCGCGCCGCTGTCGATTGGTTCGCTCTCCATCGCCGGCATGGCGATGGCGTTCTGGCGCGAGGGATCGGGGCGCGTCGCGGTGTCGTTCATCGGTGAGGGCGGATCGTCGCTCGGCGAGTGGCACGAGGCGATCAACCTCTGCGCCGCCAGAAGGCTCCCCGCGGTCTTCTGCATCGAGAACAATCAAACCGCATTGTCGACGCCGGTCGCCGAGAACTCCGCGGTGCGCGTGTTCGCCGACAAGGCCGCCGGCTACGGCATTCCTGGCATTACTGTCGATGGGACGGATCCGGAAGCGATCGCGGCGGCGTTTGCCTGGGCCGCCGAGCGCGCGCGTGCGGGACACGGACCCGCGCTCATCGAGACCGTGTCGATGCGCATGTGCGGTCACGCCCATCACGACGACATGCTCTATCTCGGCAAGGATGCGCCGCCGACGTGGGACTATCAGTCCCTCACCGAGACCGGCTATGCCGACCGCGATCGGTACGAGTTCTGGTCGAGGCGCGATCCGATTCCGCGTTACGCGGCGAAGCTCGAGGCCGAGAGCATCATCAAGAAGGGCGAGCTCGACGCCATCAAGACTTGGGCGAGCGACCTCGTCGAGCGTCAGGCCAAGGCGGTCATCGAGGCGCCGTGGCCGAAGGCCGAGGCTGCCGGCGTCGGCGTGTTCAAGGACGAGCCCGCGCGTGTGCGAGTCGAGGTGCTGGATCCATCGTGGCGTCTCGTGCAGCCACAGACGTCGGCGCTGCCGCCGCTCGAGCCCGGGTTGCCGTTCGACAAGAAGGGCAGCACGTTCCTCGAGGCGGTGATGCTGGGCGTCGGCGACGCTCTGCGAGCGGATCCGCGCGTCTTCGTCTACGGTGAGGACGTCGGCGGGCAGTACGGCAACGCGTTCCTGCTGTTGCGTCCGTTGTTGAAGGAGTTCGGCGATCGCATTCTCAACTCGCCGCTCGCGGAGAGCGCCGTGCTCGGCGTGTGCGTCGGCGCCGCGCTCGCCGGTCAGCGGCCGATCGGCGAGATGCAGTTCAACGACTTCGTGGCGACCGGCTTCAATCAGCTCGTGAACAACGCGGCGAAGATCCGCTATCGGTGGGGCGGCGATGTGCCGATGGTCGTGCGCATGCCGTGGGGCGGTCTCCGCTACGCGGGTCCGTACCACAGTCAGAACACCGAGCCGTGGTTCTACCGCACGCCTGGACTGAAGATCGTCGTGCCCTCGACGCCGGAGGACGCGCGGGCGTTGATGGCGGCAGCCGTCGCCGATCCGGATCCCGTGCTCTACTACGAGCACATCGCGCTCTATCGCGAGCCGCGGATCAAACAGGCGCTCTCACAGGACGCGCCCGCGCCGCTGCCGATTGGTCGGGCCGCCCTGCGTCGCGCCGGCTCGGATCTCGCGATGATCTCGTACGGCGCTTACGTTCACGACTGCCTGCGC
>DAINCF010000217.1:0-11141 GCA_036732565.1 Vicinamibacterales bacterium
GGAGCGAATGGTCACAGGGCCCGAACCGCCCCATGGAAAAATGAGTACGTAGCGCAGGCCTTTAGGCCTGCCCGCCGGCCACGGACCGCGCCACCGATGGCAGGCCTGAAGGCCTGCGCTACGTACGATTTCCTCGAGCGGCAACCTCTCCGCCCATGGTCTCGTCCAAGCCTTCGGAGACAAGGACCATGAGAACCGTCCGCCTCGCTACCCTTCTCATCGCCGCCGCCGCGCTGGCCGCGCCGAGCGTGCACGGTGTGCGCGCACAAGTCTCGTCCGACGATCCCTGCGCCAACCGCGACTGGGACGACGATGACGATGACCGTCGCCGGCACTGCGAAGTCCGGATGGAGCAGCTCGCCGCCGGACCGCTCAGCGTCGACGCTGGACGCAACGGCGGCATCCGCGTTCGCGCCTGGGACCAGAACGGCACGCAGGTCCAAGCCGTCGTTCAGACGAACGCGCGGTCGCAGGATCGAGCGCGACAGATTGCCGGCGGGGTGCAGATCCAGGCCGGCGGCGGCCAGGTTCGCGCCACGGGTCCCGACCGCACCGCCCTGGGTGACCGCGAAGGCTGGTCCGTGAGCTTCCGGGTCAGCGTGCCGCGCCAAACCGATCTGTCGCTGAACGCCAGCAACGGCGGCATCACCATCGAAGGTGTGGCGGGCAACATTCAGTTCGCCACCATGAACGGCGGCGTGCGGCTGCGCGATCTCGCGGGATGGGTGCACGGCCGTACGACCAACGGTGGCCTCACCGTCACCCTCGCAGGTCAGCAGTGGGATGGTATGGGTCTCGACGTCGAGACCACGAACGGCGGCGTGAATCTCGCGATTCCCGAAGGGTATTCCGCGGAGCTCGAGACACGTACGGTCAACGGCGGCTTCCGCACCGAGTTCCCGATCGTCCTGCAGGGCGAACTGACGACTCGCCGCGGCATCACGACGCGTCTCGGCTCCGGCGGCGCCCCGCTCCGGGTTCGCACGACCAACGGCGGCGTGAGAATCACTAAGAGACAGGGTGCCTAGGTGCCTGGGTGCCTGTAGTGCCTGGGTGCTCATCGTGCCTGGGTGCTTGGTGCGCGGGCGCGAGGGTGCTCTCGTCGCGAGCGGCAGCGTCCCGACGACCGTGAACGCGCGATGCCTCGATCGCATCCGAGCGCGACCTTAGAACGAGAAGCGCGCGCCGAGTCGAATCTCCCGCTGCTGGGTGCCGATGGTCGTCGTGGACGTGATGAACCCGAAGTTGTTCCCGTCCGAGATATCGGCGCCCGGATTCGCGAAGTTCGCGCGGTTGAACGCGTTCAACGCCTCCGCACGGAACTGCACCTTGACGCGCGGCCCGAGCTCCACCGTGCGGAACAGGCCGAGATCGACCTGCGCGAAGCCGGGACCGCGAATCGGGTTGCGTCCCGAATTGCCGAAGCGCTGGGGCTGTCCGGCTGGAATGTTCACCGCCGCGTAGGCGCTGCGATCGAAGTACTCGCTGGCGGAGCCGACGCCTCCGATGATCTCGACTTCATCCTTGACCTGGTCGGGGAACTGCCCGCTGCCGCCCGCGTTGAGATTGAAGCCATTGCCCTGGATGATGTTGATCGGGGCGCCGCTCATCACGCTCAAGACGCCGTTGATCTGCCAACCGCCAAGCAGCGCCGCGGCCACCCCCTCCGTCGCCCATCGCCGGTTGCTCCCGAACGGAAGGTCCCAGACCCAGAAGGCCTGCAGGTTGTGCGTGCGATCGTAGCCCGCGCGTGCCTTGTTGAGCTCCTTGAACTCCTGAAGTTGAATCCGCGGGTTGCCATCGTTGTCCGCGTAGTTCGTCGTCCGCGAGAGCGTATAGACCACCTTGTAGAGGGCGGAGCTCGAACGCGCCCTGAACTCCGACTGGAGGGCGTGATAGGTGGTGTCTGCGAACGGCATGATCATGTTGATGTCCGAGACGATGCCGAGCGGCGCCAGCGGACGGCCGGCGTTGCCGGTTCCAGGCAAACTGGCGTTGATGTTGACGAACCCTTGCTGTCCCCTGGCGAGCGTGCCGACGTAGGATGCCTGCGCGGCAAACCCCCTCCCAAGCTCGCGCTCCGCGGTCACGTTCCACGAATGAATGTGCTCGCGCAGGTCGGTTTCGGGAAACGTCGTCGTGCTCGCCCCGGTTGGCAGCCGCACGATGCCTTGGGTGAGATCGGGGCGCTGAGCGAAGGCCGCTTCGTTCAGCCCTTGACGCAGCGTCGTCACCGGGAGGAACGCGTTGGTCACGCCGTTGAACGTGAGCGCCGGGTGGGACCAGGCGAAGTTGATCGGATACGAATTCCGGAAGTCGATGTACGGCTTCGGATCGGAGCTTTGCCCGTAGCCACCGCGCAGCACGGTGTTCTCACCAAGTCGATAGGAGATGCCCACGCGCGGCAGGAATTCCCCTGGTCCCAAGTCCACACCGGTGTTGAGCGGGACGCCGCTCAGACCGCCCGTGTACACGTTGCCATCCTCGGGATCGAAGCGTGAGACACCGAGACCGCCGCCGCGTGTCGGCCACGCGTAGTACTCCCACCGAACGCCGGCGTTCAGCGTCAGGTCGCGGGTCACGTGCCACTGATCCTGAACGTACGCGGCGTAGGCCTTTGCGTGCACCGCGTTCGGGTTGCGCAGCTGCTCCACTTTGCCCGCGCCGCTGGGGAGTCCCAGCAGAAAGTCCGCCCAGCTGTTGAAACGCACGTCCGCGGGCGCCACGGCGTCCTGCAAGCGCGTGGAGTTGCCGTTGAACTGGAACGTGCCGCGCGCGGTCTGGAACGTGCCACCTTGCGGCTGGAAGTGGTTGATCTGCTGATCGGAGTAATCGAAGCCCGTGCGGATGACGTGGGCGTTCTTGAACCACGACAGGTTCACGTTGGCGACGTATTGCTTGTCGTCGAACTGGAACGGGTTGCCGGTGTTCGGGTTGCCCATGTTGCCCCAGCCGTTCACCTGAAACGACGGCATCCCGCTCTGGAGCCGATCCGGACCGTTCGTGCCTGGAATCCGCAACACTTCGAGCCCGAAATTGCTCCCGAGATCTGGACCCTCGGCCCCGAGCTTTTGCCACGTGTAGCCGAAGTTCCCGTCGACGAGGAGTGTCGGCCCGAAGGTATACGTGCCTCCGAACCCTCCCACATGCGTGCGGCCAGGAGCCGATCCGAGCTGGCCGAACGCCAACGCATCACCCCCCGCTTCGCCCAGCGCCGGCGGGTCGAAGATGTCGGACGGCGAGTAGCTGTAGCGCCCGAAGACCTGCAGCCGGCTGTTGGGATGAAAGTTGACCTTGAAGTCGTTGTTGTAGCGGTCGTAGTCCTCGGTCCCCTGCGCCTGGTAGTTGTTGCTGAAGCCAGTGCCGTTGTTGGGCAGCGGCAGACGGCGCATCCACTCCAGCGCGGCGAGATCGAACCGATCCTGCGGGATGACGTTTCCAGGGAACGGCGTGCGCTGCGCGGGGTCGGGATGCGACGCCGGATCGTAGATAGTGACGCCGGTGCCACTGAAGTCGCCTCGCCGGAGCGCCTCGGTCGCCACGCTGAACAGTCGAACCGGCGCGATTTGCTCCCGCTTCGTTCGTTCAGTGTTGGCGAAGAAGAACAGCTTGTTCCTCATGGCAGGACCGCCGATGTTCCCTCCGTACTGGCTCAAGTAGCCATCCGGCTTCGCCGCCGTCGGCGCGAGGAAGTAGTTTCTGGAGCGCCAGTCGTAGTCGGTGTGATAGCCCCACGCGGTGCCGCGCAAGCTGTTGGTGCCGGACTTGATCACCACATTGACGGCCGCGCCGCCCGCGAGCCCTTGCTCGGCGTTGAACGCGTTGGTCACGATGCTGACCTCTTCGATCGCCTCCGCGGAGGGCACGTAGGCGGTATTGGTCGGCAACCAGGGATAGACGACGCTCGCGCCGTCCAGCTTCGTGTTGTTCTGCATCCGCGACACGCCGTTCACGTTGAACGAGATGGAGCGCTGCGGGCTCCCGGCCGCGGAGTTCTGCTCGCCCGCCATCATCGTGCCGGGGACCAGCGTCATCAAGCTCTGATAGTTGCGGCCGGCGCTGCCGGTGAGCGGCAGCTCGTTGACTTCTCGCGTGGTCTGCGTGATGTGAATGTCCGCGCGCTCGGTCTGCAATCTGGGCGTCGACGCGGTGACGGCAACGGTATCGGCGAGGCCGGCGAGCGCGAGCTGCGCGTCGAGGCGGAGGACGGCGTTGCTGACGACCTGCACGTCTTTCTGGGCCACGGACTGGAACCCGGACAGCTCGATGGTCACGCTGTAGGTTCCGGGCTGAAGATCGGTGACGTGGTAGGCGCCGCGATCGTCAGCGATCACCGTTCGGGTCACGCCGGTTCCGGTATTGAGGATGTCGACCTTGGCCCCCGGCAGCGCCGCGCCGGTCTGGTCGGACACGTGACCTGTAATGGAGCCGTACAACACCTGGGCCGGCGCCGGGCCCGCCACGAAGACGATGGCGATCGCAACGCCCAACAGACGCGCCCACGCACCGCAAGCCTCGGCGAGTGACTCGATCCGTCCGCTCGTCGATCGACGCATGGCTAGCCTCCCTCTCTCCGCCCGCGGCAGGACGCGGGCACTCCCCCGCAACAAACGTGCTCAGTCCATTTTGTTCAAGACACAAACTAAATCGTCGACAATGCTCTCGCTGAGACCATGGACTGTCAAGAGATAATTGCAGGGTAATGCAATCGGGCGGTTACGGGTCGCGGGCCGAGAGGCCGCGCCGGCCCACTCTCGACATCTTGGTATTGTTCACGTAGCAAATTAAATAGGGACGAGGAGACGTGTAACAGCCCGGCAGGCGCCAGCGAAGCGGCGCCGTCGCCTGCCGGGGTCTGGTGATCGCCACTGGGGTGGTCGAATTCCTGTTCGCGGGCATCGTTGAGAGAATTCTCGGTGCCTGGGTGCCTCAGTGCCTGTGGTGCTTGGTGCCTGGGTGCCTGGGTGCCTCAGTGCCTGTGGTGCTTGGTGCCTGTGTGCTGCGTGCCTGGGTGCTGAGTGCCAGTGCTTGGTGCCAACCTTCAACTGCTCGACTTCACGCCAAGCGCAACGCCGGGAACGCGCACGTCGCGCACCGAGCACCTAGGCACCGAGCACCCAGGCACCCAGGCACCCAGGCACCCAGGCACCTGCTTTAGAAATTGAACTTAACCCCAAACTGCACGATCCGCGGATCGTAGGTCTGCGTGATCGTGCCGAAGCCGCCGGCGCTGCGATTGCCGTTCGGCGCACGGAAGTTCGTCCGGTTCAGGAGGTTGAAGAACTCCGCACGAAACTCGACGTTCGATGTCCGCCACGGCAGCGCGAAGCGCTTCGAGGCGACGAGATCGATCTGCCACGTCAACGGTCCGCGGACGTTGTTCCTCGGGGCGTTGCCGAACGGCTGGCTCGGATCCGTCGGGATCACGACGCTGGCAGGATTCAGATAACGGGCCTGTGAGCGCTCGCCGTCCGGTACCAACACGTCCCCGATCACGTTCGGGCGGTAGTTGTTGGCGCCGCGGAAGTCCTGCGCGATGCCCGACACCACGCGCACCGGATCGGTGTTCGTGTAGGTGAGCGTCACCATCTCGCCTGCATAGATGTTATTGATGCCCGCGACCTGCCAGCCACCGAGCAGCGCATCGATCAGCGCGGACGCCCCGCCGAGGAACGCGCGGTCGCGCCCGAACGGGAGATCCAGGACGAAGCTCGTCGTGCTGTTGTACGGCTGGTGGTAGCCGGAGATGCCGAAGTCCGCGTCCATGTTGTAGAAATCCTGCGGCGCCGGCGCGTTGCCGTTCGGATTCTCCAGGGAGCCCGAGGCGTTGTCCTGCGTCTCCGAGAGCGTCAGCGAGCTGAGCAACGTCATGCCGGCGCCGATGCGCCAGTCGAACTTGCCCTGGAACGCGTGGTAGCGGGACTTGCCGCCGTTGAACGAATAGGTGATGTCCGCCCAGTCCTGGATCGGACGACGCTGTTGCAGCGTGAGCGTGCCGGCGCTGTTGTTGGCCACCGCCTGATTGAAGTTGGCGAAGATCAGCATGTCGTCGGCGCGATTGCCGACGTAGGCGAGATCGATGAGCGCTCCGTCCCAGAGCTCGCGCTGCACCGACGCGAACCAGCTCTGCACCTGGCTCGAGTGATAGTCGCGCGGCATGTAGGTGATGTTGGCGGCGAGCGGATTGAATCGCGATGCGTCGGTGAGTCCCACCGGGTATCCCTGCTGGGTGGTCCTGAAATCGGCCTGCGCCGGCGTCTGCGTGACGACCGCGTTGATCACCTGCGGCCCGTTGATCGGCAACACGTTCGCGCCGCCGGCGCGGTGGAAGTGCACGTAGCTGACGCCATAGCCGGCGCGAAGCACCGTGCTTGGCGTCACCGTATAGGCGAGACCGAGCCGCGGCCCGAAGTTGTTCCGATCCGGATCGATCGTCGAGCGCTCCGCGAGCGATCCGTCGCTCGCCAGGATCATCTGCCGTGCCGCGGGATCCCAATTCGACAGCACGTTGTCTTCTTCGACCCACGGCGTCGCGTATTCGTATCGCAGCCCGAGATTCACCGTGAGCCGATCGTTCACCCGCCAGTCATCCTGCAGGTAGAGGAAGTGCATGTCCTGCTCCAGGTTCGCGACCAGGATGGGGCTCAACGCGTACTGCGAGCGCGCGCCGAACATGAAGTCGGCGAGGTTGTAGAGATTGCTCGCCGGCGTCGTCGTCGTTGGCCTGCTGAAGCTGCCGCCGTAGGCGTCACGGCCGTACAGCGGGTTCACATCCTGGACTTCCGTCAGGACGCGCTGGTACTCGTAGCCGCTCTTCATCGAGTGACGACCAGCCAGCCACGAGTAGTTCACCTTCGGGTTGAAGACCGTCGGGTACTGCCACTGCGGGTTCGTCGACTGTCGGCCGAGCTCGGCATAGCCGGTGATGGCTTGCGTCGGCAGACCTGCCGCGACGCGAGGATCGCTCGGCAGGCCGGCGATGCCGTAGGCCTGCTCTGCGGGCGGTTGGCCCTGCACGAGGGCGAACGGGTTCTTCCCTGCTTCCGTGCTGGACCAGCCGAGTCGGATCTCGAGGAGCGAGGCACCGGTCGGCGTGTAGGTCACGCCGGCGGCGAATTGCCGGTTGCGCACGTAGGTTTCGGCATTGCCGCCACCACCAGACGGGCCAGGGATCGGCGGGTTGTCGAAGATGTCCACGTCGCGCCAGCCGAATCGCCCGAATCCCGACAACCGCGGGTTGATCTGCACATCCACCTTGCCGCCGGCCTTGTCCGTGTCGTTGGTGAACTCCTGCAGAATCTGCAGGTTGTTGCTGGCACCACTGTTACTCGGCTCCGGCAGCTCGCCGAGCACCTTGCGCGCGAACGCCGTCATCGGGATCGGCGTCCCGGCGGGATAGAGCGCACCCGTGAGCGGATCGCGGACGTCCACCGCCAGGATGCCCTGGCGTTGGGCCAGCGTTGGGATCGTGTTGATGGCGGTCTGGCCACGCGTCTGGCGGAAGAGCTCGACGTCGGCAAAGAAGAACGCCTTGTTGCGCACGATTGGCCCACCGATGACGCCGCCGAACTGATCGCGGTCGAAATCCGGCTTCTCGCCGGTGGCGGGTTTGTAGAACCCGGTCGCGTTGAGCTCGGTGCGGCGGAGGAATTCCCAGGCCGAGCCGCGGAACTGATTCGTGCCGCTCGCGTAGGCGACGTTGATGGTCGCACCGGCGGAGCGGCCGTACTCCGCGCTCATGTTGTTGGTCACGACCTTGAACTCCGCCACCGCATCGGGCGCCGGCTGCATCACCTGGTTCGAGAAGCCTTGATTGGAGGTGCCGTACGCGTTGTTGTCGACGCCGTCGATGAGGAAGTTGTTGAAGGTCGAGCGCAAGCCGTTGACGTTGAATGCGCCTTCGCGGGGCGTGAAGCCACCGGTGTTCAATGCCGACAAGCGCACGCCCGGCGAGAGCAGCGCCAACGTCGAGTACTCGCGACCGTTGAGCGGCAGCGCCTTGGTCTGCTCTCCCGTGATCACCTGACTACGATCGCTGGAATCGGTCTGCAGCAGCACCGCTCGGGCGCTGACCTCGACCTTCTCCGTGACCTGTCCCACCGTCATCGTCAAGTCGACGCGCTGGCGCGCACCGACGGTGACCTGGACGTTGTCGACGAGGGCCACCGAGAACCCGTCTTTCTCGGACGTGACCAGATATGGTCCGATGCGCACGGTGAAGAACTCGAAGATGCCGTTGGCATCGGACTGACGCGTCGCGTTGACGCCGGTCTCGACGTTCGTCAGGGTGACCTTCGCATCCGGCACGACGCCACCGGAGCTGTCGCGCACGGTGCCGACCACGGTCGCCGTCTCGAATTGCGCAAAGGCAGGTACTGCGAGCACCAGGAGGACGGTGCACGCCATCCACAATCGTGTTGTCATAGAGAGGGCTTGAAGGTTTGGAGGCTCGAAAGGTTTGGAGGCATGAAGGGTTGGAGGCATGAAGGCCCTGACGGCACGAACGCTCGCAAGCAAGTACCTCCAAGCCGCCAGGCCTTCACGCCTTCAAGCCAAGGAGAGCGCCCGTCCATCCGGTCCCTGCGCATCCCGCACAGCGGCGGCGGAGGACGGACACTCGATGGCCGCCGACTCGATGGGACGGCCACGTCTGACCCTACCGGGTTCGCGTCACCGTTCCTTAACGATGAGGTAACCAAGTCGTGACGGAGTAACGCGTTGCACACCCTGGGATGGCATCGCCCGTAGTGCGGAGCTTCCGCGGGTTAGGCAGCGGAAGAGAACCCTGATTTTCGCGGTACGGAACGTGCACCTCGACGCGACGGAGGGTTCGACCAATGCTCGAGACCATCGTCGTCCTGCTGATCGTCCTGTGGGCCCTCGGCATGGTGACGTCGTACACCATGGGCGGCGTCCTGCACATCCTGCTCGTGCTGGCGATCGCCGTCGTACTGCTTCGCGTCATTCAGGGCAGACGTCCGATATGAGGTGTGGCCTGAGGGCTCATGGGCCGGGGATGCCCGGGCCCATGCCTCAGGCCTGACCGCCGAAGGCGGGCGGAGGCGGTCGTGAGAAGTCGCGAGAAAGGGAAAAACAGCCATGAACACGTACAACGATAGCGAAATGAACACGGATGGACGTCTCATGGCGTTCGTGTGCGGCGCGCTCGTGGGTGCGTCGGCGGCTCTGCTGTTTGCGCCCATGAGGGGCACCGACCTGCGTACCACGATCGGCGAGCGATCGAGATACGGGCGAGACCGCCTGCGGCAGATGGGTCACGAGGGTCGTGCGTGGGCCGAACACACGGCGCACGAAGCCGGCGAGTGGGCCCACCAGACCGTGCAGCAAGCGAACGTCAAGGGCCGCGATGTGCTCCAGCGGGCGACCGACGCGGTCGATAGTGCGGTCGATCGGGCTCAGTCGGCTGTGAACCACGGCGTCGAGCGTACGCATGAGGCAACCGATCGCGCGCGCACCGTCATCAACCGCGGCCTCGATGCCACGCGGGCCGCGGCGCACGAAGCGGAGCAGCGTGGCTCGGACACGCTCGCCAGCGCCGAACAGCGGACACGGGAGCGCTGGTCGTGAGCCCTGGCTGGGCGGCTGTCGTCGGCGTGTCCCTCGCGCTGATGGCAGTCGTCCAGCTCGCGGTGCTCATCGGCGCGTTCATCGCCTGGAAGCGCACCAACGCGCAACTCGAGGCGCTGCAGCAGGGTCTGCGATCGGTGATCGACGATATACGCCCTGAGCTGCTGTCCGCGCTAGAGGAAGCTCGCGCCGCGTCGGCGAGCATGCACGCGCTCGCAAGCGATGTGCGTGCACGACTCGACAAGGTCGACGAAGCCACGCATCACGTGCGCGAGCGGGTTGGTCGCGTCGCGGACACGCTGCAATGGGCGGTTGCCAACCTGCCGGTGCCGATGAAGGTGTCAGGACCCGCGGCGATGGCGACATGGGCAGGGGTCCGCGTCGCGCGCAACCTCATCGATCGTGCCCGTGCCCGGCGCATCGCCCGGCGGCGCGTGGTCACGCCTACGAGGGCCGACGACGAACCACGAGTCCCCACGGACTATCCCCCACTTTGATCCGCTGGGCCACGCCGGTCGAGATATCGATCACGGAGACGTCGCCCGACGGCCCGTTGGCCGTATAGAGCTTGCTGCTGTCGGGGCTGAGCGCGATGCCCCACGGCCGCGTGCCCACGCCCTCGATCGATCGAAGCACCTTGCGGCTCTTCACATCGATGATCGCCACCGACTGCGAGCGGCCGAGCGACACGAACAGCTCTGCGCCGTCGGGAGAGAACACGGCGCCCATGGGCCGCGGCTTGGTCGGCGTCCCTTCCGTCGGCGGGATGACAATCGACGGCAGCGGCTTGTGCGTGCGCGTATTGAAGACGGCCACTTCGCCGTCGTTCTCCGCCGTCACGAACGCGGTTGTGCCGTCCGGCGTGAAGACCACGGTCCTTGGCCGCCCTCCGGTCTTCACTCGGGCGATGACCTTCAGCGTCGCCGTGTCGACGGCCACCACTTCGTTGTCACCTTCGCAGGTGACGTAGACCACTCGTCCATCGGGCCGGAGCGTCACGCCCTCGGGCTCCTCGCCGACCTTCACCCGCTCGCGCACCTCGCCGGCGTCCACGTCCAGCACGGACATCTCAGCCGTCTCTTCGTTCGACACGTAGATCGTCTTGCCGTCCGCCGAGATGTCGAACGACTCGGGATCCTGTCCGCTCTGCAACGTGCGTATCAGCTTCTTGGTCGCCACATCGATGACGCCGATGCCGTCCGCCTTCCGATCGGGAGGCGGCAGCTTCGATTCGTCGACGCCTGGGCCGGCAATCGGCGAGCCTGACAGCGCCACGAACACGCGGCTGCCGTCCGGCGACAGACGTAAGCCTCGCGGCCGTTTGCCGACGGGGATTTTCGTGAAGACCTGGCCGCCTTCGGGATCGACAACGACGACGTCGCCCGTGGTCTCGTCCGTCACCCAGAGCTGAAGCGTCGGCTCGATGGCCGTGGGCGAAGCGGCCGGCGCGGACTGTTCCTGCGCCGGCGGCGATGGCTGTCCGCACGCGCTGGCCATCAGAGCCGTTGCCAATACGTACGTAGCGCAGGCCTTTAGGCCTGCCTTCCTAGGGG
>DAINCF010000218.1:0-11107 GCA_036732565.1 Vicinamibacterales bacterium
AGCAGCGTCGCCAGCGTGCCGGCGCCCCCGTCTTCCTCGGCGACCACCGAGTGAATGGCCAGGCGGCCGGCGAGCGTCACGCCGGCGCTGTGGAAAGCTCGAACGACCGCGAGCGCACAGGCGAGCCCGCCCTTCATGTCGCAGGCGCCACGCCCGAACGCGCGTCCGTCCTTCACCGTCAACCGCCACGGATCGACGGACCATCGGGTACGATCACCCGTCGGAACCACGTCGACGTGGCCGTTCAAGATCAGGGTGGGCCGTTCGACTTCGCTCGGGGCAACCCCGCCGCCACCGAGTGTGCCGACCACTCCAAGCGCCGCGGTGCGTTCGATCTCCATGCTGAACGACGGATGCGATCGGAGCGCCGCGACGTCGATCGGCCACGCATCGACGGTGAGCCCGAGGCCGCGGAGCCGATCGTGCATCCAGCGCTGCGCGGCGTCTTCCTGTCCTCCGAGGCTGGGAATCTGAATGAGGGCATCGAGGTCGGCCAGCAGAGCTGGGAGATCGATCGAGGCGATGACGGCCGCCTCGCGAGACGAGAGCATGGACGAAAGTATAGAGTGAGTGGTGATGACGTTCCGTCGCTCCCTTCGCTGGTGCCTGCCATTCGTGGCCTCGGGTGTCGTGGTGATCGCGCAGCAGCCGCAACCGCAGCCGCCGAAGCCGCCTTCGCAACAGCCCGCGAGCATCGACGTGAGGCTGGCCGGTGAGTCCGGGTCGCCGACCCGCCTCGCGGTGCCAGACTTCGTGTCTGCGTCGGCGGATCGAGAGACCCAGGAGGTCGCCCGGACGCTCGGCCAGGTGCTGTGGGACGACTTCGACTTCGAGCGCGAATACGCCATGGTTCCCCGCGACACCTACGGCAGCATTCCGGCGGCGACCTCGATTGCCGATCCGCCGCTGGATCGCTGGCGCGAGCTCGGCGTCGAGGCGCTGATCGTCGGCTCGGTGGCGAAGACCGGGCCCAACCTCCGCGTCGAGGTGCGCATGTACGACGTGATGGGGAAGCGTCAGCTGATGGCGAGGGAATACAGTGGCGCCGCCAGCAATCCCAGACTGTACGCACACACCATCGCCGATCAGGTGCACGAGTCGCAGCGATCGTTGCGGGGCGTCGCGCGCACGAAGCTGGCGTTTTCGTCGGATCGCAACAAGGAGAAGGTCGCCGATACCGTCCTGAACCGCGAGGTCAAGGAGATCTACATCGCCGACTACGACGGCGAGAACCAGCGTCGCATCACCGTGAATCGTCGCCTCAACATCACACCGTCGTGGTCCCCTGACGGCCGGGCCATCGCCTACACTTCGTATCGGACCGGTTTCCCGGACATCTATATCTCGAGGATCTTCGAGGGGACGCTGACGACGCCGACCAAGGGGGCGGGGCAGAACTATGTGCCCGTCTTCTCGCCGGACGGAACCCAGATCGCGTTCGCGTCGAGCCGCGACGGCAACAACGAGATCTACGTGATGAATACCGACGGGAGCAACGTGCGGCGGCTGACCAACCACCCGGCCATCGACTTCACGCCGACGTGGTCCCCAACCGGCACGCAGATCGCGTTCACGTCGGATCGGTCGGGTTCACCGCAGATCTGGGTCGTGGGCGTCGACGGGATCGGTCTGCGGCGGCTCACGTTCGAAAGCTACGCCGATCGCGCGACTTGGTCGCCGGCACCCTACAACGAGATTGCGTTCACGGCGCGGGAGGGCGGGGCCTCGGATATCAAGGTGCTCGACCTCGCATCCAGTGATCTCCGGCAGGTCACTTACGGCGAGGGGGTCAATGAAAGCCCGGCGTGGGCGCCCAACGGCCGCCATCTGGCCTTCACCTCCACCCGCAGCGGCTCCACGCAGATCTACGTCGTCCATCGCGATGGCACGAGTATCCACCAGGTCACGACGCAGGGGAACAACCAGCAGGCGAATTGGTCGAAGTGACGGGAGCTAGGGTGCGCGGAGCGTGCTTGCGAATTCTTCGTACTGATCGGTGGCGATGAAATCGACTCCGGCGTCGATGGCGGCGCGCCAGCGCATGCGCGCGGCGATGAGCGAGCCGAAGTTGTAACCGGGCGACCACCCCTTCGCGTCCTCGGCCGTGTGGCCGTTGATGGTATAGAAGCGAATCCACAGCCCCTGCGCATGCGCGTGCGTCACGATGGCCTTCAGCCGCGCCGCATCCTCCGTCGTCCACTCACCGGCCTCGGCCTGACCGCCGCGCTCCACCACGGCCCAGGCATGATTGGTCCAGCGGTGGTAGTTCGTGGCGCCGGACGGAATGAGGGCTGACGGGTCTGCCGTGGCTGCCCACGCGATCATCGCCTCGCGGCTCGGAAACGGCGGCGTCGGGCCAGACGGCACCGTCCCGAACAGCCGCAAGCGCGCGCCGACTGGGACCCGCTCGTGAAACGTGAGCTGTTGGCCGGGACCTGCCTCGGTGAGCACCAGCAGCGGCCTCGGATCCAGCGGCGTCACGCGTGACGGGTCGGCCACACGCTCCGCGGTTGTCACCACCCGCTCGTACTTGCCGAGCAGATCCCAGACAGCCGCATGGTGATCGGGCTCGTTGGTCTTGAAGTCGAGATGGAGAACGAAGAGCGGCCACTGGTCGCGCCGATTCTCGGTCAGCGCCTCCTCGAGCAGCGGCCCAACGGCCTTGAAGAAGTGGTCCTCGAGGGTCGGCTCGGTGCCCGTGAGCGGCGCGCCATGCGAGACGACGGACCGGCCGCTTCCCGTCGCCGGATCGACCGCCCAGACCAGGTCCTGCTCGATCGCGATCGGCCGAACCCCGGTGCTCAGGGCTCGCGTGAGTCGATCGACCCAGCGGCCGTCTTCGGGATAGCAGTTGTGGGCGTGAAGAAACACGCGCGACGTCGCCGCCGCATCGCCCGCGGCCGTCGCTCCGACGGAGAGCAGTAACAGAAAGAAGAGTCCTGACACGCGCGCCACCATCTGGCGCTTGTAGCACGTGAACCGTGACAAATTCACGACGTCAGGAGTGTGGCGGTTCCCGGAGGTCATCGATGTTTGTAGGGGGTCGCGAACCGCCCCTACGTTAATCTTGCTGATGCGCGTGGGTCGAGTACCACTCCAGCAGGAACTGCTGCGAGTTGAGGGGCTCACGCTCGGTCGGCGGGGCGGTGCGAATGTAGGTGCCGTCGGTCCGCAGCGCCCACGCGCGATCGGTGTCCTGCAGCACGGCTTCGAGGACGATGTCGCGGATGTGCCGTTTGATGCCCGGATCGTTCACGGGGCAGAGGACCTCGACGCGCCGATCCAGATTGCGCTCCATGAGGTCGGCGCTGCCCATGTAAATCTCTTCGGCCCCGCCGTTCAGGAAATAGTAGACACGCGAGTGCTCGAGGAAGCGACCCACGATCGATCGCACGCGGATGGTGTCGCTGATGCCGGGAATGCCGGGCCTCAGGCAGCAGACGCCGCGGACGATCATGTCGATGGGCACACCGGCCTGCGAGGCGCGATAAAGCGTCTTGATCATCGCCTGGTCGGCGACGGCGTTGTTCTTGATGATGATCCGCGCGGGCCGCCCCGAGTTGGCGTGTTCCATCTCGCGCTCGACGAGCGCGCGGAATCCCTGGCGCAAGCCGACCGGCGCGACGATCAACGCGTTGTAGGCGCGCTTGTTCGAGTAGCCCGTCAGGAAATTGAAGATCTCGGTCACGTCGTCGACGATGGCCGGGTCGGCGGTGAAGAGGCCGAAGTCCGTGTAGATCTGTGATGTTACGCGATTGTAGTTGCCGGTTGCCACGTGCGCGTAGCGGCGGATGCCGTCCGCCTCCTGCCGCACCACGAGGCACAGCTTGCAGTGGACCTTCAAGTTCACCAGACCGTAAACGACGTGAATGCCGGCGGATTCCAGCCGTGTCGCCCACGCGATGTTGTTCCGCTCATCGAACCGCGCTTTCAGCTCGACGAGGACGGCGACCTGCTTGCCTTGTTCCGCGGCTTCGATCAGGAGATCGACCAACGGCGAGTCGGCGCCGATCCGATACAGCGTGACCTTGATCGCGACCACCTGGCGATCGGTGACGGCCGCGCGGAGGAACGTCTCGACCGACGTGAAGGAATCGAACGGATGGTGGACCAGGTAGTCCTGTTCGGCCATCTGCTCGAACACATGCTCCGCATCGTCGGGGGCCCAGAGCGTGCGCGGCTGGAAGCTCGGGTCCTTCAGCGCGGGCCGGTGCAGCTTGGTGAGCGCGCGCCAGTCGCCAAAGCCCATGCGCTCCTTGGTGCGCACGACGACGTCCTCGTCGACCTCGAAGTTCTCGATGAGGATGCTGAGCACGCGCCGTGGCATGTCTTCTTCGACCTGGAGCAGCGACAGGGCGCCGTAGCGAAGCTGCTTGAGGCCGCGGTCGACCGTCTCCAGCAGGTCGTCCGCCTCGTCTTCCTGAATCACCATGTCGGTGTCGCGGATGATGCGGAAGAGATGCGAGCCCTCGACTTGCGTGCCGGGGAACAGCGCCTGGATGTTGCGGCGGATGACGTCTTCGAGGAAGACGAACGATGTTCCGGACTTGGGGGAGAGGCTATCGGGCAGCGCGACGAATCGCGACAGCATCGCGGGCACCTTCACGCGCGCGAACTTGATGCGCCCGCTGTGCTTGACGCGGACGGCGAGGTTCATGCTGAGGTTCGAGATATACGGGAACGGGTGGCCCGGGTCGAACGCAAGCGGTGTGAGCACCGGGAAGATGTGGCTGTCGAAGTACTGCGCCAGCCACTGCTCGATGGCCGGAGAGTAGTCACTGGGCTCCAGGAAATGAATTCCCTCGGCGGCCAACTGTGGCCTGAGTGCGTTGCTCCAGCAGTCGGTCTGCCGGGCCATCTGCATCAGCGCCCGCTCGCGAATGGCGCCGAGCTCCTGCTCGGTGTTCTGCCCGTCGATCGAGACGTCCTCGATGCCCGCCCGGAACTTTTTGAGGATGGTCGCAACGCGGACCATGAAGAACTCGTCGAGGTTGGTGCCGCTGATGCCCAGGAACTTCACGCGTTCGAGCAGCGGGTGATAGGGGTCTTCGGCCTGCGCCAGGACGCGCTGGTTGAATTCCAGCCAGCTCAATTCGCGGTTGATGAAGAGGGCCGGAACCGCCAGATCGCTCGGATCGAGCGCGGACCAGTCGACGGCAGGCGGCGCGGGCGCCGGCACCGCGTCCTCGAATCCGCGCGCACGGCGTCGCGGGCGGCGAATGGCCGGCGCAACCTCCTGCGAATCGTCGGGTACTGGGGCCGGGACCGTGTCCGTTGACCGGCGCTCGTCCATACCGGGGCTGCCTTGGCGCGGGAGCATAACACCAGCATATGACGTTCTCGTGCGACCTGGCACGCGCACTTCTGTGAAACCTTCGCCTCCACGCCCGGCTTGCCGCCGGAGGGTTCCGGCCGAAGCTTTGTTAGTATCGCGACCGAATGCATCAGGGATTACTGCAGGAGCTCGTGTTCGTCTACGCCGTCGCCGTGACGCTGCTCGTCATCGCTGGACGGCTTGGCGTGCCGTCTATCGTCGCGCTCATCACCACAGGCATACTGGCCGGTCCGGCCGGGTTTGCGATCGTGCCGGAACAGGAGAGCGTCGAGCTCCTGAGCGAAATCGGCGTCGCCCTCCTGCTCTTCATGGCGGGACTCGACTTCTCCTTGGGTGAACTGAAACGCGTGTGGCGGGGCGTGTTGATCGGCGGTACCGCGCAGGTGGCGTTGACCGGCCTGCTGGTCGCGGCGGTCGTGGTCGCCATCAGCGTCCCGACCGGGCCACGCCTGTTGTTCATCGGCATGTTCGTGGCGCTGTCCAGCACGGCGATCGTGTTGAAGGAGCTGACGCGCATCAATCAGGTCCACTCGCCGCATGGCAAGCTCGCGATCGGCATTCTGCTCCTCCAGGATCTGATTGTGATCGCCGTCCTCGTGTTTGCGCCGATCTTGCTGGGGCAGTCGGCGACGGGCAATGTTGGCTTCGCGTTCTTGCGGTTCGGCCTGGTGCTGGGCGGCATGTTCGTGGTCAGCCGCCTGGTGCTGCCGTTTCTCTTGCGGCTGGTGAGCGCGACCAGTCGCGAAGCGTTCACGGTCGCCGTGCTGCTGGCCAGCGTCGGCACGGCCGCGCTCGCGTCGATGCTCGGTCTGTCGATGGCCGTGGGGGCCTTTCTCGCCGGCCTCACGTTGGCCGAGTCGGAGTTCAGCCATCAGGTGCACGCAGAGGTGCGCCCGCTCCGTGACCTCCTGGCCAGTCTCTTCTTCGTCTCCGTGGGCATGTTGGTCAATCCAGGGCTGATGGTCTCGGCGCTTCCGGCGGTACTCATCCTCGCGGTGGGCATCATGATTGTGAAATTTGCCGGCGCCAGCGGAGCGCTGCTCCTGAGTGGCGCGCCGGCGCGCATTGCGGTCGCGGGCGCGGTTGCGCTCTCGCAGGTCGGCGAGTTCTCGTTCGTGCTCGGCCGATCGGCGTTGGACGCGGGCGTGCTGACACTAAGGGAGTGGCAACTGCTGCTCGGTGCGAGTGTGTTGACGATGGCGGCGGCGCCCAGCATGGTGAGTCTGGCGCCGAGCATCGGTGCGCGATTGGCCTCACGCCTAGGCGCCGGCAAGGGGGCGGCGGACGACGAGGAGCTACCAGTCCTGTCGGATCACGTCATCATCCTGGGTTATGGCATCGGCGGTCGCCTGCTGGCACGCGCGCTCGGGGAAGTCGGCACGAAGTATCTGATCCTCGAGCTCAACGGCGCGTCGGTGCAGGAGGCGCGATCCAAAGGCGAGCCGATCTTCTATGCCGATGCCACGGTGACCGAACCGCTGGAGGCCGCCGGCGTAGGTCGTGCCGCAGCCGTGGTGTGCGTCGTCAGCGATCCGGACGCGTCTTTGCGCGCGGTGAAGGCCGTGCGGCGGCTGACCGCCACCGTGCCTCTCATCGTGCGCACGCGCTTCCGTCTCGAGGCCGAGCGGATGATGGCCGCGGGCGCGACGATCGCCGTCGCCGAAGAGTTGGAAGCCTCGCTCGAGGTCCTCGCGCAACTGCTGACGCGCATGCAGATCCCCGCCAATGTCGTCGAGGTGTTGACCGACACCTATCGACGGACCACGACGACCGTGCCCACCGGCCGCGCCAAGCGCGCGCTGGCGATGCCGCTCGGCGAGCTGCCCGTTGAGATTGCCGACGCGCCGGTCTCGAGCTTCCGTCTGGGACCCGAGATGGGTGCCGTCGGCCACACGTTGGGCAAACTGGACTTGCGCGCCGAAACCGGCGCGACGGTGCTGGCCATCCGGCGCGCCAGCCGAACCGTCACCTCTCCCGATGCCACCTTCCAGCTCGCCGCCGGCGATGACCTCTATCTCCTGGGCGACGACGCCGATGTGCTGCTGGCCAGACACCGCCTCGAGCAAGGGCCGAGGCCGGCGGCGGTGTCATGACGATTTCTGATGCCCCCGATTCGCCAGGGTGAACGATTTGGCGTAGAATCCCCACGGCTTCCAGTCTGTCGAGGAGGATCCGATGGAGATCGATCGCAGGTCGTTTCTTGCATCACTCGGCGGTGTGGCTCTCGTGGAGTCGATGGACTCCGAAGCCAAGGCAGAGGCGCTCGAGCACTACATGAGCGATCTGCTCGACGCTGCTGTGGCCGGAGACGTGTCCGCCGAAGCGCGAAGCGCGGAGGTGGGGCAGGTCGTGCCTGCGCCGCCCGAGGCGACGGTCCGCCGAGGCGCCGGCAGTCTCTTCACCCCGCGTGGTCCGGAGAACGACCGGAAGATGCCGGTGCTCGCCGAGATGCCCGACAAGCCGACGCTCGTCGACTTCTTCAACCTGCGCTTCGCGCCGGCGAACCATGTGCTGCAGAGCGCCACGCGCGCGTTGAAGACCGGCATGACCGAGGAAATCGTGCTCGCCTGTCTGTTGCACGACGTCGTGCAGAACCTGATCAAGGTCGATCACGGCTGGTGGGGCGCACAGATGGTGGAGCCCTACGTCTCCGAGAAGATCAGCTGGGCGATTCGCCATCATCAGGCGTTGCGCTTCTACCCGGATCAATCGGTCGGCTACGAATACCCTGAGTTGTACGTCCGCATGTACGGCAAGGACTACGTGCCGCCGCCCTACATCAAGCAGACTTACGAGCTCGCGCGCAAGCACAAATGGTACATGGAAGCGCGGCTCATCACGGTGAACGATCTCTACGCGTTCGATCCCAACGCGAAGGTGTCGCTCGAGCCGTTCATCGACATCATCGGTCGTCACTTCAAGCAGCCCAAGGAAGGGCTCGGCTTCGACGGGAGCCCGACCGCGCACATGTGGCGGACGATGATGTATCCGGACAATCCGCTCTGATCGCACTCGCGCGGGCCATTTACCAACTGCCTGCGACGGCGCCATCCCGGGCGCAGTGGTATTCGTCCGCGCGGCGCGCCAGCCCAACCAGACCATGATCATCGACTTCCACAATCACTACTACCCGCCCGAGTACCTCGATGCCTTGAAGGCCGGACGATCGGCCATCCGCATGGACTTCGACGAGCAGGGCAACCCGCGCCTTCACTATCCGGGGGACTACAACATCCTGGTGCCGGGCCATCGCGATCTGAACTATCGCGAACAGGTGCTCGAGGAGCATGGCATCGACATGCAGGTGGTGACGTTCACCACGCCCGGCACGCACATGGAGACACCGGCGTTGGCCGTGGAGCTGGCGCGGAAGGTGAACGATGCGTATGCGGTCGAACGGCGGCGTCGCCGGCGGTTCACGTTTCTCGCGACATTGCCGTTGAACGATCCCGAGGCGTCGGTGCGCGAGCTCGAGCGCGCGGTTCGCGAGCTGGAGCTGCCGGGCGCCATGGTCTTCAGCAACGTCAACGGCCGTGCGCTTGCCGATCAGGCGTACCGCCCGTTGTGGCAGAAGGCCGATGAGCTCGGGGCGGTCATCTACATCCACCCGGCACACCCGGTGGGCGTGGAGGCGATGGAGCAATACTGGTTGATGCCGCTCGTCGGCTTTCTGATGGACACCACGCTGGCGGCCGCGCACCTGGTGTTCGCGGGCGTGCCGCGGGAGTTCCCGCGCATCAAGTGGGTGCTGTGCCACATGGGCGGGGCCATCCCGTATCTGGCCGAGCGGCTGGATCGTGGCTACGACGCGTTTGCCGATTGCCGCGGCAACATCGACCGTCCGCCGAGCGAATACTTGAAGCAGTTCTATTACGACACGGTCAACTTCGATCCGGCGGCGATCGAGCTGGCCATTCGCTTCGCTGGGGTCGAGCATATCCTCGCCGGCAGCGACTACCCGCATCAGATCGGCAGCATTGCCAGAATGAAGGACGCCATTGGGCGGCTGCCGCTGGATGCCGCGAAACGCGAGGCGATTTTGGGAGAGAATGCCAGAGCGCTGCTAGACATCTCCTAAGGCCCGATCCAGTACGCTGGAAGTCGGTGTGCCGCGGGCCTTGGAAGATGTCTCGCCCAGCGGAGCGGGACAAGGGGATACTGTTTCTAGTGAAGCGAAGCCACCCGGTCTGTTTTCGGGACGTGGAGCTTCGCTAGGATGTGAGGAGGAGACCCACCATGCTGTGGATGAGGAACAGCCCGACCGTGAAGCTGCTCTGGTGGTCCGCCGCGACCTTGCTCCTCGCGGGCGCGGTCGTGATGGCGGTGCAAGATCAGCCCAACTCGGGCACGCGGCGTGAGCCGCAGTTCGAGAACGGCGAGGTGAAGGTGTGGAAGTCGATCATCATGCCGAACCAGCCGCTGGCGTTGCATCGGCACGATCACGGGCGCACGATCATCGCGCTCAAAGGCGGCACCCTCGACGTCGTCGACGGCAGCGGCAAGACGATCAAGAAGATGGAATGGGAGACCGGGAAGGCCTACTGGCTGGGCGTCGACCCTCCTGGCGAGCAGCACGGCGACCTCAACAAAGGCACCACGCCTATCGAGGTCATCGTCGTCGAAATGCGACAGTAATACAGGTGCCTGGGTGCCTGGGTGCATCTATTCGAGGATGTCGTAAACGCGCGTCATCTCGGGGACGCGGCGTGACGCGTTCCCGCTCTCCAGTTGGACCTGCACCGAGAGGCGTCGCATGCCAGCATCCTCCGCGGGCGCGTAGGTATAGAGCAGCTTCCCGCGCCCGCTGATGGTCTCCTCGACGATCAGCTTCGGACCTTCGATGCGGCCCCTCAAGTCGATCTCGCCGTCGCCAGTCAGGATCGTCTGCCTCTTGCCGTCCGTCGTCACTCTCCACGTGCGGCCATCGCCGTTCGCGAACGCGACCGTCTTGCCGTCATAGGTGATGGTCAAACGCTCCGGCGCTTCGCGCATGCGGCGAAGCACCGCCTGCGCGCGCAGACGATCTTCCTCGCTGGGCTGGCCCATGCCTCCGCCGCGTCCGAACCCGCCCGGGCGACCGCCGAATCCGCCTCCGCCGCCAGCGCGGCTGCCTTCGCGTCTGCTCGCGATGTCCTCGGGCTTCGTGCTCAGGTCGTGATTCAGCGTCCAGGCGCCGACGATTGCCAGTGTCTGAGGGATCTCATTTTGCTGCGCCGCACGCGTGTCGAACCCGCTGAGGGCCAACGCCGCCGCGATCGCGGCGCATGCGGCCATCTTCGTACGCATCCTGGTACTCCGCGAGGCCCAGCTACGACCGCCCCAGCGCGGCTGCCGCGCTAGGGACCCGGTTATGGGCCGGATGAAGGACAGGCGCGTGGCATACGATGATTATCCGTCGTCGCCGATGGTGTCGCCGCTGAAGAACGTAAAGTGTTTGTTAAAGAGGGCATATGCAGAGGTCCGACAGCGGACGGCGTGGGCTGCCCTGGTCCGTCCGCCGGCTCGACCCGGTCACTCGTATGGTCGCATGCTGAGGGGCTGATCTTTTCTCACGATGAACGTGACGTGCATCCGTGCGGTCCGGCTGCCGTCGTTGTAGATCGCGTGCACGCGATCTGCCGGGACGACGAACGATTCGCCGGCGGCAAATGCAGCATTGCGCTCGCCGTCCTGTTCGACCGTCACCTCACCCTCGGCAACGATCGCCAGCATCGTGCCAGGATGGCGATGTCGTGGGGCGTGCGCGCCTGGTTCCAGGACATCGACCGCGGC
>DAINCF010000219.1:0-11069 GCA_036732565.1 Vicinamibacterales bacterium
TGGGGGCCGGCTTCAGCCGGCCCTCAGGTCCGCCTAAAGGCGGACCCCACGCGAGTCTGGCACTGCACTCCAAAGCCCCGCAGGAAGACACCTACGAACCGCTGACGTCGAGGGCCACGATGGAGCGGCGATCGCGAAGGTACAGCGTGTTGCCGGCGATCGTCGGCGGCGTCCACGCCACCGACTCCAGGACCTGTGCACGCGCGAGCACTTTCAGGCCTTGCGGTGAGACCGTTGCCAGCCCGAGGTTGCCGTCCTCATCGAGGATGATGAGCTTGCCGTCCGCATACACCAGCTGGGCGCGGGCGAACGCGCGATCCTGCCACGCGATGGCGCCGGTGCGGAGATTCAGCGCGGTCAGGAAGGCAGGACCGAAGTCGCCGCTCGATCCGTACACATGATCGCCGACCCGAATCACGGAGCCGATGTGCACGCGCATGCGCGGTGCGTACCAGCGCTCGGTGGCCGTCGTCTTGCCCGAAGCCTGCCGAAGCTCGACACCGCGGCTCCCGTTGCCGTACGCCGACGAGATGAAGAGCAGGTGGTCTTCGGCCGACCACACCGGCGTGCTGATGTTCAGCCCCCAGTCGGTGCGATGCGGATGGCTCCAGAGCGTCTGGCCGTTCGCGGGGTTCAGGCCGCCGACGCGGTCGCCGCCGAAGATGATCAACTGCGTCTGGCCGTCGACGTCGATCAACATCGGCGATGCCGGCGAGTGCTCCAGATCGCCCGCCTTCCACGCCAGCGCGCCGGTTTCGGCGTTGAAGGCGCCGACCGCCTGCCCTTTTCCTCCGATCGTGACGACGACGTTGCCGTTGTAGAGCAACGGACTGCACGCGAGCCCGCGATCGATCGGCGGCGCGTTGTACTCCTTCATGAAGTCGTGCGACCACAACAGACGCCCGGTCGTCTTGTCGATGGCGAACAGCTCCCGGCGCGAGCTGACCGCGAACACGCGATTGCCGGCCACGAGCGGTGTCGAATGCGGGCCCGCACCCTGTGAGAAGTCCACACCTTGAGTCGACGAGGGGTAGGTGTACTCCCAGAGCGTCTTGCCGCTGGCGCTGTCGAGCGCGATGACGGCCTCCTGCTGGCTCGAACGCGACGCCGCCGAACCGGCAGGGCGATACATCGTATAGAGCTGCGTCCCGTCGGCCACCACGGCCGAATGGCCCTCACCGAGCGTGCGTGTCCAGCGCCGTCGTGGCCCCGCGGCCGGCCAGTTCGATGCCAGATTTGTCACATCGGCCGTGAAGTTCCGATGCGGGCCGCCCCATTCGGTCCAGGTAGCGTTGGTTTGACCGACGATGGACACGGTGTCGAGTCCGGTGACCAGCGTCAACACCATCACGAGGCGCAGGCGGCTCATAGGGATGTCCTTCTGACGTCCGTCGTGCGAGGCCGGTCGGGGGGCGCAGGCCACGGACCCCAGCTGGACGTCTGAACCGTCGCCGCCTGCCGCTTTCTTGCAACACTCGTGTGTCTCACGGCAATCACCTTCGAATGTCCGGCGTGCTCGGCCCCGAGGTGTCCGACGACCAGCTCCTTCGCCTCGCCAAAGCGGGGGAGCGGGACGCCTTTGGTGCTCTATACGGACGCTACCAACACATCGTGTACCGGTTTGCCAGGGCGATGACCGGCGCGTCGGACGTAGCCGAGGACGTGACGCAGGAAGTGTTCGTCGCATTGATACGAAATCTTGGACGCTACGACCCGAATCGGGGGACGCTGTCCACCTACCTCTATGGCGTGGCGCGGAATGTCAGCCGGCATCGACTCCGTCGCGAGCGCCGGTTCTTGTCGATGGACTCGACCGACCTCGTAATGCCAGACGAGGGACGGCCGGAGGATCCCGCGAACGATCTCGCGTCGGCACAGACCATCGCGCGGCTGCGTCGCGCCCTGGTCATGCTGCCGTCGAGGTATCGGGAAGTCATCGTGCTCTGCGATCTCCACGAACAGCCGAGCCCTGTCGTGGCGGAGATCGTTGGCATCACGTCGACGGCGGTGCGATCGCGATTGCATCGCGGGCGGCGGATGTTGAAACAGCGAATGAAACGGCTCGAGAGCTCTGCGATGCGTCCTGCAGCGCATCCCATGAGGTGTTCCGTATGACGACCAATCGAGACCCCAACGGTGGGGAGCCTGATCTCGACCATCTGTTGCGTGCGCTCGCGCAAGACGATGCCCGGGTGGTTGCGCCCGAGCGTCTCCACGCGATGGTGATGGAGAAGTGGGATACACGACGACAGGCGCCGCACTCGCCCGAGCCATCGGCGCGGTGGATCAGCGGCGCCTGGATGGGACGTGCGGCCGCCATCGCTGCCGCCGTGGTGTTCGTGGTGGCGTGGATCATCGCGCGCGGGGCGCACGATGAGCGACCGATCGCCCATACGACGATTCCGATCGGTGCCGCGACGAATCTCCTGACCGGACCTCCGCTGGAGACCGAGTCGTTGCAGCTCGTGCGCGTGCGCATGCCGCGCGGGGCGCTGCGAGCGTTCGGCATCGCGCTGGTCGATCCCGATGCCGCCGCCGAAGTCGAGGTCGAGGTCATCGTCGGCGAAGACGGATTCCCCAGGAGCATTCGACGCGTGCAGCCGATCGCCGATCGAAGTCGGTAAAGCGGATTCATGCGGGTCCGCCTGTGGGCGGACCCCACGTCTTGAAACGGCAAGGAGTTGTTCTCATGAAGGCACATCGAATCCTGATCACGTCACTGATCGCAGCAGCCGTTGCCGCGCCTGCCGGGGCACAGCCGCCGCCTCCGCCGGAGATGGCGTTCAGTTGGAGCGGCGTGGACGGTCAGGTCACTACGTTCGCGCAAGGCGTCGCGATGGATCCCGTCGGCCTCGTGGCCGTGGAGCCGTTCGAGAAAGCGCAGGCGGTCACCGGCGCACCGTATTCCGCCGAAGCCGTCACCGAGGTGACGCAGACGCTGGTCGATGGCAATCGCATTCAACGCAAGACCACCGCGAAGGTGGCGCGCGATAGTCAAGGGCGTGTGCGGCGGGAGCAGCAGGCGATGGCGCTCGGCGGACTGGTCGCGGAAGCCGAGAACGTCATCGTCACGATCAGCGATCCGGTCACGGGGACGTTCGTGACGTTCCATCAAGGGGACAAGACCGCCTTCCGATCGGGGGCGCGCAAGTTCGATGTGATGACCGACCGCGTGGGGGCCATGGGCAGGTTCGTGGGGCCTGGCGTGCCCGCGGACCCGACCAACACGATTGTTGCCACCAGGCCGTACGCCGCTGGCGAGACCACCATGGCGGTCGACACCCAGTCGCTGGGCACTCAGGACATCGAAGGCGTCCGCGCCGAGGGCACTCGGACGACGACGACGATTCCAGCCGGGGCGATCGGCAATGAGCTGCCGATCGAGATGGTTGGAGAACGATGGTACTCACCGGAGCTGCAGGTCGTGGTGATGACGCGACGATCCGATCCGCGATTCGGCGAGACCGTCTACCGCCTCACCAACATCGTCCGCGCGGAGCCGGCCGCGAGCCTGTTCCAGATTCCGGCGGACGTCCAGATCCAGGAGCCGAAGCGTGTTCCCCTGCCCCGACCCAAGCCAGAGGGCCAATGAGGCGGCGGGCGCCATCGTCGTCGATGCGTCCATGCGGCGCGCGTCGATCGATGGCGTCCCTCTGCATCTGACGCCCATCGAGTATCGACTGCTGGAGCACCTGATCCGCGAAGCGGGACGGGTGGTGTCACGCGACGAGCTCCTGTCGGCCGCCCGCCAGCGAGAGGCTGGCTGGCACGATCGCGCGCTCGACGTCCACGTGAGCCACCTGCGCGCGAAGCTCAATGGCTATCGCCAGGCGATCCGTACCGTGCGGGGCGAGGGCTATGTGTTTCGGATAGGCGGGCCTGACGCCCCACCAAGTGCTCAGAGTGCATCGCGACATCAAGCACGTAGCGCAGACCTGTAGGTCTGCTACGGTCGCAGGCAGGCCTGAAGGCCTGCGCTACGTACGGTGGTGAGTAATTTCGCAACGCACTCTTAGATTAGGACTGCGACGCCGGCAATCGAAGCGTGGCGCGCAGGCCTCCGCTGGGTGAGCTGGTCAGCGCAATCGAGCCACCGTACAGCTCGGCGAGCTCTCTGACGATGGCTAGACCAAGGCCGAACCCAGGCTCCGCCTCGTCCGCACGCACCCCGCGCTGCAACACCGTCTCACGCATCGACTCCGCGATGCCTGGCCCGTCATCGTCCACGGTGATCACGACGAACCCATCGTCGACAGCCGACGTGATGGCGATCCGCGAACGAGCCCATTTGCACCCATTGTCCAGAAGGTTGCCGAGCATCTCGTCGAGATCTTCTCGTTGCCCTCGAATCGCGTGCTCGGGCGACACGCGTACATCGATCGCCACTCCGCGAACCGTATGAAGTCGTAACAGCGTTCGGGATAGGGCCTCCGCGGATTCGTGCACCGAGCAGCGGGCGCCGAGCGTCGCGCCAGAGGCTGCCGCGCGGGCATGCGCCAGGTGATACTCGATCTGCCGCCGCATGCGGTCGACTTGCGCGGTCATCGTCACTGCGAGGTCGTGATGACCGCCGGCTTTTGCGTCCTCGGCTTCCTGCGCCAGTATCGCAAGGGGGGTCTTCAGGCCGTGCGCCAGATCGCCGGCCTTGGCGAGCGCTCGCGTGACCGTGCGCTCGCGATGATCCAGTAGCGCATTGAGGTCATCGACGAGCGGCTGGATTTCCGTCGGGTACTCACCTTGGACACGACTGTCCTGGCCATCGCGAACGGCGGCCAATCGCGCGCGGAGCTGATCGACCGGGGCGAGGCCCCTGCGGACCTGGGCCAATCCCGCCAGGATCCCGGCGGTGGCCACCGCGATCACGATCGGGATGTGCTCGAACATGCTGTGAAAGACTCCCGGTGTTCGCGGCCATCGGAACATCAGGAAGGTCACGACGAAGCCCGCTACGAAGAACAACCCGATCGTCCAGAGCACGGCGCCGAGCACCAGACGCGAGCGAAGCGACCTGAGGGCGATCATCTCCTCGTCCTTTCGCCACGCCGTCCCTCGACGTTGCTCGGGACGCCCTGAGCACGGTCGAATGGGCGGAGGCGGGGCAAGCCAACGCTGTGCAGTCAGCGAGGCGGAGCTTACCTCTGCTGGTCTCGCGTCGGCTGCGCAGCCTCGCTGATGCGATAGCCGAGCCCGCGGACCGTCTCGATGAACGACGCCCCGAGCTTGCGGCGAAGCCGCGCGATGAAGACTTCGACCGTATTCGAATCACGATCGAACCCCTGCGCGTAGATGTGCTCCATCAGCTCGCCTTGCGAGACGAGGCGTCCTCGGTGGTGCATCAGATACGAGAGCACCCGGAACTCGTGGCTCGTGAGCCTGACCGGCTCGCCGTCGACGGTCACTTTCCCAAGCCGTGGGTCGAGCGCGACCGCGCCGCACCGCAGCAGCGGCATCAGTTGTCCACTCGCGCGTCGAATCAACGCCCGCAATCGCGCGAGGACTTCTTCCATCCGGAACGGTTTGGCGACGTAATCGTCGGCCCCGCCGTCGATGCCTTGGACCTTCTCGTGCCAGCTGCCCCGCGCCGTCAGCACGAGCACGGGCATCGCGAGACCCGCCTCGCGCCAGCGACGAAGCACGGTCAGGCCGTCGACCTTGGGCAGGCCCAGATCCAGCACCACGGCATCGTACTGCTCGGTCTGGCCAAGAAACTCGGCACGCTCGCCGTCGCCGGCGCAATCGACGACATACCCCGCCTGTCCCAGCGCGAGCGTCAGCTGGCGCGCCAGCAACGCTTCGTCCTCGACGATCAGCACCCGCACTTACTTCTTATACCGCCAGGGAAGCTGAACCGAAGCTGAACACCGTGTTCAAGGCTCGTTCAGCCCCAGCCGGGTAGCCTGGAGACCGATGAGAAGGCTGCGCACTGTCATCGTCGTGATCCTGCTCGTCGTGGCCGCGGGTCTCGGGTTGCACTACTTCGGCGGAGAGGTGATGGGTTGGATGGCCTCGTTACACGGCAGGCCGCCGGCACATTGACGGTCCAGCCATATCGGAGGTCTGACATGACGTACGCAAGATGGGGGCGCGTTGCGGCGATGGCCGCGGCAGTGACGCTCCTCGCCATCGCCGTTCCGGTGCACGCACAGCAGGACAAACGTGACCACGCGTCAGTTGCCGGACGCTGGACGGTCTCGCTGTCAGGACCGCATAAGACCGCTCTCCAGATGGCTCTGGAACAGGACAAGACGACGGTCAAAGGCTCGATCGACAATCCACACGGCGGAGTGTTCCAACTCACCGGAACGTTCGTCGACCGCAAGCTCGCCCTGGCCACGTCGACCTCCGACCTCGAGCTGACCGCCGAGCTCAAGGATGACGGGACATTGGCGGGCATGTTGTCAGGCGCGCGCGGCGATTTCGAGTGGACGGCGAAACGGGCCGCGGGTAGTCGATGATCTGGCGCTCGATCGAGCAGCTCGCGCATGACGTCCGGTACGCCTTCCGGGCCATTCGGCGCATGCCGGGTCTGGCTGCCGTCGTCATCGTCTCACTCGGCATCGGCATTGGCGTGAACACCGCGGTCTTCACGCGGCTGCAGTACATGATTTTCCAGCCGCTTCCCAAGGTCGCCAATTCGGGTGACTTGCATCTCATCGAGCCGCGCACGGACGCTGGCAGCTATCCCGGTGTCTCCTGGCTGGAATATCGCGATCTGCGCCAGCGGGCGCAGTCGTTTCGCGACGTGCTGGCCGCGCGCATGGTGCCCTTCAACGTGGGTGAAGCGAGCCGGGTCGAGCGGACGTTCGGCCAGCTCGTCTCCGCCAACTACTTTTCCGTCCTCGGCGTGCAGCCCGCGCTGGGCCGCTTCTTCCGGCCCGACGAAGCCGAGCAGGTTGGTCGCGAACCCGTGGCCGTCATTTCCTACGACCTCTGGCAGGCACGCTTCGGCGGCGCGGCCACGGCGATCGGTCAGACGATTCACGTCAATCGGCACGACCTTGCCATCGTCGGCGTTGCACCCGAGGGCTTTCAAGGGGCCCATCTCGGCCTGCAATTCGACTTGTGGGTGCCGGCCACGCTCGCGCAACTGCTGCTCGCCGGCTCGCGCGAGCTCGAGGATCGCGGTCAGCGTGGCTACTCCGTGATGGGCCACCTGCGCGCCGGGACGACGCGCGAGCAGGCCGAGGGTGAGATCGATCGTGCGATGCAGGAGCTGGCGCGGGTCTATCCAGAGACCAACGCCAACATGCGCGGCGAGGTGCTGTCGTTCTGGTGGACGCCTCGCGGACCGCAGCGGATGTTCGTCGGCGCCCTCGGCATTCTGCAGGGCATCATGCTCATCGTGCTGGTCACCATCTGCGGGAACACAGCCACGCTGATGTTGACGCGCGCCAGCGAGCGGCAACGCGAGATGGGCGTGCGGCTGGCGATCGGCGCGGGGCGGGGACGTCTGGTGCGCACGGTGCTCACCGAGAACGTGGTGCTCGCGTTGATGGGGGCGGCGCTGGGGGCGGTGGTCGCGATCTGGGCCACCGAGACGCTGCGCACGATCAGCATGCCCGGCAATATGCCGATCCGGTTCCAGACCCGCGTCGATGCGGTCGGCTTCGCGTTCACCGGCCTGCTCGGTCTGTTGTGTGGGCTGATCTTCGGCGCCGCTCCGGCGTTCCACCTCGCCCGCGTCGATCCACAACGGGCGATTCGCACCGGTACCCTCCTGGCCGGCCCCGGTCGTCTGCGCAGCGCGTTGATGGGCGCCGAGGTCGCTCTGGCGCTCGTCGTGCTGGTCGTGGCAACCCTGTTCGTGCGCAGTTTCGTGTCCACGAGCAGCACCGACACCGGTTTCAAGCGCGAGGGACTCCTGCTGTCCACCTACGACTTGACCGGTCGGGACACCGATCCGCGGACGTTCGCCGCGCGTGTCCAGGATCAGCTCCGCACCATCCCTGGCGTCGAGGACGCGGCGCTGTCGGTCTCGGTCCCGCTGGACATTCACGGGCTTCCGCTCCGGACGTTCGCCCTGGAGGGTCGGCCACGAGCGGACGGACGACTCGATCGAGCGGCATCGAACACGGTCACGCCTCGATACTTTCAGGCGTTGAAGATCCCACTCCTTGCCGGTTCCGACTTCGCCGACCTGCGCGACACCGCCGCCCCGGCGCAGGCCATCGTCAACGACGCCTTCGTTCGACGCTATCTCACCGACGCAGAGCCACTCGGGCGGCGAGTCCAGAGCGGATCGCGAACCTATGTCATCGTCGGCGTCGTCGCGACGTCGGTATCGGACGCCTTCGACGAACCACCGACGCCCGCGATTTACTTCTCATATCGGGATCGGCCGGCGCCGGTCGGCGAGATGCACGTGCGTACACGCGACGGCAACGAGGCCTCGTTGGCGCCCGAGGTGCGTCGTGTGCTGCGCGACATCGAGCCGACGCTTCCGGTCTACAACGTGCGGAGCATGACCGAGCACATCGACAAGAACCTGGTCATGCGGCGGATTCCCGCGCAACTGTTCATCGTGCTTGGCCCGATGCTGCTGGTGCTGGCGTCGATCGGCATCTACGGCGTGGTCGGTCACGTCGTGGCGAGCCGCACGGCCGAGATCGGCGTGCGCCAGGCGTTGGGCGCGACGCGTCAGCGCGTGGTCGGCGAGATCGTCTTGCAGAGCCTCCGGGCGATCGTGGTTGGCGCCGCGGCCGGCCTCGTGATTGCCGCCGTGGTGACGTTCGATCTGATGCGCGGCGACGTCAACGCGCTGCCGGTGCTGGTCGGTGTCTCGCTGGTCCTGATGACCGTCGCGGTCGTCGCGTGCTGGTTGCCCGCGCGCCGCGCGACCCGGATTGACCCGATGGCAGCCCTGAGAAACGAGTAGGGGCGGTTCGCGAACCGCCCCTACTCCACAACGGTTCCGCACGAGGGTTCCCACGGAGGTTCCTCACGGAGGTTCCCCACGAAGGCCCCACGCGGGTTCCACACGACGGTTCGGGATGATTGTTCCACCGGCCGTTGCGAACCTCGGCCTGGAACCTCCGTGAGACCCTCGCGTGGAACCTCCGTGCGGCACCTCCGTGGGAACCCTCGTACGGAACCATCTCGAAAAGCGTTAGAGATCCTGCTGCACGCCAGGCACGCCGTCTTGCACGACGAATTGCGCGCGCGTGGCGATGGGGGCGTCAGGCGTCGTCACGAACGGCACCGTCTTGTAGGTCGCCCGCCATTCCTGACGGGACACCTCGCACACGACGTAGCCCCGCTGGGTGTTGACGAACTTGATGTGCGGGTTCTCGGTGAGCAGGGTGGTGCCGCTGGCCGGGAAGTCGACGCCGTCTCCGCCCGAGCTGATGGACGTGCCGACGAACTCGGAGCCGATCGTGGGTGAGGCGGGATTGTCGAAATCGAGCTTGAGGTCCGCCGCGTAGCTCGCGTGGACGTCGCCGGTCAGCACGATCAGATTCGACACGTGACGTTCGGTCACGCCGCCGAGGATGCGACCACGAGATGCCGCGTAGCCGTCCCACCCGTCCATGCTCAGCCGCTTCAACGCGCCAGGCTCGAAATCGCGCTGCGCCATGAACACCTGCTGTCCCAGCACGTTCCATCGCGCTCGCGATCGATCCAGGCCGTCCAGGACCCAGGCTTCCTGCGCGCTGCCCGTGATCGTGCGGCTGGGGTCGAGCGCCGCGGCGCAGTCGATATCGGTGCCGTCGCCGCACGCCTGATCGTCCCGATATTGGCGAGTGTCGAGCATGTTGAACTGGACGAGGTCGCCGTAGCGGATCCTCCGGTACATCTGGATGTCCGGTCCACGCGGGATCGACGCTTTGCGCAAAGGCATGTGCTCGTAGTACGCCTGGAACGCGATCGCGCGTCGCGGCAGGAACTGGTCGGGCGGCGTGCCGTTCTGGTCGAAGATGCTGGCCCAGTTGTTCTCGACCTCGTGGTCGTCGAACACCACGACCCACGGAAACGAGCCGTGCGCGGCCTGCAGATTTGGATCGCTCTTGTAGAGAGCGTGCCGATTGCGATACGCCGCCAGCGTGATCGGCTCGCCGCCATCGTGCTGGCGCGGCAGCGTCGGTGAGACGCCGTCCTCGTAGATGTAGTCGCCGAGAAAGAGCACGACATCCAGATCCTCGTCGCTCATGTGGCCGTACGCGCTGTAGAAGCCTTGCTCGAAATGCTGACAGGACGAGAACGCGAACTTCAACTTGTTCAGGTTGTGCGACAACGGCGAGCTCGTCGACGTTCGACCGACCGGGCTCCATTCGCCACCGACGTTGAACTGATACCAGTACGGACGCCCCGAGCGCAGCCCCTCAACCTCAACGTGCACCGAATGCGCGAGCGCGGGATCGGCGAACGTGACGCCTTCGTCGATCACGTGTTTCATCCGATCGTCATGCGCGACCAACCATCGCACCGGGACCCGGACGGGATCCATACCGCCATTGCCGTCGAGTGCGAAAGGACTCGGCGCCAACCGCGTCCACAGGACGAAGCCATCCGGTGTCGGGTCGCCAGACGCCACACCGAGCGTGAACGGGTTCGTCGCGAACGTCGGCTGCGCGGCCTCCGCGAACGGTTGAAAACGCGACGTCAACACGAGACCGGCGAAACCGCCGGCCGAGTACAGAAACTGTCGTCGGCCCAGGCCCGAATCCTTGGGTGTCGAAAAAACGGATCGCGACATGTGCACGTACCTCCAGACCACGATGGAGCGAACAGCGCGCACACGCGCCTCCAGCGATCCATCTCAACCTGTCGGCGGATGAGATGCGTCGCCCACGTGCAGCGCCGTCTTGTCAACGGTGGTCTAGAAGATCGCAGAACGTGTTTGCGAATGCGTGACTGATCTGTAGGGGCGGTTCGCGAACCGCCCCTACGAAGCGCGCGTGAACCGCCCCTACGAAGCGCGTGAACCGCCCCTACGAGCGCGCGAACAACGCTTCGGCGTCGGCGAAGCTGTACGGATGCCGCTCCATCGACGTCCACGTGCCGGCGCGACGCATCTCTTGCGCGATCGATTGCAGTAGTCCGAGCGTCACCAGCATCGCCACCGGGCCGAT
>DAINCF010000220.1:0-11067 GCA_036732565.1 Vicinamibacterales bacterium
CGCGACGTGCCGGATCCGCGCCGCGCCGACGCGCCGCGGACGGAGCCAATCGTGGGCCTGGGCGGCGCCGCTCGGCACAGTTGCGTCGCGCTCTGCGTGAATCAGCGCATCGTGGCCGCGTGCGAGCAGGAACGAGCGACGCGCGTCCGCGGCGCCGGACCGAACGCCAGCGGCTTGCCCGACGAAGCGCTGGCGGTGTCGCTCGATCGCCGCCACGTGCGCAGGGACCAGATTCGACGTTTCGCCTGCGCGGAGCGATTCGAGGGACTGACCCTGACCGACGCCGACGTACGGTTGGACCACCATCACGCACATGCGGCGGCCGCGTTTCTGACCTCGCCGTTCACCGACGCCGCCGTGGCCGTTCTCGATGACGCGGCGCCTGGGCTGAGCGTCTGGGTGGGGCGTGGCGGGGAACTGACGCGCCTTGACTGGCCGTGGCGCGGCGAAGGACTGGCGGCGCTGTACGCGGAGGGGGCGCGGGTACTCGGAGTCGACGCTGTAGGACACGGCTCGCACCTCGAAGCGTTGGCGCGCCTGGCCCCCGACGCTCGCGACGCCGAGGTCGACGCGCTGTTTGCGCTGACGCCGGATTCTGTGCTCACCGCGTCACACTGGCAAGCCACGCTGGAGCATCGGCGCAGCGGGTTGTTACCAGAGAGCCCAGCGTTCCAAGCGCTCGCCGCGGCGCTCCAGGCACGACTCGGCGATCTGCTCCGCGACATCCTTGGCGCCGTTCGGGACCGTACCGGCGCCCGGCGCCTGTGCCTGGCTGGGAGTCTTTTCTACAACACCTCCTTCTGTGGATTGGCGAAGCAGTCGCGGCTCTTCGATGACGTATTCGTGCCGATCAACCCTGGTGATGCGGGGCTCTCGGTCGGGACCGCGTTGCATGCGGCCCACGCAACCCCACACACCATCAGCCCGTTTCTCGGCCCCGCCTTCTCGGCCGAAGAGGTGAAGGCCACGCTCGACAACTGCAAGCTGCCGTACCAGTGGGTCGACGACACCGGGGCGATCGAACGCGCGGTCTCGGCGCTCGCGAGCGGATACCTCGTCGGCTGGTTCGACGGCCCGATGGAGTGGGGACCTCGAGCGCTCGGCGGCCGATCCATACTGGCCAGCCCGTTCTCGCCGTACGTGCTGGAGAACCTCAATCGCTTCCTGAAGCACCGGCCGTCGTGGCGCAGCTACGCGCTGAGTGGGCTCTCGCGCTACGTGGGCGAGGCCTTCGATGGGCCAGAGGCGTCGCCCTACATGGAATGTGACTACCGGACGCGCGATCGCGAGCTCGTGCGTTACGTGCTGCCGCGCCCTCGGGCGTCGGTTCGGATGCAAACGGTGGGCGAGGACGCGCCGCCGCGATTCCGCCGATTGCTCGAGGCCTTTGGCGAGCGGACCGGCGTGCCGATGCTCGTCAACACCTCGTTCAACGGCTTCTCGGAGCCCATCGTCTGCAACCCGCGGGATGCCGTGCGCGTGTTCTACGGCACCGGCCTCGACCTGCTCGTCATCGACCGATTCGTGCTTGCGAAGTAGCCCGCCATGGCCACCATTCTCGGCATCTCCGCCTTCTATCACGACAGCGCGGCCGCGCTGCTCGTCGACGGCGACATCGTCGCCGCGGCGCAGGAAGAGCGTTTCTCGCGCGTCAAACACGACCACGAGTTCCCGACCCACGCGGTCGACTATTGCCTGCGCGAAGCCGGGCTGCGCGCGGACGATCTCGATCACGTCGTGTTCTACGACAAGCCGCTGCTGAAGTTCGATCGGCTGCTCGAGACTTACATCGCGTTCTCGCCGCACGGGCTGCAATCGTTCGCGATGGCGATGCCGCTGTGGCTGAAAACCAAGCTGCATCTGCCGCGTGAGATTCGGAAGGCCCTCGGCGGCGGCTATCAGAAGCCGGTGGTGTTCACAGGCCACCATGAGTCCCACGCCGCGAGCACCTTCTTTCCGTCCCGTTTCGAGGAAGCCGCCATCCTGACGCTGGACGGCGTCGGGGAGTGGGACACGGCGACGATCGGGCACGGCCGTGGCAATCAGATCGAGATTCTGAAGACGCTGCGGTTTCCGCATTCGCTGGGCCTGCTCTACAGCGCATTCACCTACTACTGCGGCTTCAAGGTGAACTCTGGCGAGTACAAGCTGATGGGCCTGGCGCCCTACGGCGAGCCCAAATACGTACAACCCATCCTCGATCACCTGCTGGACATCAAGGACGACGGCTCCCTGGCGATGGAGATGAAGTACTTCAACTACTGCCAGGGGCTGACGATGACCGGACCCGAGTTCGATCGGATCTTCGGTGGGCCGGCCCGGGCGGCAGAGTCGCCGATTACCCAGCGCGAAATGGACATCGCCGCGTCGATTCAGCAGATCACCGAAGAAGTGATGCTGCGCATGGCGCGTACCGCGAAGTCGCTGACCGGATCCCGGCATCTCTGTCTCGCCGGCGGCGTCGCGCTGAACTGCGTCGCCAACGGCAAGCTCCTGCGGGCCGGGGTGTTCGACGATGTCTTCGTGACGCCCGCGTCGGGTGATGCGGGCGGCGCGCTCGGCGCGGCCCTCTTCGTCCACCATCAGCTGCTCGATCAGCCGCGGACCGTGAATGGCACCGACACGCTCAAGGGATCGTTTCTCGGACCGCGGTTCAGCAACGCAGAGGTGCGCTCGATGCTCGACGATGCGGGAGCGCCGTACACGTTCTTCGAGCGCGAATGCGAGCTGCTGCACGCGGTGAGCCGCGACATCGCCGACGGCAGAGTCGTCGGCTGGTTCCATGGCCGTATGGAGTTCGGCCCGCGCGCGCTTGGCGCCCGCAGCATCATCGGCGACGCACGCAACCAGGAGATGCAGTCGCGAATGAATCTGCGGATCAAATATCGCGAGTCGTTCCGGCCGTTCGCGCCGTGCGTGCTGGTGGAAGACGTCGAGGCCTACTTCGAGCTCGAACAGGAATCTCCGTACATGCTCCTCGTTGCCGAAGTGCGTCCCGAGCTGCGCCAGACGCTGACGCCGGAGCAGCGGCACCTGATGAACGATCCGGACCTGCGGAAACGCGTCAATGTGCCACGGTCCTCGATCCCGGCGGTGACCCATGTCGACATGAGCGCACGCATCCAGACCGTCGACGAAGCGCGCCACGGGCGCTTCTACCGGTTGATGCGGACGTTCAAGCAGCACACCGGCTGCGGCGTCATCGTCAACACGAGCTTCAACATCCGCGGCGAGCCCATCGTGTGCACGCCGTCCGACGCCTATCGCTGCTTCCTCGGCACCGAGATGGACGTGCTCGTGCTCGAGAACTGCGTGCTGCGGCGATCGGAGCAGCCGCGTGCGAGCGCCGAAGACCAACGACGGTACATCGCGAGCTTCCACCTCGACTGACAGCCATGATCAATCCATTTCGAGACGTCGATTGGCGCCCGAATCGCGAGAAGCGACGGGCGTTTGCCATCAGCCTGATGGTCGGCTTCCCGATCATCGCGATGCTGCTGTTGATCGGTGGTTACCTGCGCGGCCACGGCTGGAATCTGCCTGTGACGCTCGCCGTGGGCGGCGGAGGCGCGGCGGCGGGCGCGCTGTTCTGGCTGCTTCCCGGGATCGCCAGGCCTTTCTACGTGGCCTGGTACTTCATCGCGTGCTCCATCGGAATCGTGGTGGCCAACGTGCTGATGGCCACGGTGTTCTACGTCTTCGTCGCCGGGCTCGGTCTGGTGATGCGCGTAGTCGGACGAAAAGGGCTGACCAAGACGGTGGATCGGACGGCGTCCACCTACTGGATCGACGCCGGACCGCGGCCGGGGCGAGCCAGATACTTCCGTCAATACTGAGGTTCAAGTCATGAGCGATCTCTCCCCGAAGTCGTTCGACGAGCTCGGGGCCGCGTCACGGCGCGGCCTCCTCGGCGAGCTCTATGAGTACTTCAAGACCAGCAAGAAACTGTGGCTCGTGCCGCTGTTTATCGTGCTCCTGGGCATGGGCGTGCTCATCGTGCTCGGCAGCACGACGGCCGCTCCATTCATTTACACCCTCTTCTAGTTCATCGCCTCGAGGTAGTCATGACCTTCAGGACTGCGCGCCCGTTCCGGATGTCTCGGCGCAAGCGGCTCGCCTTCAACGCGGTGATCGTCGGAGGCACCATCGCCGTTGCGCTACTCGGGTTCGAGATCGTGTTTCGTGCGATCGAACCGAAATCGCCGCCCGGCACGACCTATGGCCGGGTGGTGATGAAGAACTCGGAAGAGCTGCGGGATCGGGACTTCGCCGTCCCCAAGCCACCGGGAACGTACCGCGTGCTCGTGCTGGGGGATTCCTTCACGTGGGGCGTCGGTCTGGACCTCGAGGAGACGATCCCGAAGCAGCTCGAGGCCGCGCTCGGCGCCTCGAGCGCCACATCGGTGGAAGTGATCAATGCGGCCGTCCCGGGCATGAACACGGTCGACGAGCTCGAGATGTTGAAGCAGCGTGGGATGAGGTACGACCCCGACATGATCCTGCTCGTCTACCTGCTCAACGACATCGACTTCAAGCAGGAGCTGGCGCCGACGGCGTATGCCGCGGCGGGCGCGGCGCCGGTGGTGCAGGTCAATCAGGGTGAGGAGCTCACCAAATTCTCGAAGTGGAAGGGCGTGCGCGGCTTGATCCTGCGGATCGAGCAGATGTCAGCGCTCGCGCGTTTCGCCGTGCCCCGCGTGGGCCAGGGCTTGCACGGCCTGGGGCTGCTCAACAGCACCGAGTTCTCGTGGATCGCCAAGGTCTTTCAGGGGTTCGTCGATGCCAATCCCGGATGGCTCGAGTCCAAGCGGGCGCTCAAGGAGATCAGGGAGATCTCACGGCAAGAGGAGATTCCGTTGGTTGTCGCGATCTACCCGTTGCTGGTCGGGCTCGAGAACTATCAGGGCCGACAGGCCAACCGCGCCGTCGAGGAGTACTGCCGCTCGATCGGCGCGGATGACGTCATCGACCTCTTGCCGGTGTTCGAAGGCCGGAAGGGGCGATCGTTCTGGGTGAACTACGCCGATCATCACCCGAACGCCGAAGCGCACCGGATGGTGACGCGGGCGCTGCTACCGGTGGTGCGACGACATTTGGCGTCTGCTGCGGCGACCCATTGAGCCTGGCTGGCGGCGCCTCGATCGCCCTCAGCTTGAGCACGACGAACGCGAAGAACTCGGGCGCGGTGTGGCGGGGCGGCAAGAGCACGGAGCCTATCGGTTGCGCGATGGCGGTTCCCGTAAGCGGCACCGACACCGGCGCGCCGGTGTAGACACCCTGGAGGATCCGCGCACCGAAGTAGTTCTGGCTGTCGCGAATCTCGAAGGGATCGCCGGCCGCGAGGCCGATGGCGCCCAGGTTGACCGACACGGCCGCCGCGCGATCCCAGTTGTAGACGACCAGATGACCGCGGCCCGGTTCGTACCGGTTGGCGCGGAGTCGTACCACGGTGCCCGTCGGCGAGCCCGCGACATAGCTGCTGGTGGCATCGATGCCGCTGCTGCGACGCCAGTCGTCGAAGCTCAGATTGCCGCCGCCGTAACGATTGACGGCTTGATTGAACGTGAAGGGAAACGCCTGAACGGTTCCGTCTATGTACCTGTTGCCCTGCCACTGTGCAGCAGCGCCGGCCGGCTGCCGCAGCTGCACGAGGCTTTGATCCGCGTTGCCATTGCTCGAGGTCGTGGCCAATACTGTGTTACCGGCGACGCTGGACTGACGCCAATGCTTGACCGACAACGCCACGTTGCCGCCGATAATCATGTTGTTCTGGACGACCACGGCGCCGTTGTCGGTGTTCTGGTAGCCGATGGTCAGGTTCGGCCCGAACACGTGGGGCAGATGATAGAAGGCGCTGTTGGACAGGCTGATGCGGTCAGCGGGGTGGTCCGTGCTGCCGACGAAGAAATTCTCGATCTTGTCCAACTCGGTCGCGATGCGCGAGGGGACGCCGTTGTTGAAGCTGATTACGCCGTCGAAGGCAACGCCCTCGGCATAACCCGCTTCGCCGTAGACCTTCATCCCGGTGGCGAAGTTGCCGAAGGAAATAACGTCCTCGATCCGCTTGGTGCCCTGGCGGTTCTGGACATACAGCCCGTGGCCGTGCCCGCGCACGGTGTCGACGACACCGTTGTGATAGGCGAGGGACCCGTAGATCTCGGCGTCGATCGCGGATTCCCACACGCCGAATCCACCGAGCGTATCGTGGACGACGAGGTTGATGCACCGCGTCCCCGCGCCGTAGATGTTGACGCCGACGCCGCGGACGCCGTCGGGGCCATCCGGATCGAGATTGACCGCGCGCGCGTAGACCCGCGTCGGATCCGAGTTCAGTACCTCGAATCCCCAGAACCAGGTGTGCGCCCCGCGAATGGTCAGCGTATTCGCCGGCGCGCCGCGTCCGTCGAGCCTGGCGCGTTCGCCCGGATACTGCCGCACGATAATCGGCGCGCTGGCCGTACCCGTCAGCTGGCTGGTGAACGCGCCGGCATAGATGCCACCGCGCAGCCAGATTGTGTCACCAGCTGCCGCCGGACTCCGGGTCGAGAGCGCGGTTGTCAGATCCAACGGCCGACCGAAGCTGCCGTCGTGGTCCGCGCGTCCCTGCGGCGCGACGTACCACGCGCGATGCGCCTGGGCCGATGCGCCGGTTTGCACGTCGTTCGCGCTTATTAAGGAGAGAACCGCCAGCAGCGTCAGGCACGCGGCGATCCACTGCCTGACGACCGGTCGCGCGCCTTGCTGCGGTCGGACTGGTCCCGTGCTGAAACGTTCTCGCGTGCGCATTCACCACCCTTTTTGAAGGCGGGGGAACCAACACGGGGGCAGCCGGGCGGGCTGCAAGGGCAATGCCTTTGCCGCCTGAGTGCAAAAACACGCAATTATGTGATTTGAGCTTACGAACTCGAACCCCGGAATTCACGCTGAGATCACAGATTCGTAATTTCGCTCGTCGAAACTGGGGGCCTCAGACCTCCACTCCTTTAACCAATCTGCCGCAGAGCGAGGTGCAACACGTGGACGCTTGGTTTGCCGTACGGACGAGATCCCGATTCGAGAAGCGTGTGTCCGATCAATTGAGCCAGAAATCGGTCGAGGCGTTTCTCCCCACCATCACTCGTTGGAGCACGTGGCGCGACCGACGGAAGCAAGTGGAGTGGCCGCTGTTTCCCGGCTACTGCTTCGTTCGTCCCAAGCCCGAGGAGTACCTCCCCATGCTCAAGTGCGTGGGGGTCGTGAACGTCGTATCGTTCGATGGCGCTCCCGCGCCCATTCCGGCCGTCGAGATCGATGCCATCCGCTGCTTGATCGACAGCAAGCTGAAGTTCGACCCGCTCCCCTTCATCGAGGAGGGGGATGAAGTCGAGGTCGTCGCCGGGCCGCTCCGAGGGGTCATCGGCCGCTTGGTCAAGAAGGGCACCACCTCCCGCTTGATCCTTGCCGTGAACCTGCTCAGCCGCTCGGTGAGCGTGCAGGTGGATTCGGCCGACGTCGAGCGCGTCTCATCCTGGAGGCGCACGTCACCCACGATACTGGTGCCGTCCACGCGCAGTGTCGGGCCCGAGATGCGTGGCCCGGAGTACCGGACATGGACCTGAGATCGAGAATCGAACGGAAAGAGATCACCGCCGGTATCATCGGCCTCGGCTACGTCGGCCTCCCGTTAGCGGTCGAACTGGCGCGTGAGCGCGTTCCGGTGATTGGCTTCGACGTCGACCCGCGCAAGGTGGACGAGTTGAACGCCGGCCGCAGTTATATCCCCGACGTCCCCTCGGCAGCCGTCGCCGAGGCCGTCGCTCGCGGGCTCCTGCGCGCCACGACGAACGTCGAGGATCTCGGGGCGGTCGACGTCATCGACATCTGCGTGCCGACGCCGCTGCGCAAGACGAAGGATCCCGATCTGTCATACGTGATCAAAGCCGTCGAGGCGACGGTGTCCGTGGCGCGACCCGGACAGCTGATCATCCTCGAATCGACGACGTACCCGGGAACGACCGACGAGCTCGTCCTGCCGGCGCTGGAGTCGCGAGGACTGAAGGTCGGCGTCGACATCTTTCTGGCGTTCTCTCCCGAGCGTGTCGATCCCGGCAACCCAACGTTCAACACTCACAACATCCCGAAGGTGGTGGGCGGCGCCGACGAGGTCAGCACCGAGTTGGCGTGCGCGTTCTTTCGGCTCGCCGTCGGCCGCGTGGTGCCGGTCACCTCCACGCGCGTGGCAGAGCTCGTGAAGCTGCTCGAGAACACCTTCCGCGCCGTCAACATCGGGATGGTCAACGAGCTCGCGTTGATGTGCCATCGCATGGGCATCGACGTCTGGGAGGTCATCGACGCCGCGGCCACCAAACCGTTTGGCTTCATGCCGTTCTACCCCGGGCCCGGACTCGGTGGCCACTGCATTCCCGTGGACCCGTTCTATCTGTCCTGGAAAGCGAAGCAGAGCGGATTCGAAGCGCGCTTCATCGAGCTCGCCGGGCAGGTCAACAGCGCGATGCCCGATCACGTTGTGACGCTCATCAGCGACGGGCTCAACACCGTTCGCAAGCCGGTGAACGGATCGCGCGTGCACGTCTTCGGCGTGGCCTACAAACGCAACGTGGACGACCTACGCGAGTCGCCGGCCCTCGATGTGATCGAGCTGCTGCGTCGCCGGGGCGCCATCGTGAGCTACAGCGATCCGTACGTGGCGGAAATCGTTCACGGCGATCGCGTGCTCGCGGGCGTCCCGTTCGCAGACGCGATCGGCGCTGATGCAGACTGCGCCGTCATCGTGACCGACCACGCAGCCTTCGACTATCGGCGTATCGTCGACAGTTTTCCGGTGATCGTCGACACCCGCAACGCGTTGAAGGCGATCAAGAGCCCCAAGATTTTCCGGTTGGGCTGCGGCGAGAGCCGCGAGGCCCTTCAGGCCCTCTCGTCGACGCCTCCCCCCGCCGCGACCGAAGCCCCTCTTGCTCTCGCGCCGTAGTCGGCTGTTCCTCACGCGTCTTGAATCCACGCTCGACAAGGACGGAGGTCTGCGCGCTCACGAACAGGGCAGCGTCACGGGGGTGGTGTGCCCAATCCGCGGAGGACGGCGAGGGCATCGATGAGGCCGAAGCCGAACTCGGCGTCGCGGCCAGGCTCGCCCAGATCGCGGGCGAACGCCTCGAGCGCCGCTTCGATGGCGCTGGGCTGCGTCACGCCGCGCGCATACAACAAGGCGGCGACACCGGCGACGTGCGGCGTCGCCATCGACGTTCCTTGCAACGCGACCTCGGCATAGCGTTCGAAGCGCGGTCGAACGATCCGGGTCGGGTCGAAGTCCCCCTCGAGCAGCGACGCCTGGTAGATCGCCGCCGGCCAGCCGCCTTCGGCGACGTCGCCTCCCGGCGCGACGAGCTCGAGGTGTGAGCCTGTGCTCGAATAGCCCGCTCGCGATCCGCTCCGACCGACGGCTCCCACCGCGACGACACCGCTCATCCCCTCCGCGTACTTCGCCGGATAGTTCACCGGATTCCCTTCGGCAAACTCATTGCCGACCGCGATGGCGACGAAGGCGCCGCGATCGACCGCGTACTGAAGCGCTTCCCGCAGGATCGGCGCTGGATCCGGGCCACCCAGGCTCAGATTGATCACCTGAGCGCCGGCGTCGGCGGCGAAGCGGATGGCTTCCGCGGTCGCCGAGTCCGGGCAGCTTCCGGTCTCGTCCGGTCGGACGAAACCCGGAATGCCCCGATCGGACAGGACGAACTGCATTTCCCAGTAGCCGTAGCAGGCCTTCAAGGGGAGCAGCTGGGCGCGGTGGGCGATGCCGGCGAGACCGAGGCCGTTGTTGGTCTCCTGGAGCACCGTTCCGGCGACATGGGTGCCGTGGCCGACCATGTCGACCACCGGACCGTCCCAGAACACGAAATCGTACCCTGGCGCGACGCGTTGTTCACGGAGATCCGGATTGATGCGAAACGGGATGGCCATCGTCTCGAAGGCCCTGCCGGTCCACAGCTTGAGGTCGAACGATCGAGTGACGGTCGTGATGCCGGTGTCGACCACCGCGACGACGATTTGATCGCTGGCGCCGTCGATGATGTCCCAGGCACTCGGCATGCCGATCAGATCGAAGTTCCATTGCTTGTCGTACCCGGGATCGTTGGGCACGCTGTTCAGGCGGCGGAGGTAGTTCGGCTGCGCCCACTGCACCTCGGGTTGACGCCGCACGGCGGCGGCGAACGCTTCGGCATTGGTCTCGCCTGCCGCACGTGCCACGAGGACGTCGCCGATCCATCGGGTGCTGGCGGCATCGATGCCGCCGCGCGCCACGTCAGCCGCCTGGATGCGCGCCGTCTCGCTGACGCCCTCGCGGAACTTCACCAGGATCTCTCCGGGGATGGACGCGAGCTGGTCGTTCCACGCGATTCGGCGCTGCTCGATCTGGTTGGTCTTGAGCAGCGGAGAGGCCGCCGGCACGTTTTGGGTGCCGGTCAGCGGTGGTGCCACGAGTATCAAAGCCGACGAGACGACGATCCACCGTGCCTGTCTCAGCCACAGACGTTTCCATTCCGCACTCACCCGCACCTCCCTGCGGCTGGCGAGGGTGATTGGCGAGCGTGGCCGGAGCGTTTCTTAGGATTTGTTAACCGCGTGGCACGCGAAACATGTAGCCGACGCTCCGCACGGTGAGGATCAGATGGCGATGCGGGCCGAGCTTCCGGCGCAGATGGCTGATATGGACGTCCAGCGCGCGGTCCACCGGGCTCGCGTCGCGACCGAAGACGTCGGCCATCAGCGCGTCGCGGGAGACGACCTGCCCGGCCGCCCGCACGAGCGTCGCCAGAATCTCGTACTCCATGGTCGTGAGCGCGAGCTCCCGAGCCTCGATGGTGAAACGCCTGGCCGCCGGTTCGAACGAGAGGGCATGAGACGAGGATGTAAACAGGGCAAGCAGCTCCGGAGGCGGCAGGCTAGCTCCGGTGATTGACCGCTGCGGCGCTTCTGTTTCTGAAGATTTCTTAAGAGCGCTTTGCAACACGCTCTAAGAGTGGGTTGTACGTAGCGCAGGCCTTCAGGCCTGCCAACAACGTTGGT
>DAINCF010000221.1:0-11043 GCA_036732565.1 Vicinamibacterales bacterium
ACGGGCGCCACACCGCTGATGCTGGCGTCGCAGAACGGCGACACCGCGGCGATCGCGGCGCTGATCGATGGCGGGGCCAAGGTCAACGCCACCGAGTCCGAGCGCGAGCATACAGCGCTGATGTTCGCCACCGCCGCGAACCGTCTGCCGGCCGTGAAGCTCCTGCTGGAGCGCGGCGCGGATCCGAGCGCCGCGACCAAGGTCACCGACCTGTCAGCGCTGAGCCGCGCCGGCAGCAACCCCGACGGCCGCAACCTGCCGAGCGTGCGTGAAGGTCGCTCCGGCGGGAACTCCGCCCCTGATGCCGCCGCGCCGCCGAGTGGCCAGGCCAGGCCCGCGCCGCGCGTGCGGATGCCCGGGGTCGATCGGCAGTACTTCATCAACGAGCTGGTCCACGCGCAGGGCGGCATGACGCCGCTGCTGTTCGCCGCGCGACAGGGATACGCCGACATCGCCAAGACGCTGCTCGACGCCGGCGTCGACGTCAATCTCACCAAGGGCGGCGACAATACCTCGCCGCTCCTGATCGCGACGATCAACGGTCATTACGATCTCGGCAAGCTGCTGCTGGAGCGCGGCGCCGACCCGAACATCGCCAGCGAGAACGGCGTGGCGCCGCTCTATGCGGTGGTCAACCTGAAGTGGGCGCAGGAGTCGGGCTACCCGCAGCCGTGGGCGCATCTGGACCAGCAGATCGCTTACCTGGACTACATGAAGCTGTTGCTCGACAAAGGCGCCAACCCGGACGCGCGCGTGAGCAAGAAGGTGTGGTACTCGGGCTACAACTTCGACCTGTCAGGCGTCGACGAAGTGGGCGCGACCGCGTTCTGGCGCGCCGCGTATGGCTCCGACGTAGGGGCAATGAAGCTGTTGGTGTCGTATGGCGCCGATACTCATCTCGGCACGATCAAGCCGCCGGGTCGCCCGCGCACTGGCGACGTCGATGTCCGCCAGGTGACCGATGTCTCCGGTACGCCGGAAGTTCCGATCGGGGGCCCGGCCGTTCCGCCGCTGCAGGCAGCCGCCGGCGCCGGATACGGCGAGGGCTTTGCCGCCAACTCGCATCGCTTTGCACCCGGCGGAATGCTCGCCGCGGTGAAGTACCTCGTCGAGGAGCTGGGCGCGGACGTCAACCAGCGTGACCACGAAGGCAACACGGTGCTGCATCAGGCCGCAACGCGCGGCGATAACGAGATGATTCAGTATCTGGTGGCGAAGGGGGCCGACGTGATGGCCGTCAACCGCGAGGGGCAGACCACCGTCGATATGGCCAACGGTCCCGTCCAGCGGACGCAGCCGTTCCCCGAGACGATCGCTCTGCTCGAGAAGCTCGGCGCCAAGAACAATCACAAGTGCTTGTCGTGCTGAACCCGTCGGTTCCGTACGGTGGTTTCCCACGAGCGTGCCGCACGCCTGTGCCGCGCGGAGGTTCGGTTCCAAAGGACGTTCCGCACGAAGGTTCTGTTCGCGACGCGTGTTCTCAGATTCGTGCGGGACTGAACCTCTGTGTGGCACGCATGTGAGGAACCCTGTGGTAACCTTCGTGTGGAACCAGCGGAAATCAGTTGATCGATCCAACCGTCGCCATCATCTGCACGCCCGCGCGTGAGATGCTGGTGTCCGCTTCGTCTGTTTCCTCGTTCACATCCGGCACGTATGAGAGCACTGGGATAGCGGCCGTGCGCGGGTCGAGTCGCAACATCGACAGCAGCGAGAAGCCGCGCGGCTCATCGAGCCCGAGATTGACGACGACGAGATCGGGGCGCATGGCGAGCACGGTCGCATAGGGCTCGTCATTCATCGCAACGAACTCGACCGCCCACCGCGGCCCGTCGAGCAGCATCTCGACGGCGGAGAGGACCTGATTGCCCCCGCCGACGATGAGCGCTAGCTGCGAACCCGCTGAACGAGGCTGAAGAGTCATTTGAACCCCCGCTCTTCCTTAATACAAGATTCGATCCACTTACAAACTGCCGTCATCCCCCTATTTGCGCCAGAATTCTGGGGGTTGGGTGACTATCCGTCTGCAAACGGTGTCAAAACCGCCAGTGTGTCCCGCCGATTAGTGGCGGTCGCGTAAGATCCGTTGCATGACGACCACGCCACCCCACGACGCACACTCCGCGTCGCAGGGCCCACGGCCGGAGGCGCCGACTTTTGACAACTACATTGCCGGGCGCTGGACACCGTCGCGATCCGCGCGAATTTTCGAGAACCGTAACCCCGCGCGTGTCGACGACGTCGTCGGCCTGTTCCCCGACTCCACCGTTCAGGATGCGGCCGACGCCATCGCCGCCGCAGAGGCGGCGTACGACGCGTGGCGGCTGACGCCGGCGCCCAAGCGCGCCGAGATCCTGTTCCGCGCGGCTGAGATTCTGGTCAAGCGCAAGGACGCGTTCGCGCGGGACATGACGCGCGAAATGGGGAAGGTCCTCGACGAAACGCGCGGCGACGTGCAGGAAGCGATCGACATGACCTTCTTCATCGCGGGAGAAGGGCGGCGGCAGTACGGGCAGACGGTGCCGTCGGAGCTGCGCGACAAGTTCGCGATGTCGGTGCGCCAGCCGTTGGGCGTCTGCGCGATCATCACGCCCTGGAACTTCCCGATGGCGATTCCGTCGTGGAAGATCATCCCCGCGCTCGTGTGCGGCAACACGGTGGTGTTCAAGCCCTCCGAGCTGACGCCGCTGTCCGCGCATCACTTCGTGCGCGTGCTCGAGGAGGCCGGGGTGCCCGCGGGCGTCGTCAACATGGTCACCGGCGGCCCGGCGATCGGCGAGCGGTTCACGGTCGATCCCGCCGTGAAGGTCGTGTCGTTCACCGGCTCGACCGCGGTCGGGACGCTCGTCAATCAGAACGCGGCGCCGTTCTGCAAGAAGGTTCACCTGGAGATGGGCGGCAAGAACGCCATCGTCGTCATGGACGATGCGAACCTCGAGTTGTCCATCGAGGGCTGCCTCTGGGGTGGATTCGGGACGACCGGGCAGCGGTGCACGGCGGCAAGCCGGGTGATCGTGCATGAGGCCGTCCACGATCGGTTCGTCGAGCAGTTCGTCGCCAGAGTTCGTGCGCTTCGGGTCGGCGATGGCCTGGATCCGCGCACGCAGATGGGACCGTCAATCAGCGAGAAGCAGTTGCTGAAGGTGATGAGCTACGTCGAGATCGGCCAGGAGGAAGGCGCGACTGTAGCGTGCGGCGGTCGGCGGCTCAGCGACGGTCCATACGCGGCGGGGTTCTTCCACGAGCCAACCGTCTTCACCGGCGTGACGCGAACGATGCGGATCGCGCGCGAGGAGATCTTCGGCCCCGTCGTGTCGGTGTTGAAGGTCGCGTCGTTCGATGAAGCGATCGCCATCGTCAACGACGTGCCGTACGGGCTGTCGGCGTCGATCTACACGCAAGACATCAATCGAGCGTTTCGTGCGACGCGCGACGTCGACACCGGCATCTGCTACGTCAACGCCCCGACCATCGGCGCCGAAGTGCACCTGCCGTTCGGCGGGACCAAGGCGACGGGCAACGGCCACCGCGAGGCGGGAACCGCTGCTCTGGACGTCTTTTCGGAGTGGAAGTCGATCTACGTGGACTTCAGCGGCAAGCTTCAACGGGCCCAGATCGACGTGTAGGGGCGGTTCGCGAACCGCCCCTACGTCCGTCCCCTGAACGCGAAGGACACCAAGCACACGAGTGAACGCAAAGACACCAAGGGCACCAAGGAATTTTCCTTGCCAAGAATTCTTGGTGTCCTCGTGCCTTTGTGGCCAAGTATCTTCGTGAACTTCGTGTCTTTGTGGCTCCTCGTCTTTAAAACGCGAACCGTGCGCCCAGGCGGAGCTGGAACGGCGCTTGGTACATCTGTCCCGATACGTTCGCCGAGGTCGGCGTGCCGAAATCGGGGTTGGTGTCACCGAACGAGGGGAACTCCGTCGCGGCGTTGTAGTCCGTGACGCGGCGAATGTTGAACAGGTTGAACACATCAGCCAGCAGCGTGACCTTGCGAGCACCGAAGTTGATCGCGTAGCTGGCTTGCAGGTCTATTTGCGTCTCGAACGGGGTTCGCGCCTTGAACCCCTCGAACGTCTCGAAGCCCTCGCCCCGTTGCGTCTCCGGGATCTCGCTGTCGTTGGTGTAGTTTGGATTCGCGGCAAGGGCCGTGAGCGGCTTTCCCGAGCCGAGTCGCAGCGACAGACTGACACCCAGACCATTGTCGAAGGTACGGTTGCCAGTGAGCTTGACCTGGTGCGGGCGGTCGAGCGGCAGGCGGCCCTCACCCAGCGCACCGAGATACCGGATATCCCCACGATAGAAGAGCCCGGCACCAAAGTCCGTGTAGTTCGGATCGTTGGTTGGGAAGTCGAAGAGCGACGTGATGCCCGGATCCGACTGCCCGTTGTCTTCGCGGTAGAACCCTTCGTAGTTGCCGAACAGCCGCGACCATCGATAGCTTCCCAGCAGCGCCCAACCGCCGCCGAAGCGGCGATCGACGGTGAGCTCGACGGCGTCGTAGGTGTGATTGGGATCCTCGAACGACACGGGCAGCATTCCCGGCACTTGGTTGACGGCAGTCTTGGCGTTCGGATTGGTCAGGATGTAGTCGGTCGAGCACGCGTCGTCCACGCCGAAGTCACACGCCGCGACCGAGTACGGAGCGATATCCTCGAGCACGCGGCCGACGTTCCGGTGGATGTACCGGACGCCGACGTTCGTGTTGGGAAACGCCTCGAACTCGAACCCGGCGACGACTTCGTCTTGATACGACAGCTTGGTGTCGGGATCGATGAGGTCGGCGCCCAGGCCGGCGACGATGTAGTGTTGGGTGATCGGTCCCAAGCCAGGAGCCTGAGTCGCGACGCCGTTCGGAATCGGCTGGGTCAGATTGGCATCGAAATAGTCGCCTCGGGTGAAGCCAGCATCGCCGGAAAGCGCACGGGCCGCCAGGTCGTTCGGAATGCGCGCGTAGAACCGTCCCCAGTTGCCGTACAGCTTGCTCTTGCCGTTGCCGAGGATGTCGAAGATGGCGCCGATGCGGGGCGCCCAATTGTTGTCGAGCGCGAACTCATCGAGCGTCTCTCCGGTCGTGGTCGTCAGTTCTTCGAACGTGCCAAGCAGCGATTGCTGCTCGTAGCGCAGACCGACGTTGATCGTCAGGCGATCGGTGGCGTGCCACTGATCCTGCACGAAGAAGCTCTGATAGCTCTGTGTCGTCAGCCGTTCTTCGTTGAAGTTCGCGCGCGTCACGCGGTAGATGCGGCCGAAGTTGACATCCGGTACGATCGACACGCTCGCGCCAGTGGCGGTCCGCGTTCCGTCCGGAGCAACGAAGGTCGGCCCGGTCCTCTTGTTGACCTGAGAGAACTCGACGTCCTCGTAGAGGAAGCCACCTTTGATGGAGTGATCGCCAAGGATATAGGTCAGCTTGGCGGCGTACTGCTGGTTGGTGCTCTTGTTCCCCGCTTCGTATCCACCGATGCCGCCGGTGATGATGTTCGGGACTACCGTGGTGTCGGTCACCCGCCATTCGTCGATGGGAGGTGCTTCGGAGATCGTGTTGTAGGCTCGCGCGTAGCTGCCTTCGAGCAGAACGTTGGGCGTCAGCACGCCGTCGTAACGCGCGGTCTGATTGTGGCCACCGTAATCGATCTCGCTGAACGACGAGGTGTCCTGCACCAACAACGCGCTCGTGCGCTGTGACCCGAGCTCGCCGTGCGACGGATCGCCGAAGAACGACGCATCGAGGCGGTGTGAAGCCGCTAATTGGTAGGTACCCTTGGCCGAGTAGGACTGCTGCCTGCGCTTGCGATCGACCTCACCAAGCGACTCCAGCGGGAACCCCTCAGGCGCGATGAGCGTCCGTGTCTCCCACGCAGGGTTATAGGCACCGAAGAAGAATAGTTTGTCCCGGACGATCGGACCGCCGACCTCGCCGCCGACGTCCGAGCGCTCCGTCGCGACGGTGTTCACCGTACCGTTGTCCGTCTGGAATGTCTTCCACTCGCTTTCCAGGGCGTCCGGCTGCGCGTAGCCGAACAGCGAGCCTTTGATCTGATTGGTGCCGCTCTTGGTGACGACATTCACGACGCCGCCAAGCGCTTGTCCGTACTCGGCCTCGTAGCCGCCGGTCTTCACCTGAATCTCCTTGATGAAGTCGAACGGCGTGGCTGAGCCGAGCGAGCCGAAGATGATCGAGTACGACCCGACGGCGCCGTACCCGGTATTGGTGACGTTGACGCCATCGATCACATAGAGATTGTCCAGGCCGGAGCCGCCCGACATCGACGGGTTGGCCGTGCCGACGGATCCACCGCTGCTGACGCCGGGCGCCAGATACAACGCGTCGGTGAAGCGGCGTCCGATCGGGACGCGTGATAGCAAGTCGCTGTCGAGCACCGAGCCGGTGGTCGTGGAGGTCAGGTCGATGACGGCAGTGCTGCCGGTGACTTCGACGACTTCCGTGAGTCCACCGATCTCCATCTTGACGTTCACATTCGCCGTTTGTCCGAGCACAACCGCGATGTTCGAGATCTCCACGGCCTTGAAGCCCTGCAGCTCGGCTCTGACCGTATAGCTCCCCGGCACCAGGAATGGCGCCTGGAAGCGGCCTTCTTCGTCGGTCGCGAACGCCTTGGAGCCCTGCGGGCCGGTCACCGTCACTGTGGCGAAGGGCACTGCGAGGCCCTGGGTATCTGTTAGGCGACCCGTCAGCGTGCCGGTTGTCGTTTGGGCGACTGCCAAAGCCGGCAGCAAAAGCGCAAGCAGCCAGACGCTCATGCGTATGCGCATGTCGTTCTCCTCTCCTTCCTATGAAAAAACAAAACCGAACAGGTGGTAGGTAGGAAAGTCCATGCCATTTGAGCCGTGAAGACATCCCGTGACATTTCGCTCGTTTTGCGTCTTCGGTAGCGTTGCCGCTTCGGAGCTACCAAGAAACCGGTAGCGACGATCCAAATCGTCAGATCGTTCAGGGATGAATCGTTTTATTGAGGGCTGGAATGCCTGAACAAGATGTCGAGTGACAAAAAGAGGGACGATGTCGGAGCGCCGGCATAGGGGCGGTTCGCGAACCGCCCCTACAACGGCTGGCGTAGGAGCGCGAAGGCGGAAGCCGCGCGAGGCCAGCCGAACGGCGTGAGGTCGGGTTTTTGAACGATCGTTTGATATCATGACGAGTTATGCCCGCCCACAAGGTCGTCATCCTTGGCGCCGCGCGCACGCCCATCGGCCGGTACGGCGGATCGTTCAAGGACACGCATCCCGCGGAGCTCGGGGCAGCGGCCGCGCGGGCGGCCATCGAGCGGGCCGGGATTACCCCCGCCGATATTCAAGAGACGCTGATGGGCCATGGCCGGCAGGCCGGTTCTGGCCCCAATCCGGCGCGGCAGGTCGGTCGGCGCGCCGGCGTGCCCGATACGGCGCCCGCCCAGACGATCAACAAGGCCTGCGCGTCGGGGATGCAGGCCGTCGCGTCCGGCGCACAGAGCATCCTGCTCGGCGAGTCCGATGTCGTATTGGCCGGCGGGATCGAGTCGATGAGCCGGATGCCGTATCTCGTCGACGCCATCGACGCGCGCTGGGGCCACAAGATGGGCCACTTCCAGTTCGTCGACGCGATGTATCGCGATGGCTTTCACGATCCGCTTTCGAACCTCTTGATGGGCGAGACCGCTGAAGTCCTGGCGCGGCAGTACGGCATCACCCGAATGGAGTCCGATCAATTCGGCGTGGAGAGTCAGCGGAAGGCGGAAGCCGCACAGAAAGAGGGGCGCTTCACGGCGGAGATCGCGCCCGTGACCCTGGCCGGGAGAGGCGGGGCTTCCGCCGCCCGGGCTTCGGCAGACAAGTCAGCCCCTGCTACGGTCGTCGACACCGACGAACATCCGCGGCATGGGACGACGCTCGAGGCGCTGGCGAAGCTCCCGCTCTCGTTTCCCACGGTTGACGGCGAGCCTGGCATCATCACTCCGGGCACCGCGTCGGGGATCACCGATGGCGGCGCCGCGCTCGTGCTGTCCTCCGATCAGTGGGCCAAGGATCGCGAATTGAAACCGCTGGCGCGGGTGTCCGGCTGGGCCAGCGCCGGCGTCGATCCGCGCATCATGGGCATCGGCCCGGTACCGGCCATCAAGCGTCTCGAAGAGCGCTCCGGCTTTACGGTCGACGGCTTCGATCTCGTCGAGATCAACGAAGCGTTCGCGCCGCAGGTGCTGGCCGTCCTGCGCGACGTGCCGATCGCCCCGGAGAAAGTCAACGTCAACGGCGGAGCCATTGCGCTCGGCCATCCCATCGGCGCCACCGGCGCCCGCATCCTCGTGACGCTGCTCTACGAGCTGATGCGACGCGGCGGCGGCTGCGGCCTCGCGACGCTCTGCGTCAGCGGTGGCATGGGGATGGCGATGGTGATCGAGACGGTTTGAAGACGATTTGCCACGACGGCCCAACGGGACACGAAGAAACGTTAGCCACCAAGACACCAAGGCACGAAGAAATCATGTTTGAAGAGTTGGACTTTGTGTCTTGGTGCCTTTGTGGCCAACGTTCTTCGTGCTCTTCGTGTCTTTCGTGGCGGACGTGACGCGAGGTCATGTGAATATCGCAGTCATCCCCGGCGACGGGATCGGGAAGGACGTCACCGTAGAGGCGGTCAAGGTGCTGTCGGCCGTCCGCGATCAGTTTGGGCTCGACCTCACACTCCACGAGCTGCCGTGGAGCGCCGATCACTACCTTGCGACCGGCGTCACCATTCCCGCTGACGGCTACCGCATGCTGCGCGACGACTTCGACGCCGTGCTGGTCGGCGCGCTTGGCGATCCGCGGGTGGAGGACAACCGTCACGCCCGCGACATCCTGCTCGGGAGTCGCTTCGAGCTGGATCTCTACGTCAACTACCGCCCGGTCCGCCTGCTCGACGATCGTCTCTGCCCGCTCAAGGACCGCGGTCGCAAGGACATCGACTTCGTCGTCTTCCGGGAGAACACCGAGGGCGTCTACGTCAGCATCGGCGGGCGCTTCAAGGCCGGTACCGTCGACGAAGTGGCGATTCAGGAAGAGGTGAACACCTACAAGGGTGTGCATCGCATCGTCCGCCACGCGTTCGAGTACGCATCGGCGAACGGCCTGACGAAGCTCTGCATGGCCGACAAGAGCAACGCCATGCAGCAGGGGCACGCGCTGTGGCAACGGGTGTTCAAGGAAGTGGCGGCGCAGTATCCTGCGATCGAGGCGACGCATCAGTACATCGATGCGCTCGCGATGTTCCTGGTCAAGGATCCGGGCCAATATCAGGTCATCGTGACCAACAACCTGTTTGGCGACATCATCACGGACATCGGCGGCGCCCTGCAGGGTGGCCTCGGCATGGCCGCGTCGGGCAACATTCATCCTGGTCGGACGTCGCTCTTCGAGCCGGTGCACGGGTCGGCGCCACCGTTGGCAGGGAAGAACGTTGCGAACCCCATGGGCTCGATCCTGTCCGCGGCGCTGATGCTCGAGACGCTCGGCCGTGTCGAGGAATCAAGGGCCATCGAGCGGGCCGTCGAGGCCGCCGTGCACCAGGGACAGACGACCACCGATATCGGTGGGAAGCGGGGTACGCGCGACGTCGGTGATTGGATCGCGCACCAGGTACGTGGGGGCCGCCTTTAGGCGGCCCTGGTCCGGCTGAAGCCGGACCCCACGCCCGTAAGGACAGCGACTGGGCAGCGAAGACGGTACGTGGGGTCCGCCTTCAAGCGGACCAAGATAGCGAGGAATTCATATGGCAGACACCGTATTCATTCTCGGCGGCGCGCGCACGCCGATGACGACCTACGGCGGCGCGCTCAAGGACGTTTCGGCGATCGATCTCGCCGTCGTCGCATCGAAGGGCGCGCTCGAGCGAGCCGGTACGGCGCCCACGGACATCGATCACGTGGTCTTCGGCAACGTCCAGCAGAGCAGCGTCGACGCCCACTACGGCGCTCGCCACGTCGGCCTCAAGGCCGGTCTGCCGATCGAGGTGCCGGCGCTCACGGTGAATCGCTTGTGCGGGTCGGGCATTCAAGCCGTCATCAGCGGCGCCCAGCACATCCAGCTTGGGGAAGCCCGAACCGTTCTCGCCGGCGGCATGGAGAACATGACGCAGGTGCCGCACCTCATTCGCGGGCTGCGCTCGGGTCTCAAGCTCGGGCAGGGCAAGCTCGAGGACTGGCTCTGGGAAGGTCTCAACGATCCGTACGCCGGCTGCTCGATGGCGATCACGGCCGAGAACTGTGCCGAGAAGTACGGCGTGTCGCGCGAGGAAGCGGATTGCTTCGCGCTGCGCAGCCAGCAGCTTGCCCACAAGGCGTGGACCTCCGGCCTCATGAAGGACGAAGTCGTGCCCGTCGAGATCAAGGGTCGCAAGGGAAGCACGTTCGTCGAGCAAGACGACCACCTGCGTCCCGAGACCACGCTCGAGGTCCTCGGCAAGCTGCCGTCGGCGTTCAAGAAGGACGGCGTCGTCACCGCCGGCAACGCGAGCGGCATCGTCGACGGCGCGGCGGCGTTGGTGCTGGCGGGGCAGTCCGCGGTCACGGCGCGTGGCTTGAAGCCAATCGGTCGGCTGGTCTCGTGGGCGGCGGTTGGCGTCGAGCCGGCCTACATGGGGATGGGGCCGGTACCGGCGATCAAGAAGGCCCTGGAGCTCGCGACGCTCACGTTGGCCGACCTCGATCTCATCGAGATCAACGAAGCGTTTGCCGCCCAGTACCTGGCGTGCGAGAAACAGCTGGGTCTGGACCGTGAGAAGGTCAATGTGAATGGCGGCGCCATCGCCCTGGGCCACCCGCTGGGCGCGAGCGGTGCACGGTTGCTCCTGACGTTACTGCTCGAGCTGCGGCGTCGCGGCAAGAAGTACGGCGTCGCATCAGCGTGCATCGGCGGCGGTCAGGGGATCGCTGCCATCGTTGAGGCGGTCTGAACGGCCGCCCTGAAGGGCGGCCGCTACGAAATGCGTGCGTAGGTTCCTACGAAATGCGTGCGTAGGCCGCTGCGCATACGTACGTAGGGGCCGGCCTTTAGGCCGGCCCA
>DAINCF010000222.1:0-11018 GCA_036732565.1 Vicinamibacterales bacterium
GGCCACTGCAGTCGAGATGGAGCCGCGCGGGAGCGGACGCGGCCTCGCGCTCGGTGACGAGTCGCCGCTCGACGCGGACACCGGCATCGCGAGCGAGATCGATCAGCACGCGTTCGAGCGCGGTATCAGTTACTTGCCAGCCGCGCTCACCCCCGTCGAACGTCTCGATACGGCTCTCGCGGCCCCACCACACCGTGTTCCCCGTCGCGCGCACGAACCCGGCGGACTCGATCGCCTCCTGCGCCCCGAGCATTGCCCACAGCTTGCGTGCACTGGGTGGAACCGACTCTGCGAGGGCGTGCGCATCGGACGGCACGGGGCTCGTCACGAGGTCCACGCGATGGCCCCATACCGCCAGCAGACGCGCCGCCGCACAACCAGCGGGGCCGCCGCCCACGATCAAAACCTCGGGCTCGGAAGCCATCTTGCGATTATGCGCAGTTTGGACAGTCCTGATCGAGCCCTCCACATCCCGCAGGTGAACGCGGTTTGATTTGGTTCCGGATGTTTGTTACGGTGAGCACCACTCTTCCCTCGCCCCTGCGCATTCATCGCGTCCGAACGATTGTTCGTCCCAGCTCGAGTTGATGGACTTGCCGCGATGCGGCATTGCGATTGGAGGCCTGGTCGTGCGAAAGCTCTCCTTTGTTCTATTCGTGATTGCGGTATTGGCCATCACGAGCCGATCCGCAATGGCCCAGGTGGCTGAAGCTGAGCTACGGGGAACGATTACCGACGAAAGCGGTGGCCTTCTCCCAGGCGCGACCATCACCGCCACACACATCCAGACCGGCGTCAGCCGCACCGTGGAGACCAGCGACCGGGGCGCGTACGCCATGCCCTCGCTCCCGGTCGGCACGTACACGGTGCGCGCGGAGCTGTCGGGCTTCTCCATCGTCTCGAAGGAAGGCATCGTGCTCAACGTCGGTGGCTCGGCGATCTTGAATTTCGCGCTCAAGCTCGCGACGGTGGAGGAGACGATCACCGTCACCGGCGAGGCACCGCTCATCGACACCAAGCGATCGGCGCTCGGCGGGAACATCGAGCAGAAGCAGGTCGAGAATCTGCCGCTCAACGGTCGTAATTGGCTGGATCTGGTCGCTCTGGTGCCCGGGGCGCGAGGCAACCCCGGCTCCATTCAGGCTGGCGCGTCCGGCAATGACATGGCGAAGTACCAGATGGACGGCATCGACATCACCAACCAGTGCTGCGGCTCTGCCAACACCGCCTACAGTCAGGAGAACATCGCGGAGTTCCAGGTCATCACCAACCGCTTCGACGCCTCGTACGGACGCGTGAACGGCGCGGTGATCAACGCGGTCAGCAAGTCCGGCAGCAATCAGTTTCGCGGTACCGGCTTCGGCTACTTCCGCAACGATCGCTTCGGTGACGCGAAGAACTTCTTCACCGATCAAGTAGCCCCGTTCGATCAGAAGCAGCTCGGCGTGAACAGCGGCGGGCCGATGTTCCGCAACAAGGCGTTCTACTTCGCGAGCTTCGAGTATCAGAAGCTGAGCGCGACCGCGCGGCCCAATACCGGTGTTGGGCTGTTCGACATTCAGGTCCCTGCCGACACGACGCGCAAATTGACGACCGCGCGCAGCGACTTCCAGATCAACGCCGCTCACCGGCTGTTCGCGCGCTTCTCGGTGGACAACTGGGACCAACTGAACATCGGTGTCGACGGCCGGACCACGGTCGCCGCCGGCACGAGCCGGTCCTCGAAGAATCACGACCTGTCGGTCGGGCACACGTGGATCGCCACGCCCCGATTGGTCAACGAGATCCGCGCCGGGTTCTCCTCGATCGACAACCTGCTCGACTCCAACTCCCGGAGCGTGCAGCTCGACTTCCCGTCCGCGTTGATCGGGTCGCCCACCAACTCTCCGCAGTGGTGGAAGGAGATGAACATTCAGGTGAGCAACGTGCTCTCCTACACCGCGCCCAACTGGCGCGGCGAGCACGCGATCAAGGCCGGCTTCCAGTTCTTCCGTCCGAAGTTCTGGGGCGCGTTCCCGGACCCGGCCTTCGGCCAATTCACGTTCTCCGCCGATCCGCGCGACTTCAACGACCCGTCGACCTATCCGGCACCGACTCGCTACACGATTCCGCTCGGCGACACGTCGTACTCGATTACCAACCCGACCTATGGCGCATTCGTGCAAGACAACTGGACGCTCAACTCGCACCTGACGTTGAACCTGGGCCTGCGCTACGACGTCGAGACCGGTACGACCAATTCGGACGTGCAGAGTCCAATCCAGCCGGGCGACCGTCCAATGGACACGAACAACATCTCCCCGCGTGTGGGATTTGCGTACGACCTGCGCGGAGACGGCGCGACGGTGATTCGCGGCGGCGCGGGGCGCTACTACGACAAGGTGATGTTGAACCTGACCAGCAACGAGCGCCGGCAGATCCTCGGACAGCTGATCAGCATCACCATCACGAACCCGAACTTCAACGACCCGCTCGGCGGCCGGACGTTCGAACAACTGCGCGGGACGGTCACGCCCGACCTGGTCCTGCTCGACACCGGCTACGAGACGCCGGTCAACGATCAGCTCTCCATCGGCCTCGCCCAGCAGTTGGGCAGTCGATATGCCGTGCAGGCTGACTACATCTACACGAAGGGCCGGGACGAGCCGATGACGCCGCGGATCAATTTCTTCGAGGATTCCGTGACGCACCTGCCGCTCGATCCGACCATTTTCGGCAAGCCGTACCCGGAGTTTGGACAGATCACGATGACGACATCGGATGGCAAGTCCGAGTACAGCGGGTTGCAACTGGGCTTCAACGGCCGCGGCGGACGCCTCAGCTTCGGTGCGAGCTACACGCTGTCGAGCACGAAGGACAATCACAACGGCAACCGTGGTGGCACACCCACCAATTACTTCAATATCGAGGACGAGTACACATATGCCGGCTCGGATCAGCGGCACCGCTTTGCCGCGAACGTGGTCACGGCGTTGCCGTATGACATCCAGTTCTCGGTGATCTACTTCGCGGGGTCGCCGCGCGTGATCAACGTCAACACCAACCGCGACCCCTTCCGGCTGGGGTACTCCAACGTCCGCTGGTTGGAGCTCCCCGCGAACTGCCCGTGCACCGGCGCCACTGTTCCGAGGAACAGCGAGCGCACGACCAGCGACTACAAGCTGGATTTTCGGCTGTCGAAGGCGCTCAGGTTCCGCCGCCTCTCGGTGCAGGGCGTGGTCGATGTGTTCAACGTGCTCAACACGCGCAATCTGACTCAGCACGTCCAGAACGTGTTCTCACAGACCTATCTGCAGCCGGGAACGTCGACGAACCTGTTCTACCAGCCGCGACAGGTGCAGGTCGGATTCCGGATCAGCTACTGACGTCAGATGGGGTTGGCAGGCCTGAAGGCCTGCGCTACGTACCCGGTTGGCAGGCCTGAAGGCCTGCGCTACGTACCCGGTTGGCGGGCCTGAAAGGCCTGCGCTACGTACCCAGGCGTCCGTCTTCACGCCGACGCCGGCTCCGGAGCCGCCTCCATGCGCGTTGGATGATGCGCTGTTGCCGCTCGGGCACGCCGATGTGACCCAGGACCTCACGATCTTGCTGTGCGAGGACCTGATCGATCGGCGTGCGGTCGCGATACAGGCCGTCGAGCGTGTCGAGGGCTGGTGGCCGTGATCCGTTCGGCACCAACAGCCGTTCGATCTCGCTGGGGACGAGCTCCAGCACACCACCGCCGTAGTGGCGGCCGTTGAGCTCGGCGGACAACGCGGTCAGGCTCGTCGAGAAGTTCCACACGAGCCGCTCGGCGCCGACGCCCTTCCCCTTGATCCGATACGCCGTGTCCGTCGTGAGCGCGCCCAGACGATTCCACACCAATCGCGGCGCCTCGTGCGATCGCTTGAGCATGCTCACGTCGGTGCTGTACACAGACGGCACCGCGTACCAGGGATCACGAGTGCGGCACTTGTAGCGTGTGTGCAGATCCTGGGATTCCCCATGTTCGACGTATCGCATCGCTCCCGCACTCAACCGGTCCTTGGCCGTGAACCACAAGAAGTTCGTTGGCAAGCCGCGTGCCTTGTTGTTTGCATGCACGGCTTCGTCGTACACGACGCCGCGCACGTGCTCGCTGCGCCCGAACATCGGTCGCGCCCACGGCCGCAAGTCGTACTCGTCGACGAGCTCATCGGTCACCAGAAAGAACTTGTTCGCCCCTGTGACGATGCCGACGTCCACGTCCGCCAGCTGCGCAAACCTCGCCACGTCGACGTGCGCGGCGAGCTGCTCGAGGCAGTCGCGCTCCTCGGGCTCGAGCAAGGCTTCCATCCACTTTCGACTCGGCGCGGGCATCGGGCGCGCGGCGGTCGACGCGAGATCGTCGAGCGACCGATCGAGGAAGGCCCGCCCGCGAGTCTGGACGATGCGCAACTGGCACTGCCGGTCGTCCGCGCGCCGTTCGGCCAGCAGCAGCACCGCGCCCTGCAGAGTCTCCTCGAACCACAGCTCCGCGGGATCGATCAACGTGATCGACGCGCACCGATCCACCAGAAACGACCGCAAGGACTGCGCGTGCAGCACGTGCAGGATCTCGGACGGCACGACCATGCCCAGTCGGCCGTGGGGACGCAACAGCCCGACCGACGCGATGACGAACGGCACCCAGGCGTTGGTGTGCTTCGTGAACGGGAGCTCGAAGTGACGGGCGAGCTTCGCCGCACACAGCTGAAGCGTCTCGTCCAGGTATTGGTAGCGGATGAACGGCGGGTTGCCGACAGCGGCATCGAACCGCGGGCCCGCGGGCAGCGCCTCGAGCGCCCACGCGAGAAAATCTTCGTTGCGCCATTCACACGACAGCCCGTTGCCCCGAGGCACCACCGCCGCGGCTTTCCGCAACTCACCCGCGTCCGTATCGAACGCGACCACGGATGCGTCGCCGAAGTGCGTGGCGGCCCCGATCGCGTCGATGAAGATGCCATCGCCGCAGCTTGGCTCGAGCACCGCCGGCGCAGCGCCGGTGACGGCCCACTGCACGAGGAATCGCGCCAGCTTTGGATCCGTGTAGTAGCCGCCGCGGAGCTTGGTGGGCGATTCGTTCCGGATGAAGTTCACGGCAGCCTTGACGATCAGACGCGTAGCAGCACACCGCGCGCCGGCCGGCCCGTCGCGCGAGCGATGGCTTCGACGTACACCGCTACCTGGCGCCGATAGGTGTCCTCAGCACCCGCCATCTCGACGTCCGTTTTGAAGTCCACCACCACCCACTCATCCCCATCGTCCCACACCAGGTCCGCCTGACCGTCAACGATGGCAGCATCGTTCTCACGTAGGAGCGGTTCGCGAACCTCCCCTACACCGTTTGGAGTCGGCGGCACGACGAGGCTCAACGCAACCTCACGCCGGCAGGCGCGGCCGGCGGCTTCGGCGGCACGGGCGCGATCGAGCAGCGCGTGTCGCAGCGCACGCTCGCCGACCGACGCCGCGGCCGCGCGCTCTTCGTCGGTGGCGCCGAGCAGCCGCGCCTGCACCAGTGCGAGCTGAGCGACCTCATCTGGTGACGCGTTGAGGGGCGTCGAGGCCATGAGCGCGTGCACGAGGATGCCGAAGCGACGGCCACTGACAGGTGGTGGTTCAGCCGAGCGGGCGTCAGCGATGTCGATTGCGCGCGTGCGGGGCTCGAACGGGTCGATGGCCACGGTGTCGACCCACTCGGAAACCGTCAGCACGCGCATGGACGGCGTCGCGCCGCGTTCGATGACGGCGGTCCGCCACGCACGCCATTGCTCGTAGCGCGCGCGATCCTCGGCGACGAGCGCGGGCGGCGCCTCTTTCGTGATCAAATCCTCGCGCCGCAGTCCGCGACGCTCATCGCCGCGGCGCTCGAGCAACAGAGGATCCCACCACACCACCGAGTACGGTTGCTTGGTAACCGGATCCGTGAATTCGTACACGCCGGGCCGAACCGTTTCGAAGTTCGGATTCTGGCCGTCGGGACGATCGAGAACCGTATCGCGGCCCTTGAATTCCGGGAGACGCAAGCCTCTACCGGTGAGGGGATCCCCCCGATGGTCTTGAAGGACATCGGCGGTTGGATAGATCGCCGGGGACAGCGGATGCACCCACCCTTTCTCGTGAGGACCATCGCCAACGGCGGGAATCACGAGCAGATCCCGCGCGCGCGTGGCCGCCACATAGGCGAGACGAACGCCTTCCGCGCGGTCGCGCCCGACTTCGAGCGCGTTGTTGGTGCGCAGGTCCAGTGGTGTCCATCCCGCCAGCTTGATCGCCGCGAGGCCGTTGGCAGAGTCGAGATAACGTTGGGCATCGTCTCGATGCAATCGACAGCCGATGTCCGCCAGAATGACGATGGGGAACTCGAGCCCCTTGGCCTTGTGGACGGTCATCAGCCGTACGCCGTCGGTCCCCTCTTCGAGGATCGGCGCCTCGGGTGTCGGCGCGCGGGACGCTGCGTCGCGCAGCTGATCGACGAAGCCGCGGAACGACAACCCGCCTTCGGCCTCGTACTGACGCGACAGCTCGGCGATCTGAAGCACGTTGGCCAGCACTTGCTCCCCGCCGCGCCACAGCACGAACCCCGCGTGCGCACGTGTTGCCGCCATCAACGAGCCGATCGTGTCGGCGATCGATCGGTGATTGCGCAGGCGATTGAGCTCCGCCAGCACACCGAGCGCATCGGCGACCGGCCGCAATGCCGGCGGCACTTCGCCGGGGAGGCTGAACGGGCGGAAGCCGTGGCCCAAGGCGTGCCAAGCGAGCAACTCCTCCTCTCCGACCGCGAAGAACGGGCCGCGCAACGTCGCGAACACCGAAAGGCCATCGTCCGGCCACTCGATCGCCGTCAACGCCGTGCGGAGCGCATCCACTTCCTCACGCTCGTGGAAGGCCTTGCCGCCGACGAGCAGATGGGCGATGCCACGCGACTCGAACGCGTCGACGTAGGCGCGGGTGACGTCTTCCTGGTAGTCGAGAAAACGTCGGAAGAGCAGACAGACGTCACCGGCGCGGATCGGTCGAGGCATTCCTTCCGCGCCAGGGACGGTCCAGCCGCTGTCCTGCACGAGCCACCGCACGAACTCGCCCATGGCCTCCGGCAGCGATGCGGTCATCGCCGTCGCCGTGACGCCGCGAAATCCGTATGGCTGCGGCACCGGCAATGCGACGACTGCTGGCTGCGCCTCGTTGTCAAGACGGTCGGGTTGCAGCTCGACGTAGTCCGCCTGCAGGGTGAGCGCGTCGCGCGTCATGTGCCGACTGAACGCCGCGTTCACCACGCGCTGGATGGAGGGCACGCTGCGAAAGGACGTCCTGAGCCGCACGGTACGCGCGCCATCGGCCACCAGACGTTCGCAGATCTCGTGATATGCGCCAACGTCGGCACGTCGGAAGCGGTAGATGGACTGCTTCGGATCGCCGACGAGGAAGAGCGCGCCGGGTCGGACGCGGGTCGGGCCCGCCTGCGAGTCCGATTCATCTGCCGCGAGCAGCTGCAACAGCTCCGCCTGCAGCGGATCGGTGTCTTGAAACTCGTCGACCAACAAATAGCGAAACCGCTGCTGGAACGCCCGTCGCACATCCGGGCGATCGCGCACCAGATCGCGCGCCCGAATCAGCAGGTCGAGGAAGTCGACGACGCCCGTGCGCAGCTTGCGTTGCTCGTAGCGCTCGATGGCACCTTGCAGCTCGTCGTGGACGAGCGCGGCAAGATCGGCATCGGCGCGATCGCGAAACTCGACGAGCGCGCGCACAACGAGATCCCGCGCCTCGACGACGGTCTGGCGCGGCACGGTCCGGGAATACTGCCCGGTCGTCGATCGCCCCTCGCCGAGCTCGTGAGCCATGCGCGCGAGCGTGCACAAGCGCGACTCCCAGCCGTCGTAGTCGGTCAGGCTGCGGGCACGCAGAGGCTCCACCTCCGCGTGCACGCGGCGGATTTCCTGCGTCTTCTTGAACAGGAGATCGCTTCGATTCGTCGGGCTCTTGCTGATCTCGGCAAACGTCGCGATGGCATCGAGCAAGTGATCGATCTGACTCTCGCGATCGAAGCCCGATGGGCGTGTCCACCGCGCCGGGTGGTCGCGCCACTCCAGCAGCTCGTAGCCGGCGCGCTTGAGGCGCTCGATCGGACCACCTTCGTCTTCGTCCTGACCGAAGCGCCGGACGGTCTCACGTCTCAGCGATCGGCGCACACCCTCCGGGGGATCGTTGAGCGTCACCTGCATCCAATCGGTGAACGCCTCGTCGAACAGCCGCGTGGCCTGGCCATCCGTCAGCACCTGAAACGCCGGGTCGATGCGCGCTTCCACCGGCCGTTCGCGCAGCAGGTCGGCGCAGAAGCCGTGAATCGTGCTGAGGTGGGCCTCCTCGAAACGCTGGACGGCGTGCTCGAGGCGGCGCGCGGCAGCGCTGCCAGGCGCGGCGTCGACGCGCGCGCGCTCGAGCTCTTCGCGCAGGCGCAGCTTCAGTTCGCCAGCGGCTTTCTCACTGAACGTGACGGCCACGATCTGCGCGATGTCGGCCCGACCGGTCTCGATCAGGCGCACGATGCGCTTCACGAGCTCGGTCGTCTTCCCGGTGCCGGCGGCGGCTTCGACCACCAGCGTGTCGTCGAGCGCCTCGCTGATGAGGTGACGATCGTCGGCGACCAGGACGCTCACGACATCTTCCTGAGCGCAGCGAGATCGGCGACGTCCGGCTTGCGCAGGGTGCGGTGCTCTTCGTCGGGTCCGCAGACCGGACGAAAGTCACAGTATTTACAGGCGTCGCGCCCAGGGCGCGCTGCGAGCATCCCGTGCTCGATCGCACGGTCGATGATCTCCAGCACCTCCAAGCCGCGGCGACGGATCACTGGATCGAGCTTGATGGGATGCTCGCCGAACTGTCCTTGCGTCGTGCAGAACGACAGCCGCCCTTCTTCGACGGTTTCACCGGTGATCGCCTCCAACGCGACGCCGTACAGCACTGGTTGCAGCACGCGTCCACCGTCGACGATGGTGGCGAGGTTCGTGCGATTCTTCCCGGTCTTGTGATCGGTGACCCGCAGCGCCCGCGTGTCGGTGCGTCGTTCGACGAGATCGATCGAACCGCGCAGCAGGAAGCCTTGACCAACGCGCGCGGGCTCGGGCGACGAAGTCGGATCGCGGGTCACATCGGGCGGAAGGCCAAAGGCCAGCTCGAAACGCTCGGGCACCCAATGTTCCCCATCACGGGCCAGGCGCTCGAGCCACAAGCGGAGATCTCGCGTCAGGCCGGCAATCTCATCTTTCCAGACGCGATCGATCGCAGGCGCGAGATCGTCGTAGGCCTTGGTGGTGACCTGCGTCACGGCCCATTCGAGGACGCCGCGAGCGGCGCTCAGGCGCGGCTCGGTGACCGGCAGCATGCCGTTGGCCTGAAGCTTTCTGAACAGCTCGGTCTGAATCTCGTGAAAGAGGCTGCCGCGCGTGAGCGGATCCAGACGCTGCAGCGGCGTCGGCTCCTCGAGCGGGGCGAGCTGGTACATCGCCGCGAGCTGGAATTGATAGGGGCACGTCGCATAGCGCTGGAGCGCGGTCAAGGAGTACGGACGCTTGGTCAACCGCTGTCGCGCGAGGGGGTCCGCGGTCAGCGGCTGCACACGGATCAAACCGTCGGCATGCGACCACTTCGGCTGCCATCGCAGCCAGCGCTCGGTCACCGATCGGCGCAGCGCGGGACTCAGCTCCAGCAGATAGCGGGCTCGGCCTTCGACGGACTTCCGCTGCGCGGCGCGCAGCAACGGCCGCAGCACGGCCAGATCGTGCTCCAGGTCGTCGATCGCGCGGTCGGGCTCCGGCGGCGCCGGCCACGCGAGCGACGCGCCGCCCATGTCGAACGCGTGCTCGCTGAGCGCCCTGTAGCGAGGGATGGCGCCGCTCGTCGCGCGCATGATGTCGAGCACGTAGAACGACGGAACGCGCGGACGCGATTCGCCGAGCTCCAACCGTGGATAGGACAGATAGACGCGCGCGGCGGCAGCACCAACCGACAAGCGGAGCTGCAGGCGCTCCTCATCCGCCCGCGTGTCGGCGACCGCCAACCCGGCATCGAGCCGCACGCGGCGTTCGTCGAGCAACAACGCATCCTCCCGGAGCCGCTGCGGAAAAATGCGTTCAGCGAGGCCAGGCACGAACACGACGGTGAACTGCCGCCCGCGCGCGGCGTGGGGCGTGCCGACGAACACGCGACCCGCGCGGCGGCGCGACGGCTCGTGCGTCAGCGTAAGGAGACGCGGCGCGAGCACCTCCCGCACCTCACGCAGCGTGACCGGGCCAACGCTGCCGAGCGGGGCCATCTCTCCCAGCACCCGCAGCACGCGCGCCGGTTGGCGCAGCACCCGTGGCACGAGCGAGCCCATCTCCCGCAGCCAGTCGCCCCACGTGCGCGGTGACTGCCAGGTGTCGAGCGTCTCGACAATCGGCAGCGCAAAGCTCTCCAGGTGCGCAAGCTCCGCCCAATCGCGCGCAATCGCCCGCGCCCGCGGCGAGTCATGATCCTCATCGTCGAGCTCGCGAAGGCGACGTTGGTACTCGCGCGCAAGGCCGGGTAACCGTCGTCGCCACCGATCGATGCCCTGGATGACGTAGGCCTCGACGAGCAACTCCTCCCATCGCCACGGCGCGCGCAATGAGCCGGCGACAATCCGATCGCCGTCGCGCTCGTCGACGGTCGGCGCTTCCTCCACCGGCTCGGGATCGGCGGGACGTTCCTCCGGGCGGACGACGGCGCTCGCGACATCGTCGGTCGGCACGTCCCACAGCGAGAGCTGGTCCGCAGGTGGAGGGGCGGCTCGCGAGCCGCCCCTACGTCGGTTGGGCCCCACGGCCGGCTCCGCAGCCTGCGGGCCCCCTGCAAGGGCCGGCACCTGCGCGAGGGAGAGATACTCGGCGAAGCGGCGCGCCGAGAGGCTTTCGTCGGCGCACGCGAGCAGCGCGAGCAGTGCGCGGCCGGCCGGATCTGGGCGGCGGGTGCCGCGCTCGAACCAGGCCGGCACACCC
>DAINCF010000223.1:0-11017 GCA_036732565.1 Vicinamibacterales bacterium
GTCCGCGATTGACGACGTCGGTCGGCGCGACGCGTGGCAGCTGCTGCAGACCGCCCGCGAGTTTCGTGCGTTGTCCACGGCGGATCGTCATCGGTTGCTGCGCTGGGGGCCGATGGCGGTCGCGGATCTGGTGAGCGAGTGCTTCGAGCACGAGCTGCTGCGGGCGACCGTGGCCGCGGACGGGATTCTCGGGTCGATGTTCGGCCCGTGGTCGGCCGGCAGCGGCATGCAGCTCCTGCTGACCGCGGCCAACGAGGCGGCGGGCGACATCGCGACGCGGTTCGTCCGTGGCGGACCGCAACCGTTCGTGACGACCGTGGCGAATGCGATCCAGGCGGCGGGCGGCACGATTCGCACGAGCGCGAAGGCGGTCCGTGTCATCGTGGAGAACGATCGAGTCACCGGCGTGGCGCTGGCCAACGGCGACGAGATCGCGGCAGGGACGGTCGTGTCCGCGCTGGATCCCAAGCGCACGTTCCTCGAGTTGTGCGACCCGGCGGATCTCGCGCCCGAATTCCTCTGGCGCGTGCGAAACTACCGCGCGCGCGGCGTGCTGGCGAAAGTCAATCTCGCGCTGTCCGCGGCGCCGGCGTTTCGCGATGTGTCCGCCGAAGCTCTTTCAGGACGCGTGCGCATCGGCCCAGATCTCGACTACCTCGAGCGCGCGTTCGATCACGCGAAGTACGGGCGCTCGTCGCCACAGCCGTGGATCGAGTTCGTCATCCCGTCTCTGATGGATCCGACGCTGGCGCCGCTCGGGGCGCACGTGCTGTCGGCGTACATGCAGTTCGCGCCGGTGACGCTCCGCGACGGCACGTGGGACGAGGAGCGCGACGCGCTGCGCAAGACCGTGCTCGACACCCTCGCGCGATACGCCCCGGGCATCGGCAACCTCGTGGTTGCGGCCGATGTGCTCACGCCGGTGGACCTCGAGCGTGAGTGGGGTCTGACCGGCGGTCACATCTTCCACGGCGAGCTCGCCCTTGATCAATTGTGGGCGATGCGTCCGCTGTTGGGCTGCGCTAACTATCGCGGTCCGATCACTGGACTCTTCCTGTGCGGTTCCGGGACACATCCCGGCACCGGCCTCACCGGCCAGTCAGGCCTCAACGCCGCGCGCGAGATTCTGCGGGCGTAGGGCGGCTCGCGAGATATTGCGTAGGGGCGGCTCGCGAGATTATTGGGTAGGGGCGGCTCGCGAGCCGCCCCTACTGAATCCGCGCACGCTAACCCTCGTCTAATCTTGCGGGAGCTTTCTTGTCACTCCGGTGTCTGACGTAGTGAAAGGCTCAAACCATCCTCCTCGGTCGGTCGTCTAACCGCCAGACTCACATCTGGCAGACGATTCGCGCGTTCGGTCGGAGGTCATCGTGCCGTCGAGCCGGCAGGTCATCGCGCGCGCCGCGCGCCATCTGTGGATCTTGGTCGCCTGCGCGCTGGTGGTCCATGCGCACGCGCAGCCCACGCCCACCGCGCCGCAGGACGCGACTACACTCCGTTTACACGGCGTCGTCGAACCGGTGAACAGTTATCCGGTCTCGGCGCCGCGACTGACCGGCGCCAGCCCGGGCACCCCACCGAGTCCACTGGTCGTCGTGGAGCTCGCGAAGGCCGGCACGTTCGTGCGGCAAGGCGATCTCCTCGTCGAGTTCGATCGCACCGCGCAGCTCAAGGCGGCTCGCGATCGCGAAGCCGAATATCGGGACATCCTGGCGCAAATCGACAAGAAGCGTGCGGAGCAGGCCATCGCCCGCGCCGATCGGCAACGGGATCTCACACTGGCCGAGAACGCGGTGTCACGCGGCGAGCTCAACATCCTCGGCAACGACATGCTGCCGGCGATCGACGCGGAGAAGAACGTGCAAGCGCTCGAAGAAGCGCGTGCCCGCCGCGGGGCCTTGCAGAAGACCGCCGATCTCCAGGAGCGCGCCGCCGCCGCCGATCTGCGCATCCTCGAGATTCAACGCGAACGCGCCCAGGGCGCGTGGCGGCACGCGAAGACCAACGCCGACCGGATGCGCATCGCCTCGCCGCTCGATGGCCTCGTCGTCCTGAAAGTCCTGTGGAAGAGCGGCACGATGGCCGAGATCCAGGAGGGCGAGGAAGTTCGACAGGGCCTGACGATCCTCGAGGTCGTGGATCCGTCGGCGATGCGCGTGCGGGCGCTGGTCAATCAAGCGGACGTCTCGAGGCTGGCGAGCGGACAGTCCGTGCGTATCACGCTCGATTCCTATCCAGATCGACACTTCACGGGCCGCCTCTCGCATCTGTCGCCGGTGGCCGCCACCAGCGCGCTCTCGACGCGCGTCCGTACGTTCCTGGCATCGTTTGCCATCGACGGACGCGACGATCATCTCCTGCCGGACCTGGCTGCCGCGATCGACGTCACCCTCGGCGACGCACGGTCGGAGTCGGCCGCCCGACCGTGAGCGCGTGGTCATGCTGAAGAAGCTCGCCCTGGTCATCGCGCTCGGTGTCGTCCTCGTGGTCGCCGTCGTCGTCTCGGGTCGCGCCAGCACGGACGGTGAAGCTCTTCCTACGGCGGTTGTCGAACGGGGCACCTTCGAAGACTTCCTGCCAGTGCGCGGTGAGATACGTCCGGCCCGATCCGTCGTGATGACCGCGCCGTCGGGCGCCGACTTGCAGATCGTGGAGCTCGCCCGCAACGGCGCATCGGTGTCGGCCGGCGATACGGTGGTGGCCTTCGACACCACGCCGCAGCAGCGTATTCGCGAGCAGAAGGCCTCGGAGCTCAAGCAGGCGGAGGCCGAAGCGGAGCGGGTGCGCGCCGAAGGCGACCGGCGGATTCGCGCGGCCGAAGCCGATCTCTCGCACTTGCAATCGGCCGCCGCACAAGCGCGTTTGGACTTGGGCAAGTCGGAGCTGTCATCACGCGTCGAGGCCGACAAACTGAAGCTCGCGGTGGCGGACGCCGACGTGCACGTTCGCGCGCAGGAACAGAAGATCGAGGCCGAGCGGGCCCTGGCCGCCGCCGAGGTGACGCTGGCCCGACAGAAGCGCGACAAGGCCGACGCGGACGTCGCCGAAACCATCCGCATCATCGAGACCCTGGCGATGCGAGCGCCGATCGCGGGGGCGGTGTCGCTGCTGCCGAACTTTCGCGCCGGTGGCATCTTCAATCGGTCGCCTCCCGAGTTCAAGCGCGGCGACCGCGCGTGGTTCGGCGCGCCGATCCTGGAGCTCCCGGATCTGCAGACCGTCAACATGACCTGCCGGATCGACGAGGCCGACCGCGCGCGCGTGCGACCCGGGGCCCGCGTGCGGGTGCGTGTGGATGCCGTACCGGACAAAGAGCTGATCGGGACGGTTCGCGAGATCTCGCTGGTCGCGAAGCCCGATTTCTCGGCCTGGCCGCCGGTCCGCAACTTCGACGTCTTGATTGCGCTCGACGAGAGCGACGGACGGCTGCGATCGGGCATGAGCGCGTCCGCGAGACTGGAGCTCGAGCGCATGACCGACGTGCTCGTCGTCCCCAGCGGCGCCATCTTCTCGCGCGACGGCGACACCATCGTTTACGTCGTGGAACGCGGGACGCCGACGCCGCGGACGGTCAGCGTCGGTCGGCGCGGGCGCGAACAGGCCGCGATCACATCCGGCATCGACGAAGGGGACCGCGTGACCCTGCAGGCGCCAACCACCGCCCAATGACGCGACGTTTCTCCGTCCTCATCGCGTTCGTCGTGCTGCTCGGCCTCGCCTCGGCGATCGCGTGGGCGCGCGCCGGTGACGTGGACGCGCGCCAGGTCCCCACCACCCGCGTCCAGCAAGGCCGCGTCGCGATCACCATTCACGCGATTGGCGAGCTGCGCGCCTCGCGCATCGTGCAGGTGTTCACGCCGGCGATGGGCGGGCCATTGACGGTGGTGACGCTGCCGCCGTCCGGCACTGCCTTGAAGGCCGGCGATGTCGTCGTCGCCTTCGATGCCTCGGACCAGCAGTTCGCGCTCGAGCAAGCCGAGTTCGATCTCCAACTGGCGCTGCAGGAAATCGCCAAAGCCGAGGCCGAACGGGCGGTCAAGCTGGCCGACGATGAAGTCAAGCTGCTCGAAGCCCGCTTCGCCGTTCGTCGAGCCGAGCTCGACGCGAGCGCCAACGAGCTCGTCGGCGCCATCGTCGCCAAGCAGAATCAGCTGAAGCTCGAGGACGCGCGAGAGCGCCTGATCGCACTGCAGCAGGAGATCAAGAGCCAAGGCTCCACCGCGTCGGCCGCCCTGGACGTCTTGCGGGAGAAGCGGAACAAGGCGCAATTGGCCGTTGCCGTCGCCCAGCGCAACATCGACAACCTGCGCATCGTCGCCCCGTTCGACGGCTTCGTGACCTTGAAGCCCAACACGATGGCGTTCGGCGGCATCATCTTCTCCGCGGCGGCGCTTCCGGAGTATCGCGTCGGCGACGCGGCGAATCCGGGCAACCTCATCGCCGAGCTCGTCGACACCTCCGGCGTCGAGGTAACCGCCAAGCTGCCGGAGCACGATCGCGCGAACGTCGAGCCCGGACAGTCCGTCGCAATCGCGATCGACGGCCGGCCCGACAGCGCGCTCACCGGACGCGTCCGCGCGATCAGCAATGTCGCCTCGCGTCAGCTCTTCGAGGCTGGCACGAGACGCTTCGATATCGCCTTCGATCTCGACGGACAGACGACGATCAATCCTGGCGTCAGCGCCGCGCTGGCCATCACCGGACAGTCGTTCGAGTCGGCGCTGCACGTGCCGCGTGCCGCGGTCTTCGAGGTCGGCGGCAAGCCGAGCGTCTACGTGAAGACCGCGAGCGGCTTCGAGCTCCATGAAATTCGGATCATCGCGCGAACGGACAGCCTGGCCATCGTCGAGGGGCTGGAGAACGCCACGGAGGTCGCGCTCGTCGATCCCAAGAGCGGCACTACGAAGGCCGCACCCGGCGCCGCCCAGCCGCCGATCCAGAGGGCCACGCGGTGACCTCTAGTGGGAGGTACCGTCGAAATCACAGCCGGCCGTTCCGTAGGAAGGGCCGGGAAACTGCTACCCGAGCTCTCGGTAGATGGTAGCAATTCTGTTGATACGCTCCACTAGATCGCGCGAGGTCTTCCACCTCGCCGCGAGTCGATGGCTGCCCGACGTCGGCCGCAGCGTCGACAGCCTGCTCCTGCACAAGCTCCGAACGCTGCTGACGATGCTGGGCATGATCTTCGGGGTCGCGGCCGTGCTGGCGATGTTGTCCATCGGCGCCGGCGCCCAGCAGCAAGTGATGGCGTTCATCGAAGATCTCGGCGTGCGCAATCTGATCATCGAGGCCCGCGAGACCACGGAGTTCCAGGCGTTTCAGAAGATTCGGCTGCAGTCGCCCGGCCTGACGTTCCAGGACGTGCGCGCCATTCAGGCGGCGGTGCCCGGCATCGAGCTGCTGACGCCGCGCAAGCGCTTCGCGCCGAATCAGGTCATCCCCAAGCCAACCGGCGGCAATCCGGTGGTGTACGGCGTCGAGCCGAGCTACGTCCAGATCGCGGCGCTGCGGCTGACCTCCGGCCGCTATTTCACCGACGACGAAGCCGCGCGCGCGGCGCCGGTCTGCGTCCTCGGCGATGCGGCGCGGGTGCGGCTGTTCGGCGACGAGTCGTCGCTCGATCGTTTCGTCAAAGTCAACGAGCAGTGGTTTCAAGTGATCGGCGTCGCGGCCCCGCAAGTGGTCGCACAGGGTGACGTCGGCGGTCTGCCGGCGCAGGACCGCAACAACGTCATCTACGTGCCGACCGCCGCGGCAGTCATGCGGCTGGAGGACAACTACACGCAGTTCCGCGACGAGATCGACGGCATGTTCGTCCGGCTGCGGCCACAGGCGGATGTGTCGGCGTCCGCGGCGATCATCCGGAGGATTCTGGACGGCAGCCATCGCGGCGCCAGCGACTACACGATCGTCGTGCCGGCGGAGCTGCTGGCGGAACAACAGCGCACCAAACGCATCTTCGACATCGTCATGGTGGCCCTGGCGTCGATCTCGCTGCTCGTGGGCGGGATCGGAATCATGAACATCATGCTGGCGAGCGTCCTCGAGCGAACGCGGGAAATCGGTGTCCGCCGTGCCATCGGCGCGCGACGCACCGACATCATTCGCCAGTTCGTGGTGGAGACGACGATGATCGCGGTGACGGGCGGCGTCCTCGGCCTCGTGCTGGGTGTCGTGCTGTCGCGCGTCATCGCCGGCTTCGCCGGCTGGTCGACCATCATCACGGGCGCCTCGCTGGCGCTGGCCTTCGGCGTCTCGTTACTCGTCGGACTCGTTTCTGGTGTATATCCAGCTATCAAAGCGGCCGGCCTCGACCCGGTTCGCGCCTTGCACTACGAATAGAGCACGCGCAGTGTTGCCTTGCCCGCCTCCGGCGGGCGGATTACAGCACGCGCAGTGTTGCTTTGCCCCGCCTCCGGCGGGGCGGATTACAACGCAGAGTCTCGGCTTTGCCCGCGTTCGGTGGGCCGAAACATCTCGGAGCACGTCGATGCGTTCATCTCTCCCGCTCATCGCCGTTCTGTCGTTGCTCGCCGGCGTCAGCGCTCCCGCACACGAGTCTGACCAGGCGACGGGGCAACCCGGTCAAGTCGCGACACCCCCTCAACCGGGCCCGCAACAGCGCACGCCGGCCCGCGCCGGCGCGGCTGGCGAGGAGATGCCCACGGGGAATTCCGTCATCCGTGGCTACGTCGTCGGCATGGAAACCGGCGCACCGATTCGGCGCGCGTTCGTGCGCGCATTTGCGAGCGAGCTGAAAGGACAGCGGTCGGCGATCACCGACGCCGACGGCCGGTACGAGTTCCGCGATCTGCCGGCGGGCCGCTATACCGTCAGCGCCAGCAAGGCGGGTTACGTATCGTTGCAGTACGGTCAGCGCCGGCCGCTGCAGCCGGGCACGCCGATCGAGCTTCAGGACAAACAGGTGCTCGAAAAGGTGGTCATCGGCTTGCCGCGCGGCAGCGTGTTGGCGGGGCGGATCACCGACGAGTTCGGCGAGCCCGTGGCCAACGCCAATGTCTCGGCCTTGCAGTGGAGACGTATCGGCGGCACGGGTCGATGGACGGGCACGAGCCAGCCGGCGAGAACGGATGACCTCGGTCATTACCGGGTGTTCGGCCTCGCGCCCGGCGAATACACCATCTCGGCGACCGTGCAAGGCGAGGGGTTCTTCGACCGGTCCGAGCCCTCGGGCGACATGACCGGCTTCGCACCGACGTACTTTCCGGGTGTCCCGAGCATGGGCGACGCCGGACGCATCACCCTCGGTGTCGGCGAGGAGAACACCAACGCGTCATTCGCGCTCATCGCGGCACGCCTCGTCTCCGTCGAGGGCACCGTGACCAGCGCGAAAGGCACGCCGGTGACGCAAGGCACTGTGTTCCTGCGCCCTGGGGAACCCGGCAGCGGCAACATGTTCATGGGCCCAGGCAACATGGGGCGCATCGATCAGCAGGGGCGCTTCAGGATCAACAGCGTGGCGCCAGGCCGCTACATCGCGCAAGCCAACGTGGGTCGCGGGGGACCGGACGACTCAGGGGAGATCGGACGCCTGCCGATCACGGTCGCGGGCGAGAAGATCGAGAACGCGGCGATCGTGATGACGCCGGGCGGCCGCATCACCGGTCGCGTCATCACGGAGACGGGCGCGCCGCTACCGTCAATGCGGTCGACCTCACAATTCGATGAGGGAGGGCTGCGTGTCATGGCGAGCGTCGTCAACCCCGGCGAAGGGGGATTCATGGGCACACCGCCCGCGCGGGTCGACGCCAACGGCACCTTCGAGCTGAAAGGGCTCGTGGATGCGCGCCGGATCACGGTGACCGCTCCATCGGACTGGATGGTGAAGTCCGTCATGGTAAGCGGACGCGAGTACGTCGACACGCCGATCGAGGTCCAGCCCGGGCAAACCCTCACGGGCATGGAGGTCCTGCTCACCAATCGCATCAGCACGGTGAGTGGGCTCGTCACCGACTCGCGCGGCCTGCCGGTGCTCGACGCATCGATTCTCGTCTTCGTCGACGATCGCGAGTTCTGGCAGCTCGGCTCGCGTTACATCAGGACGGCTCGGCCCGATCAACAAGGGCGCTATCGCATCGAGCGGCTGCCGCCGCATGGTGCATACCTCGCCGTGGCAGTGCAGATGATCGAGGAAGGTCAGGCGATGAATCCCGACTACCTGGCCACCATGCAGCAGAGCGCGACGCGCTTCAGCCTGCGCGAAGGGGAAGGCACGACGGTTGACTTGAAGCTCAAGCAGTAGTTTGCTGGAGGAAAGACCATTCAGAAGTAGTCCAATCGTCGATAGACGACGTCATGCGCGTCGAGCGGCGGCAGCGGCAGGCGCCGACCCGTCAGCGGCCGAATCATCAAGACCGGCTCCGGCGCTCCGCTCGTCGCGAACGTGACCTGAGGCGGCACCGCGGCCAGCGGCCACCAGCTGTGAATCTGCGGCAGGTCGTCCGCTGGCGCGCGGGCCAGCATCGCCTGCAGCATCGCGCCCACGCGCGCGCCAGCCGGATCGCGGTCGCCGGCATCCTCGATGAACCAGTGGCGCCCCTCGATCGAGCAGATGACGAACGCGACCGCGGTGTACCCCTCTTCGACGACGAGAAACTCGACCTGACGGAGTCCGGGCGGACCGAGGCCAGCCAGCAAGCGACGTTTCGAGAGACCGTAGCGCGCGAAGTCCTCGCTGCGCTCCAGCGCGAATCGCACATCGGCGGCACGAATGGCGCTCAGGTCGGTAACGGCCGCGATGTCGCGATCCTCACCCGATCGCACGAGCATCGCCGGCGCGCCGCGTCCCGTGCGTACTACGATGCGCGATTCGATCAGCGGGACCGGCACGAACTCCAGCCGCTCGTAGTACGACGGACCGATCTCGGAGAACAACATCGCGAACTCGTAGCCTTCCGCGACCGCCCAGTCGAGGATGCGGCGCAGCAGCTCGGTGCCCGCGCCGCGACCACGCTCAGCGGGTGTCGTGAACACCGCGCCGATACCCAGCACGCGACGAATACGCCCCTCGATGCGCGCGGAAAGGTCGTAGCGTTTCGCGCTGCTGAGGATCGTGTCGCCATCGACGAGCGCCACACGATCCAGGTGCCCGCCGCCCCACGCCGTCGCCAACTGCCCCTTCCAGAACCGCTCGTAGCTCGAGGAGGAGAGGCCGTCGTTCCAGACGGCGAACGTGTCGCCAAGGATGGCGTCGAGCAAGGGACCAGTAGCCGGTACGAGCGTCAGTGGCATGGGTAGAGGAGCCGGTAACCAGCGAGATTAAACCGTCTTCGGCCGCCGCCGGTCAAAAACAGTACCAGGGCTCGTAAACGAACCACTTCGGCGGTCAAGGGCTAACCCATGCAGCTCCACATCGCAGGCCGGCGTCGCCTCACACTCATCGCCCCGATCCTCGCCATCGTCGCCATCACTTCGTCACCGCGGGTGGAATCCAAGTCCGCCATCCCAACTGACGACGCGACCGTCGTGCACGTGCTGAATCGGCTCACGTTCGGCGCGACCGTGCGCGATGTCGAACAGGTCAAGCGAATCGGCCTCCCCAAGTGGATCGACCAGCAGCTGCAACCATCGACCATTGACGACAGCGGCCTGGTCGCCCGGCTCGCCGGCTTCGAAACCCTGACCCTCAGCTCCGAGGTCATTGCCCGCGACTACGAGCGGCCTGCGCGACAAGACCGGCTGCGAGCGCGACAGGCTCAGGCGCAAAGCGGAGAGATGGCATCGGATCCGACCCTGCAGGACTCCACGATGGCGCGGCCGCGCCGGACTCCCGACCAGCCCGACTCGCCCGGCCAGCCCAGCCCACCCCGGCTGACTGAGGCGCAGATGAAGAACCGGTTGGTGCTGTCCGAGCTCTCCGAGGCCAAGCTGCTGCGTGCGGTCTACAGCGAGCGCCAACTCGAAGAGGTTCTGGTCGACTTCTGGTTCAACCACTTCAACGTATTCGCCGGCAAGGGACAGACCCGCGTCTACATCACGGAGTACGAGCGCACGGCGATCCGGCCACATGTCCTGGGGCGCTTCCGCGATCTCCTCGAGGCCACCGCGAAGAGCCCGGCCATGCTGTTCTACTTGGACAACTGGATGAGCAGCGCGCCCACGGGCGCGCAGACGTTGGCGTCCGCTCCGCAGCCTGGGAGGGGCACGAACGGGCTCGACCCGCAAATGCGTCGGCGCGGTCTTGGCGGAGGGCCGCGGCAGAATGCCGCACGACCGGCGGGCCAGCCTCCACAGCAGCAGCGGATGCGCGGCCTCAACGAGAACTACGCGCGCGAGCTGATGGAGCTCCACACACTCGGCGTAGATGGGGGCTACACACAGACGGACATCGTCAACGTCGCGCGAGCCTTCACGGGTTGGACATTCGATCGTCGGAACGACGGCGGCTTCCGCTTCGTGCCGTTCATGCACGACGCCGGCGCGAAGACCGTGCTCGGCCAGACGATCAAGGCTGGCGGTGGTGAGCAGGACGGCGAGCGCGTCCTCGACATCGTCGCCGCGCACCCGTCGACGGCCCGGTTCATTGCCACCAAGCTGGCGCGACGCTTCGTCAGCGATCAGCCGCCGCCGGCGCTCGTCGATCGCGCGGCGGACCGCTTCCGCGCGACCCAGGGCGATCTTCGCGAGGTCGTCCGAACCATCGTCACGTCGCCGGAATTCTTCGCCGCCGATGCGCGCAATGCCAAGGTCAAGACGCCACTGGAGTTCGTGGCGAGCGCGCTCCGCGCCACCGGCGCCGACATCGAGCGCGCCACGCCGCTCACGCGCGTGCTTCGCGATCTGGGCATGCCCGTCTACTTCTGCCAGCCGCCCACGGGCTATGACGACACTGCTGAGACGTGGGTCTCGTCCGGAGCGCTCGTCAACCGGATGAACTTCGCGGTCGATCTCGCGAACGGCCGGCTCCGCGGGATTTCGATGCCGCCTCCTGGCGCCGACCTCGCGGCCCTGCGCGACGAGGCGCAGCGCACGCTGCTCTTCGGCCGCGCCGGCGAGT
>DAINCF010000224.1:0-11006 GCA_036732565.1 Vicinamibacterales bacterium
GCGCCGACGAGGAGCACCACCGTGACGCCGATTTCAGCGACCACGAGGGCGCGTCGCACCCGGCTCGCGTGGTGTCCAGAGAGCGGCGCGCCGTCCTTCAGTGCCGGCGCGATTGCCGCGGAACTGCCTCGAAGGCCCGGAAGCGCCACGCCGATGATGGTGACCAAGAGCGCCAGGGCCACCGCAAAGGACACGACGCGGGCGTTCACGTCCACTTCGTGCAATCGAGGAATGTCCGACGGAGCAAACGCGATCGTGGCACCCAGCGACCATGCCGTGAGGACGACTGCCACCAGCGCGGTCAGCACCGCGCACAGTGCGGTCTCCGCCAGATGCTCTCGTACGATGCGTGTCCGGCCGGCGCCGAGCGCCAGTCGAATGGCCATCTCGCGCGCGCGCGCAGCGCGACGCGCAATCGCGAGACTCGCCACGTTGGCGCAGACGAGCAAGAGCAAACCAAACACGGCGCCGAACACGAGCAGGAGCTCGGTGCGGCTCGAGCGCACCAACTCCTCGCTCAGCGGCACCAGCCGAACGCTCCACTCGGAGTTCGTACGCGGATGATCGGCAGCGAGGCGTGCGGCGAGGATCTCCATCCGTTCCGTCGCGGCTTCACGCGACAGCCCAGGCTTCAGACGACCGACGACGCGCAAGAAGCGGAAATCCCGAGGCGGGCCGTCGGGAAAGCGCGCGCCACGATACGCCTCGCGAATATCCCAAGGTGTCCAGAAGGCTGCGCCAACGTCCGGAACGGCAAAGTCGGCAGGCATGACTCCCAGAACACGCCAGTCGCGACCTTCAACGTGGACCGTTCCTCCGACCACCGTGGGATCTGCGCCGAGGCTCTGCCACAGACGATGACTGAGAACGAGGAGCGGCTCCTGGCCGCCAGTCCTGCCGGACGCGATCGACGGCTGACCCAGGTACTCGTGGTCCGCGAAGGTCCGCCCCAAGAGGGGCGCGCGGCGGAAGACCTCGAAGAAGCCTTTCGTAACTTGGACACCCGTGACCGGCGCACTGCCATCCCGGCCACGCAGCGTCGCCGAGGCGGTCCACCACGCGGTGAGCGCCTCGAACGCCTCGTTGTGTGCGACCCAATCGTCGACGTTGCCGGGCGATGGCCCCTCACGCACACGCTTCTGCGGAACGCTCGACTCCCAGACCATGACCAGCTGTTCCGGGCTGCCATATGGCAAGGGTTTCAGGATTACTGCGTTGACCAGCGCGAACAGCGTCGTCGTTGCCGCAACGCCGAGACCGAGCAGCAGAGACACCGTCAGCGTGAATCCAGGTGCGCGCATCAGCGATCGAAGCGCTCGTGCGAGGTCATGCCCGGTGCCGATGGCGAGATCCCACATCAGCGAGAGCCACGTCGCCGCCACTGCACCTCGGCCTCGCGCACGAGCCGCGTCCAGCAGCAGCTGCGCGTCTTCCTGTATCTCTCGCTCCTCCTGCGGACCCCTGCGGCGAAGCAGCCAGAGCAGTCGGCTGTACCCACGCATGCCTCGCTTGCCCTGAGCGGCGTCGAAGGGCGACGAAGGCGGCTTCATGCGCGTCCCGGCTTGCGCAGGGCCCGGCTCGCACGTGCGTGGTCGACGATCGCTTCCAGGCGCCGGACCTCGCCACTCAGCGCACGCTTCCCAAGGGGCGTGAGCGCAAAGTATCGCCGCCGCTCGTCATCGTCACTCGGTCGCTTCTCTGACTCCGCGATCAAGTCGAGACCTTCGAGCTCGCGGAGGGTTCCGTACAAGGCTGCCGGCCACACGCGGACATGTCCATCCGTGCGGGCAGCGACTTCCTGCATGATGCTGTATCCGTGACGCGGGCCATCAGCGAGGGCCAGCAGAATATGCAGGACCTTGGGCTTCAACGGCAGCAGGCGATCGACGCTTCGCGGTCTGTCCGACATGTGTGGTCGCACCTCGGTTTCGAGCGCAGCGCGCGATCGGGGGGTGTAGCGACGACTATATATCATTCGGTATACAGACTGGAGCGTTACTACGAGGGTCCGGCTTCCAGCACGGCGTCGAGCCATTCCTCGATCTGCTCCCAGACCGCCGGTCGGAGCGACTCATTGTGGCCAGCTCCTGGGACGAGAATGAGCTGCTTGGGGCCGCCCAGTGCGTCGAACACGCGACGGGAATGATCGGGCGGTGTCTCGACGTCGTCGGCGCCGTGAATCAGGAGGACCGGGACGCGAATGCGCGCCGCGGCTCGCACGGCGCTGACGGCGTCCACTTCGAACCGTCCTTGCTGCTCCGCCACCTCGAACGCGCGCGCGATGACCCCGGACGTGAAGAACCACGGCGCCCGCTGCGTGGCGACGGTCAGCAGATCCGAAAAGGTTTCAGCGGCGATCACGGCACTAACGCGCGCGTCTGTTGCCGCATACTGCAGGGCGACCGCTGCGCCGAGAGACGTGCCAAGTAGGACGATCGGCCCCTCCGCCCCGGTATCGACGATGCGCCGGAGGTCTTGGATTTCGTGGAATCCGTAGGTACACGCGTCGCCGTCCGACTCGCCGTGCGCGCGGCTGTCGAAGGCGAGCACATCGAACCCGCGCTGCCCAAGGCGGTCGATGGCTTCGACACTGGTGCTGCGATTGTCGGCGATCCCATGCAGGTAGACGACCGTGCCGACGCGGACGGGACGTGGCGTCTGGCAGGTCCATCCCTTGAGCGTGACGCCCGCGCCAGCGATCGCGGTGTCGCGACACAACGGTGGTGCCTGAATCGCAACACGCCGCCGAATGGGATGCAGCAGCCCACCGGCCCCGAGGGCGGGGAGTTGCAACTGGGCAACGGCCGCACCGACAAGGACTACGGCACCGACTCCCGCGCCGATGGCACGCCAGCGATCGATCACTTCAACCGGAATGGACGCCGATCACGTGGGCCGGGTTCCTTGGAGCGCGTTGCGAGATTACCGGTAGCGTACGTAGCGCAGGCCTTCAGGCCTGCCAAACGAGGCGGGTGCGGCCGGCTCTCTCCGTTGAGGCAGGCCTTCAGGCCTGCGCGACGTACAATTTTCGCAACGTGTTCCAGTGGTCCGCCGGTCGATCAGGCGTAGCGGAACAGCGGCGGAAAGACGCAGAGGACGAACGCCGCCCAGACCGAGTAGACGGGCAGGTAGGCGGTTTGCCAGCGCTCGAGGGCGACGAACGGAGCGCGGCCGCGCATGAAGCGCGCGTAGAGCCACGCCGAGCCGGTGAGGTTGATCAGCAGGATCAGATTTTCACCGAGCGCCGCCACGCGGTTCGGCGTGAAGCCGAACTCCGTGATGCGCGAGGCGATGGCGGCGAGCGCCAGCGTGTCCACCGCGAGCGCGCTGACGATCAGCAGCAGCTGCAGCGCGTCGAACAAGCCGGGCGGCGCCTCCGGATCGCGCGCCGAAGCGGCATAGAGGACGAGGCCGACCACCAGCACGAGCAGCAGGTCGAACGCGATCAGCACGTTGCGCTCGATGTCGATCGGGCGCCTCGTCCAGGCCATCGCCGCCAGGAACACCAGGAGCAGGAGCGTGAAGAGCGGCGTGAACAGGCGCGTCAGCACCGGCGCCATGTTCTCGACGACGCTCTGCTTCGCCTCCACCAGCCACGAGGCGACGACCACCGCGGCCATGGCGCCGCAGGGAACCAGCCATCCCTGGGCAACCCATTCGGCGTCCACGCCGATGGATTTGAACATCATCATCGTGAACATCATGAGCACCGCGCCGCCGAGCGCGATGAGCACGTAGTAGATAAACAGCTCGCCGGAGAAGCGGACGAAGTCCATGCGCGCGTGTTCCGCGAACCAGTGGCCGGCGGCGTAGGCGATGCCGACCACCAGCCAGAGCGCGATCGGGAGGTGGAGCGCCACCAGCACCTGCGTATCGCTGCCTTGCGCGAAAGGAAAGGCGTTGACGATGAAGGCGGCGGCCAGGAAGACCGCGGCAAGCGCGAAGCCGGCAGCGGCGGCGAGGCCGCGTTTCCAGGCGAAATAGGCAGTGAGCGGTGGCAGCACGAAGAAGCTGGCGTTTCGCGCGTAGAACGGTTCGTTGCCGTCGCCGCCGAGGCGGACACCGAACAGCTCTGGCAGCTTGATGGCGGCCGCCGCGGTGAGCGCCATCGCGAAGGCCACGAGCATCTCCGTGCGGCGCGCGGTTGGGGAGGTGTCGGCATCGCCCGGCACCATGACGAGCTGTTTCCACAGCCGGTCGGAGTGCTCGCGCGCGAACTCGCGCGAGACGGCGTCGAGACTGCCCATGCGCTTGACGGCGACGAGGAACGCCTCGTCGCTGGCGAGGCCGGCCTCCGTGAGCGAGGCGACCTGGTCGCGCAGGTGGGCTTCGAGCTCGTCGACGTCGCGACCGTGAATGGTGCGGCGGCGGCGCAGGTAGCCGCGCCACTGGGCGATCTGTTCCTCGAGTGGCGCGTGATCGGCGAAGGCGGTCATACCGGGCAGGATTTCATCCAGATGCGGTGCAGCGTTCGATCGACGACTTGCCAGCGGCGACGCTCGGCCTCGAGCTGGGTCTGGCCCTTCTTGGTGAGCCGGTAGTACTTCCGCTTACGGCCGCTTTCGGCGGTGCCCCAGCGGGCGGCGACCATGCCGTGGCGTTCGAGGCGGTGCAGGACGGGATAGAGCATGCCGTCGGTCCACTGCAAGTGCCCGCCGGAGAGCTCGCCGACGCGCTTGATGATGGCGTAGCCGTAGCTGTCGCCCTCGGCGAGGATCGCGAGGACCAGCGGAGTCGCAGAGGCGGCGACGAGATCCTTGCCGACGTCCATGCGTAGCAGCGTTATACATTGTGATTCTATGTATGTCAACACGCCACGCACGGGGTCCGGCTCTTCAGATGCTCCGCTCGTCTAGCCGTCAGGCGCGCAGCCCAACGAAGCAGATGGCGTTGCCGTCCAGGTCGCGGACGATGAAGTCGCGTCCGCCCCAGGGTTGCGTCTTGAGCTTTTGCTGGAGCGTGACGCCGACCGCCGTGTATTCGGCGTAGAGCGCCTTGACGTTCTCCACTTCGACGAAGGCCATGATCAATCCGTCACGGTCATGCGTGCCGATGGCCAACACGGGCTCGTGCACGAACTTCAGATGCACGCAGGCGCCGTCACGGGAGACGGCGCCGTAAAACGGGGGATGCCCGTGCAGGAAGTCGATCGAGAAGCCCAGCGTGTCTCTGAAGAACTCGGCGGATGCCTTGACGTTGGCGACGAAGAGGACCGGCAGGGCGCGCATCAGTCGAGGCGTGGGCGGGACCGGTCTCGTCGACGCTGACCGGTTGGCGACGGCGGTCTTCAGCGCCGTCCAGCTCGCATGGCCCGCCTCCACCGCGATGATCTCCTGCGCTTCTCTGAGCGGGAATGGGAGCGCGAGCGCCTGACGATCGGTCAAGGTCTGGTAGCGGGCGAGGCCACGGATGCGCCCACCGACCGAGTGATTGCCCTCGCGGTGCCAGCGAACGAGTTGTTTCGCCTGCTTCTTGTAATTCTCGAGCTGAGACATAGACACACCCTCCCTACAGTGGCTGCGGTAGGTGGGCCGTGCCCTTTCGGCTGGAGCCGGTGCGCCCTACGGATGGAGGTGTGATGTGTAGATGTGCCTGATCGTCGTGAACAGCCGGTCAGACCCTCCCGTAGCGCGGCTGAATGGTAGTTGGTGAGTCCCGCTAGCGTCAACCCGAGCTCTGCCCCTCAGCGAACTGCAGGTTACGCGCTCAGTCGACGATCGCTCCACCACTCAGGTTGACGACCGTGCCCGTCATCGCGCTGGCCTGGTCGGACGCCATGAACACGGCCACGTTAGCCAGCTCCGCCAGTGTGGTCAGGCGTCGGAGGTGCGTCATGCTCTCGTGGCGCGCTTGATACTCGGCTTGGGTGAGGCCCGCGGTGTGGGCGTAGCGCTCGAAGTTTTCGCGGATCGTTCCCGTCTCTGGCATTGCGTTCGGCATCAGACACACCACTCGGACCCCCTGCGGTGCGAGCTCCGCGGAAAGGGTGCGGGTCAGGGAGACGACCGCGGCAAACGCCGGCGCAATGCCACCGACGTTCGAAAATGCCATGCGAGACGGCGTGCCGGTGATCGTCAAGATCACGCCGGATCGCCTCGCGACCATCCGGCGCGCCGCAATCCGCGCCGTGAGGAAATGCGCCCGCGTATAGGTCGTAATGGGAAGCGCAAACTGCTCTGCCGAGAGCTCCAGAAGCGGAGCCTTCTGCGGCAACGCGTTGGAGATCCCGATTGCGCTGAAGGAGATGTCGATGGCCCCGGCCTTCGCCGCGACGCCGCCGACGTATTTTTCCACCGCCTGCTCGTCAAGGGCATCGACCTGCGCTGCCTCGGCAACTCCACCGCGCCCGATGACGTCGGCAGCGACCATTTCCACCTTGCGAAGATTGCGTCCACTCAGAAAAAGCTTCGCGCCCTCGCGAGCGAATGCGCGCGCGACAGCGCCACCAACGTCCCCTCCGGCTCCGTAGATCATCGCGACCTTGTCCTTCAGCATCATCTCTGGCTCCTTGTTCCGTGCCCGGATCGTCCGAGCCGTCAAACGATGCAGACACCACGACGTCGAGAAACTGGGCGCGCCCAGTTCACGGCTCGGCCGGTGTCTATACTGGGAGGCGACTACGAGAGTGACCGACGTAACGGTGGGTGGAGTAGTGACAACCGACCTGATTACCAGGGCGAGCGCCGGAGACAGCGACGCGTTCCGCGAGCTGACCGAGCCGTACCGTCGAGAGCTCCAGATGCACTGCTACCGGATGCTCGGATCCTTCCAGGACGCCGAGGACGCGCTACAGGACACTCTACTGGCCGCGTGGCAAGGCCTCGGAGGGTTTGAGGGACGCGCCACGCTCCGCACATGGCTCTACCGCATCGCGACCAACCGATGCCTCAACGCGCGTCGCTCGGCCAATCGACGCCCGGCCAAAGAGTGGGATATCCCCGGGGTTGAACCGCCAGAGCCGACTCGCCTCGGCGAAGTCGTGTGGCTCGAGCCCTATCCCGACGCCCTTCTCGAGAGAGCGATCAACGTGCCGCTCGGTCCGGAGGCTCGCTACGCACAGACCGAAGCCATCTCGCTGGCTTTCGTGACCGCACTGCAGGTCCTGCCCGCCCGCCAGCGCGCCGTGCTCATCTTGCGCGAGGTGCTCGGCTACCACGCCAACGAGGTCGCCGACATGCTCGACTCGACCGTCGAATCGGTCAACAGCGCGCTCAAACGGGCCCGCGCCAGCCTGCGGCGCCGCCTGCCGCCGAGTAGCGAGCGCGAACCGCCTCCTGCTCCCGACTCACCCGCCGAGCAGGCGCTCGTGGCGAATTTCGTCCGCGCGTACGAGTCGGGCGATGTCGACTCGCTGGTCGCCCTGCTCACGGCCGATGTCTGCGTCTCGATGCCACCAATTCCGTTCGAATACCAGAGCCGTGACATCGTGGCCCGCTTCTACGCCAGACTCATCCGCGTCCGAACGCATGACCTCGTGCCGACGCGCGCGAACGGTCAGCCGGCGTTCGGGATGTACCTTCGCGCCGGCACCGGCGGCGTCCGCAACGGGACCGGCCTGGTGGTCCTCACCGTCACCGGCGACCGGATTTGCGCCATGACCCGGTTCGACGACACCGTGCTCCCATGGTTCGGGCTGCCGCGCTCCCTTCCCTGACTGACAAGTCAGTTCTCGACCGACCCTCAGTTATAGAACGCTGGCGCGCGGCGCTGCTTCTCGGCTTGCGCCTTGTCGTGGTGGATCCAGAGCTCGGCTTTGCTCTCCGCAAGAAGATCGGCGATGCGTCGCAGCGAAGCGAGCGTTCGGTCGCGGTCGACGTTCATCGACGGAACGCGCCGGTTGTCCCAGTTGTCGCGGAAGTGCACGGCGTCCCCGCTGAGCAGCACGGTCCCGGTGTTGACGAGGCGTACGAGCAGGGACTGGTGCCCGGGCGTGTGGCCCGGCGTCGAGACGATCCGCACCGAACCGTCTCCGAAGACATCGAAATCGCCGTCGAGCCTGCGCGCCGCGCGCTCGGCCGAGAAAGGCTTGTCCGGCAGACCAAACGCCCAGTCGTATTCGGCCCGCTGGATGAGCACGGTCGCCGCGGAGAACAGATCGACGTTGCCGACGTGATCCGGGTGCGTGTGGGAGACGGCGACGAGACGGATGTCGCCGGCGGAGATGCCGAGCTCCGAGAGCTGCGCCGCGATCGTCTTCGGCCGTTTCCACACCAGCGCCCCACCTGCCGCGACGAGACCATCAGGCATCTCGGCGACGCGCTCCGGCACGCCGGTGTCCCACATCATCCAGCCCTGCGCATGCTTGATCAGGTAGCAATGGTTGACGAGGTCGATCGGCACCCCGACGTTGACGCCGGGCGACCAGCGGGACTGATCGACCGCGCGTCCCTGGCCGCACTCGAGGACGTAGAGCCGTTCTACCGTGCCGGCAGGCTGTCCGAACCCCGAGAATGCTCCCAACAGCATCGCAAGGACAAGTCGCATGGTCGTTCGAACGATAGATCGGATTGGCGCCAGCCTGGGCCGAGGGTTTTGCGGCTGAGCAGACGGGACGCATTTCGCGCACCGTTTCGAGCTGCACCCTTTCGCGGTGTTTCGCGCTTGACACGGCTCCGGCGCGGCTCATAATCGGCGTGCTCACGCGGAAATTGCGAAACGTCGTCAACGGACCAACATTCACGAGCGGAAACCCATGAGGACGATAACGTTGCTGGCCGGCCTGGCTGCTGCCACGCTCACGGCGATATCGGCCGGCGCTCAGCAGCCGGTAGCTCCTGAGAACGCGACGCTGCCGGAAATGCTCAAGCAGACCACGCGCACCGGCAAGCGTGTCAACCGCGTCATCGACATGTGGCTCAAGGATCAGCCCGTCTACTACGCGCAGATCAGCGGGGGTGGCTACGAGGAAGGCACGAAGCTCGCCGCGACCAAGGCGGATTACATCACCTATGAAATGGAGCATGGGCCGCTCGACTTCAAGGAGCTGCGTGAATTCATGCGCGGTCTGCTGGAAGCCGGACCGACCCGTACCGGGCACAAGACGCCGGCGGTTGTCGTCACGCTACCCATCTCCGGCACGACCGATGCCTTGCGCGCCAACGCCTGGATGATTCAGCAGGCGCTGGCCACCGGCGCTCACGGCATCCTGCTGTGCAACGCCGAAAGCCCGGAAGCTGCACGGCTGATGATCGAAGCCGCACGCTATCCGTTCGCCCCGCAGGTCGAGGGGCTGGCGCAGGGCACCCGGGGCAACGGCTCGCAGGGGTACGCATCGCGGATGTGGGGCGTGACGGCGGAGGAATACATGCGCATCGCCGAGCCCTGGCCGATGAACCCGGACGGTGAATTGCTCTTCGGCCTGAAGATCGAGAACCCGCGCGCCGACGCGAATGTCGAAAGCTCAGTCCGTGTGCCCGGTATCGCGTTCGCGGAGTGGGGTCCCGGCGATCATGGCTTCTACATCATGGGCCGACCCGGTACGTATAAGGGCGGCGGCGAAGCCACACCTCAGATGGCGGCGGTGCGGCGCCGCGTTCTCAATGCGACCAAGGCAGCGGGGGTCAAGTTCCTCAATGCCTGCAACGAGAACAACGTGATCGAGCAGCTCAAAGACGGCGTGATGATCTGCACGGGCGGGGACACGCCGGCGGCGGACAAAGGCCGCGCCTTCACCAAGCGCACCGATCCCTGGTAGCTGGAACGGCGGTTGCGCCGCCAGCGCACCCGCCTTTTCCTACTCCGCGCGCAAGGCTCTCACGGGGTCGAGCCGTAACGCTTGATACGCCGGCACCACGCTGGCGATCAGTGCAACAGTGGCGAGCGTGGCCGCAACAGCGGCAAGCGTCAGCGGATCGGAGGCGGTCACGCCAAAGACGAGCGTTTTCATGACCTGCGCCGACGCGAGCGCGGCGATCGTTCCGGCCGCGACACCGACAAGCGCGGGCGACATGCCCTCGGCAATCACCAGGCGAACGACGTCGGCTCTCCGCGCGCCAAGCGCAGTTCTGATTCCGATCTCGCGACTGCGTCCACGCACGATGTACGAGAGCACGCTGTAGATGCCGACCGCGGCGAGCAGCAGCGAGACTCCCGCAAAGACTCCAAGCAGCAGGGCACTGAGGCGCTGCGACGCCAGTCGCTCGTCGAGCACCTGCGCCATCGTCCGGACATCTCCGACCGGCTGCTCGGGATCGATCGCGCGGATCGCTGCAACGGCAGGCTGTGCGAGCGTGGCGGGCGGCACTGATGTTCGTATGACAAACGTTGCCCTGCCATAAGGCTCGCGGCCGTAGAAGTACACCGTGGGCGTGGTGGCTTCAGTGAGATTACGTTGCTTGACGTCGCCCACGATTCCGACCACCTGCCGAAGGACCGTCTTCGACACGGCTGGCAGGATTGCACGGCGTCCGATCGGATCGTCTGCCTCCCAATACAGTTTCGCGGCGTCCGCGCTCACCAGCAGCACGTCGGTATCCCCCTCGACGATGTCGCGTCCACTGAGCACCTGAATCCCCATGGCGCGCACGTATCCGGGGGTAATCTGCCGAACCTGCACCGCCACCGGGTCGCGCTGAGGCGGGTACCCCTCGAGATTGAGAGTCTGTGCGGATCCCTCTTTGAGGGGCAGGTCGTCGATGGTTCCCGCAGCCTCGACGCCGGGAAGCGCCCGCATGCGCTGCAACGCCGCGTCGAAGAATGACGAGCGCTGTGCCGGCGACGGGTACCGTGCGTCCACGAGCCTCACATCCATCGCCAGGACGTTGTTCGGATCGAAGCCGGTGTCGCCGTGCCTCAGAGCCAGCAGGCTCTGGACCATCACGCCAGCGCCCATCAACAACACCAGCGACAGTGCGACTTCGCACACGATCAGCACGCGGCGCGTGCCGACACCGATCGCCCCGCCGCCGCGCCCGCCTTCCTTGAGCACGTCGTTGAGGTCGGCCCGGCCCGCACGCACGGCCGGCAGCACACCGGCGAGCAGGCCAGTGAGAATCGACAACGACAAC
>DAINCF010000225.1:0-10965 GCA_036732565.1 Vicinamibacterales bacterium
CCTTGAACCGACTCGACACGTAGAGGTGATGGTCGGGCCCCATGGCCAGCGAGGTTGGATTGGCGATGCCGGTCACGAACGGCTCACGCGCGCCGTCCGGCGTCACCCGGAAAATGGAGACGGGGACTTCCTGACCGCGCGACCCGCTGTAGGTCACGTAAACGCGCCCGCCGGCGTCGCACGCCGGACTATCGACTTGATGAAGTCCGGTCGCGAGCAGGCGGCCGACGTTAGCCACGAGGGTGATGCCTGGACACCACGCCGCCTTGACGTCGGTCGGTCCACCCTCGAGCTCCGCTGGTACTTGGAGGACGATTCGCGAACGGGATGCGAAAACCGGACGAGCCGGCACGCCGCCGACGGTGATCGCCGTGAGCTCGGGCTCGGAGACCGGAAGATCGCGCCCGATCAGCGCCAGGCGCGCGCCCGGCAAGACACGCGCGGGCTCCAGGCCCGTCAGCGCGGCAGACACAGCTCTGATCTTACGAGGAAATCGAGATCAGGCCGCCCTGAAGGGCGGCCTCGACATGCGTTCGGACCCGAGCTCTTTCGTAGCGGCCGGCCTTCAGGCCGGCCGACCACTACGTGTCGTCCAGTTCCAGATTCCAGTACAGATAGTCGCGCCAGCTCTCGGGCGCCTGGCGCAGCCCGATCGTGATGCGGATGGCCGGAGCGGAATCCGGACGCTTGGGATGACGCACCAATCGCATGCGCGCCTCCACCGGTGTACGTCCACCCTTCTTCCGGTTGCACGAGACGCAGCACGTGACGATGTTCTCCCAGTCCTTCCTGCCGCCTTGGGACACCGGAACGACGTGATCGAACGTGAGCTCGTGGGTGGGGAACGCCTCGGCGCAGTACTGGCAGGTGTACGCGTCCCGGGCGTAGATGTTGGCCCGGGAGAACGGCACGTAGTCGAACCTCTTCTTGATCTTGACGTAGCGCAGCAGCCGGATCACCGAGGGCAGACGGAAGCTGAACGTGACGGCGCGGACCTCTCGATCGTGCGTCGCGATGATCTCGACCTTCCCCTGGCACCAGAGCGTGACTGCCTTCTGCCAGTTCACCACCTTCAGGGGCTCGAACGTCGCGTTCAGGAGGAGCGTCTGCTCCATGGCCGAGTTCATTGTGAAGGCTCAGCGGCCTTCTTGTCAACTTGCGATCCGCGTAAAACCCTCGTAACGCAAGGGTTAGGGCTTCGATCCGTACTTCGTGCTGGACCTGTGGACGCGAGTAACCGATACTCGAAACGCATGCATCGTGCGGTCCGGCTCGCAGCGAGCCTGATGCTATCGGCCGTGATGGCGGCGTGCGCATCGACCGGCGCCACGCCGCGTCCGTTCCCGACGCCCGGCGGCGCGCCGATCAAACCCCGCACGCCAGCTCCGCAACCGCCAACGACCGTGCCCCCGGTAGCGGGACAACCACAGATGCCCATCCCTCCGATGGGCGGCGGAGACGGCTACGCGATTGCGGGCAGCGCGCTGTCGTTTCGCGGTGTGCCCTATCGCAACGGTGGCACCGATCCGTCGTCTGGGTTCGATTGCAGCGGGCTCGTGCAGTACGTGTTCGCGCAGTACGGCGTCACCCTCCCGCGCGAAGTGCGCGAGATTTATCGTGAAGGCAAGTCGGTGAATCGCAGCCGGCTGGAGCCGGGCGATCTCGTCTTTTTCTCGACGACAGCGCCGGGTGCGTCGCACGTCGGCATCGCGCTCGGCGGCGACCAGTTCGTCCACGCGCCGAGCAATTCCGGCGTCGTCCGGGTGGAGCAGATCAGTGAAGAGTATTGGGCGCGGCGCTTCATTGGCGCGCGTCGGCTGAATTGACCCGAGCCAGGAAGACTGCGACCATCAACGCGCGTAGGGGCGGCTCGCGAGCCGCCCCTACAGGTTCGTTACGCCGCGGCGGACGCGATGACGTGCACGGGCCGAGTGGCAGCGACGCCGAACTGGCGCATCTGAAGGTCGGCTTCCGAGAACATCGTAATCGCGCCGTCGTTGAGCGGCTGAATCAGAACGTCCCCAACCTCGGGCGGAGCGGGCTGCGGCTGCACCAGCTCCCGATAGCGGCGAGGATAAGACGGGAACTGGCGGAACGTCACTCCCGCCACGCCGCTGTAGCGCGCCATCAATCCCGCGTAGTCGTATTGCAGGAACTCGAAGAGCTCGGGATCCGGTCGCGTGCCGAGATACACCTTGACCATCTCGGCGACGTCTTCGAAGAAGCGCACGCCGTGGACGCTCGGCGATGGGGTGCCGTCCGGACGTTCGAAGACGCGCAGCCCTTGGCCGTTGGGATCCATGTGATAGAGCTCGTGCACCACGGTATCGAGCTTCGCGAGCCACTCCGGCGTTGCTGACGGGTAGAGGGCCGCCTTGCGCGAGCGAGACAGCGATTGATCGCAGAAGCGCGGCACGGCGAACGACACGAGGTACTGCAGATCCTGACCGGCCACGCGCACGCGGGGCGACCGGGTCACGAACCACTCCGTGCGGCGCGTCACGCGGCCGTTGTCGCGGTCTCTCCAGAAGAAGTAGCCGGGCTCGCTGTCGGGCACGCAGAGGCTGTGGCAGCTGGCGTAGGCGCCATCGGCGCCGGTGCGCCCGGGCCGCGCGAAGACGAGCACTTTTGTGAGATCGATGAAGCTGAGCGCTGGGACCCGAGCGACGATGTCGGCCATCAGCCGCATGAGGTGTCCGGTGTAGTCGATACCGCCGAGGTCCGTCGAATCGATTGGGTGAAGGGCAATGCTCAAGGTTGCTGTCGACGCCGGGCGGCTCAGTCGTCCTATCCCCAGCGGCCTCTCACCTCGTAGAAAAGCAGGGAGCGTGCCCAGTCTGGAGGACGAGGTGGCGGCGGCGGTGTGGTATCCAGCGGCGCGAGGAGGACGGGGTCGGCTCCGGGGATGGTCAAGTTCGCAGGCTCGGATTCTGGCCGAATTCCCATACGTCGCAGGATGATCTGTTGTCTACGGCTGAGGCGGTGTGAGGGTCGCGCCGGGCTGAGCTCGCGCGGGTTGATGATGGCGCCGGCAAGCAAAGCTGCCTCGCTCGGTCCGAGCGCCGAGGCTGGTTTGCCGAAGTAAGCTCGAGCGGCCGCCTCGCAACCGAAGATGCCGTCGCCCCACTCGATCAGGTTGAGGTAGAGCTCGAGAATCCGGCGTTTGGTGAGCGCCGCCTCCAACCGCCGGGCAATCAGCAGCTCCTTGATCTTGCGGATGGGGTCGCGCGATGGCGACAGGTAGAGGTTCTTCGCCAGCTGCTGCGTGATGGTGCTGCCGCCGCGGACGAAACGGCCTTCCTCCCAGTTGCGCTCGAGCGAAGCCCTGAGCTGATCGATGTCCACGCCTTCGTGCTCGAAGAACGCCGCGTCTTCGGCCACGAGCACGGCACGCTTCAGGTTCTCGGAGATCTGTCCGTACGGCACCCAGCGCTGGCGCAGTTGGAAGCGTTCCCCTTCCTCCGCGGCCTCGCGCGCGCGCAGGTCCATGAACGCCGTCTTCTGCGGGTTGGTGGCGGCAAGGACGCGAACGTCGGGAAGCGTCAAGTAGACGTAGACGAGATACCCGAACGCCCCCGCGGCTATCGTCAACATCCAGTGAGCCACCGTGCGCATGCAGAATGATTATCGCATCCGCGCGCGGCGCGCTTCGCCGGCCAGGTCGCCGCGCGAGCCGCAGCGCGTTTCGGCGCGCAGGCTTACGCGAGACCGAACCGCTGGCGCTTGAGATAGAGGCCCTTACGCGAGAGGCCGAGCATGCGGGCGGCGTCTTCGACGCGGCCTTCGGTTCGCGTCAAGGCGTGTTGAATCATCGCGCGCTCGAGGTGCTCGGTGGCCGCGGACAGCGGTTGATCAATCCGGACCACGAGCTCGGTCGGCGCGAGATCGCGCTCGGACGCGGGAATCGTCTTTCGGCTCATCGCGATCTCGCGGGACAGATGCTCCGGCATCAACACGGCGTTGGACTCCGCCAGCGCCACCAGGCGATGCATCTCGTTGGCGAGCTGGCGGGCGTTGCCAGGCCACCGATAGAGCACCAAGTACTCCATCGTCTCCTCGGCGACACGGATGGCGCTCTTCTTCGATTCCTGTGAATACTTGAGGAGGAAATGCTCGACGAGCAGCGGGATCTCCTCGCGCCGCTCGCGCAGCGGCGGGATGTTCAGCCGGATGACGTCGAGCCGGTAGAAGAGGTCTTCGCGAAACCGACCCTCGGCCACGAGGCGCTCGAGATTCGCATTGGTCGCGGCGACGATGCGGACGTCGACGTCGATGGGGCGGGCCTCGCCGAGTGGCTGGATTTCCGCCGACTCGAGAAAGCGCAGCAGCTTCGGCTGCACCTCCAATCCGATCTCGCCGATTTCGTCGAGGAACAAGGTGCCGCCGGCGGCGGCGCGAATCACGCCCGGGAACGCTTCGTGCGCGCCGGTGAACGCGCCGCGCCGGTAGCCGAAGAGCTGGGCGTCGATCATGTCGCGCGCGACGGCCGTGCAGTTGAAGGGCACGAACGGCTGCTCGCGACGAGGCGACGACTGGTGGAGCGCGCGAGCAAAGAGCTCCTTGCCGGTGCCGGTCTCGCCGGTGATGAGCACGGTCACGTTCGCGGTGGCAACGCGACGCGTCGTGTTCACGAGCTCCACCATGGTCTCGGAGGCGAACACCATGCCGAGCTGCTGCTCGACGGTCTGCTCCGGCCAGAGCGCGGACTGTTCCCGCTCACGTTCGTGGCTGCGGTGCAACTCCAACGCGGCATGCGCTAGGCGCTCGATGGCCAGCAGCGTGGCACGTGCGGATGGCGCATCCGGCGGCACCACGACGATTTCGCACGTTCGCCCGTGACCCTTACCGAGCGGGATGCGCACGACGCCCGGCTCCTCGGGCAGGGCGCGCGCGCGATCGACCTCACAGCCGGCCCAGACGAGCGCGTCTCGGTCTTCGCCTTCACGGGTTTCCAGCAGCGCGACGACGTTGGCGGCGTCGGCATCGACGATCAGGCGCACGACCTCGTGACCGAGCAGCGACGGATGCATCGCGAGGTCGATCGCCGCGCCGGCGCCTTCGACGACGCGGGCGATCAGCGCTCGAGCGTCGCCGGCGATCGGAGCGGCCGTCTCGAGACGGATCGACGTCTGGCGCGGCATCAGATAGAGCGCGGCGAGCAAGGTCGACGAGTCGTCATCGACGCCGCCGCTGACCTCGGCAAACGCCTCGCCGGCGGTCGCGACCACCTGACCTCGAGCGGTGGCGTTCCCCACCAACGACAGGATCCGGGCCGCGCGTTCGAAGTGGGACACGGCGGCAGGGAGACTGTCTGCGACCGCCAGTTGTCCGGCCACGTGGGAAGCCTCCGCTATCATCTCCAGCGGTGGATCGGGATTGGCGAGCACGGCAGTGGCCATCAACGAGGCCCCTTCGCGCGCGCGACCGGTCAGGGCGAGGCCCTTGGCGCCAAGAAGCCGCATCCGCTCGAGGAGATGCCGATCCGACATTTCTTCGATGCGTGGAATGGCATCCAGCGCGAGCGCCGCGGCCTCATCGGGGCGGCCGCGGCGAAACAACCACCGCGTGCGAGTCAACGCATGCCAAAGGCCATAGTACGAATGCCCCTCGTCCAGCCGAGATGAGAGGTCTGCGAGCCTCAAGACGAGGTCGTCAATCTTTTCCTCTTGGCCCGCCGCTAGCTCCATACCCAATTCGGTGTCGCGGACGCCTATTTCGACGGCACCACCACGACGGATCAATGGAATCACCTTCGCGAGGTTCGCTCGACAATCATCCAAACGCCCAATAACAAGGCAAAAGTGCGCCATGTTGCCGAGAGCCGGAATCGCAGTGGCAACCGACCCGGATTGGAGAGAAAGCTCGTACGCCTCGTTGGCGAGTGATAAACCTACGAAAGGCGACGAAGAAATTGCAACTACGGTAGCCTGAAGAATTTTGAGTCGTGCGAGTTGGACGAGATTGGCATATCGAGTCAGCATGCCCGACGCGGTCTCTAGATGAGCACTGATCCTTCCACTTTCTCTCCGCTTGATTGCAACCTCGGCTCCGATTAGATGAAACTCAATCGACGCAAATGGATCGCCCGCTTGAAGGGTTAGCTTTCGGAGGATATTGAGCTCGAACGATGCTGGTTCGACTCCAACCCAATGGAGCAGCGCGTCAGTCAGGCTCGCGTGCTGACGCGCCTCTAGCACTCGGTCACCTTCGCGGGCAGCAATTTCGTGCGCCATCCGCAGACATCGGATGCCATTTGAAACGTCACCGTGGATGGTTGTCACACGGCCGAAGACGTCCAAGCAAGCCGCCCGTTCACGCTTTGAAAGATGAGTCTCGAGAAGCTCAGCGGCTCTAGCTTTTGCTAAGAGGGGATCGCCGATCTGCGCCTCCAAGCGGAGGCGGACGATTTGCAAGTTGCGCGGCAGGCTCGTTGCCTCGTCGAGCAACTTGGCGGCGTCTTTCAGCCGCCCTTCTGATAAGAATTGGTCGAGCTGGCCAGCCGGCGGCATGAGCGCTCCAGAGAAGCCGCTCGGGGGTTCACGGCCTCAGTGAACAGTCGATGTGGGCATCGCTCGGTGCGCCGTAAGCCGAACAAGTTTCAATCACGCCTGAAAGGCGAAGAAGTGAAGGCCAATGACGTGAGCTCTAGGTTTGCGCGAAAGGTCAGTCGACGTCGGACCTAGTGAACCGTTTGCGTCGGCTTGTTCTTCTTCATGTGTGCGCTGGATAACACAGACTCCACGAGTTTTGCAATCTCTGATGCCTCAAGAGTACGGGCAATGCCTTCGAGCACGATCGAATCGCGTTCGCTGAATCCTCTCGGGTCATCAGCGTACACAGAGATTACTCCAATAGTGTCGCCTTTCGCATGAATTGGTACAGCAAGGCAACGGGAGGCTCGAACGCGGAGCAGTTCGGATGGAACATCGAGATTAGAATCGCCGTTCGTGATCGCCTTTCCATTGGCGGCGACCCAGCCAGAGATGCCCTTCCCCAACGACATCGCAATCACCTGATCACTAATTCCGCTTCGCGTGCGCAGGCCGATCGACACGATTGCGTCCGTGTCTGGGTCTTTCAAAAACAACACGCACAGAATGGCGCCAGTCGCTCCCGCGACCGAATCAAGCACGTCTTGTACTTCCTGGCGAACCTTCTCATTCTCCATCGCGGCGATGGCAAGACGCGATTGAGTTGAAAAGGAGGCGACATTCGGGACCAGGCGCGGACCTGCCACCAGGGACTCCATCGGCGTCTCGCTCATTTTAGCGATCGTGGTGGCGAGCTTGTCCTTCACCTGCAAGAACGTATCGACGACCAGCGGGTCGTACATCGAGCCACGGCGCTGCAAGAGAATTGAAACTGCTTCCTCGTCCGTAAGCCGACGCCTGTAGGGCCGATCCGATGTCAATGCGTCGAAGCAATCGACGACTGCAAGAATTCGCGCTCCAATTGGGATGTCGACCCCCCGAATTCCAGACGGGTAACCCGTTCCATCCCAATTCTCGTGGTGGTACCGAACGATCGGAACCACTGGATAAGGAAACTTAACCGAGGACAATATGTCCGCTCCGACGGTCGCGTGGAGCTTCATCTTTTCGAACTCGCCCGGCGTGAGGCGGCCCGGCTTGTTTAGGATGTGTTCAGGCACTACTAGTTTGCCCATATCGTGGAGCAGGGCTGCAGCCTCGATCGCCTTCGTCTGGTCTTGGTCGTTAATGCCGAGTTCGGACGCGAGCGCTAACGCCCACTGCTGGACACGACGAATGTGACCGTGTGTAACCTGATCCTTCGCGTCGATCGCTGTCGCCAACGTCTCGATCGTCGACAGGTACAGCCGATTCACTTCCTCCACGTGGCGCACTGCGTCTTCGACACGATCCAGCGAGCTCTTGTATGTGAAGTACGAAATGACGAGTAGTGGGACAATGATGCTCAGTGCTGTGAGATCAATCGTGCGTGTGTACGACACCAGCAGTGCAGCAACAGACGCGCCGCCAAAATAATTGAGCGAAAGCCAAAGGAAGTTCTTCCGCCAAATTGAGAACGCTGTTTCAGCGCGCTCGATTGCAACGGCAATCGCGACCAGAGCACTGTTTACTGTGAAGTAGACCAGCGTCAGCGCGACGAGCGGCAGAACGAGCTGGGGTAGCGGAACTGCTTGCTCAGGGCTCTGGTGCGAAAGAGGTGGAACTCCTGCTATCGCGTAGAAGACCGAACTTGCCGTCCAGATGGAAATCGCGGCAGACGTCACATTGAAGAGGAGTCGTAGCGGCTCCCTCGAGCGTCGGCGTGCGTACCACGAGGCGACAAGCGTATCGAGGACGACTGTCAGGGTGCCGGCGCAGCCACCAAAGAGGAGGACTGAAGCAAAAACGAACGTCTCTGAAACCGAGAGGCGGGCCCGAAGGGAAGGGACTTTGATTGTGAACGAGCCGCTGAAGAACGTCAACCCAGCCAGAATTAGCCACTGTGAGTTGACTGGCTGCCCAAGCATCTCCGAAACACAGTGGCCAATGACGAGCAGACCAACTGCCGAGACGCCGACTACGTAGAGCTGGCCCCTGGGGGTTAGGTTCATGTCGCTTGCCGCCGCTAGGACTACTCTAGCGCAGCCTTTTCTAGGGCGACTAGTCGCCCCAGATAATCAATCGGCTCATTGGGCAATCTCCTGTAGTTCTGTGAACGAATTTCGCACAAGAATGGCCGCTACTCGGACCAGATGATGTGCTCCGACCAGATGATGTGCTCAGACCAGATGATGTGTTCTGACCAGATGATGTGCTCCGACCAGATGATGTGTTCAGACCAAATGATGTGTTCTGACCAAATAATGTGGTCTGACCAGGCCTGCTCCGACCAGATGATGTGCTCCGACCAGATGATGTGTTCTGACCAAATAATGTGTTCGGACCAAATGATGTGGTTGCCATGCACACCTGACCAGCCGACGGTCAGTGGCAGTGCGACGCCGGGGGCAAGGGTGCCTTCGGGGAATATCTGAGCGTTTGTGTACGACGGAATGGTCAACTGCGGCTGACCAAGAGGCTCGAGGTTCAAGCTTCCTGCTCCACCGCCAACCAGGCCCGCCTCGGGCATGAATGTCGCCGACGATTGCAGCAGCAGCTTCACTTGCAGCGGTGACAGGCGCGGCTGCGAGTCGAGGAGCAGGGCGACCGCCCCGCTGACGACCGCGGCGGCCATGCTCGTGCCGCTCATCTCGATGTAGCTGCGGCGACCTTCACCGCTCACCCGCTCGGGGAACTGGAGGGCCAGCGTCGAGTTGGGCGCCGCCAGCGACACCACTTTGCTGCCCGGCGCGACGATGTCCGGCTTCACGAGGCCATCGACGTAGGTCGGGCCGCGCGAGCTCCACGGCGCCAACGCGTCGTCGCCGCGGTCGACCGTGCCTTGCGTGCGGATCGCGCCGACCGTGATCGCGTACGGCGAGATGCCGGGCGAGGTCACGCTTCCGAGCACGGTCTGCCCCGCCGCGGTCGAACCCAGGTTGCCCGCGGACGCCACGACGACGATGCCCGCGCGCGCCGCGCGCTCGACCGCCTGGCAAATCGGATCGTCCCGGAACGACTGCGTCGCCGCCGTGCCGAGCGAGAGATTGATGACGCGAATCCCGAAGCGACGCTTCATCGCGATCGCTTGATCGATCGCCTCGACGACGTCACTCACTTGGCCCGTGCCGTCGGCTCCAAGCACCTTCAGGTTGACGAAGTGCACGCCCGGCGCCATCCCGACCACATCGTCACGGAAGCTCGCCGCGCCGACGATGCCGGCGACGTGCGTGCCGTGACCGTACTCGTCCTGCCCACGACGGCGGTCACGCGTGTAGTCCATGCTGTAGACGACGCGCCCCGCGAGCGACGGATGATTGTCGATGCCCGAGTCGATGATCGCGACGCCGATGCGGTTGCCGCTCACCGCGCCGAGATTGCCGATGAGCCCGGCCCACGCCTGCTCGGCCCCGGTCGTCTCGGTCTCCACCGCCATCGCCCCGCGCACGACCGCGTCGCTCGAGACCGCCGCGACATCCGGATCCTGGCTGATCGTGTTCAACGCATTGCGCGAGACCGTGAACACCGCGCCGCCGTTCGACAGTACTTTCTTGATCGAGACACCGCCGTGACGACTCAAACGCTCCAGCACCTCCGGCCGGCTGTTGACAATCACGTCAACCGTGCCAGCGTCGCCTTGGGCCAGCCCCGCCACCAGGTCAGCGGACAGGCGGGCTCGACGCCCCTGTGCCTCGACCGGAGTGGCCGCTCCGAGCACGAACGCGAACACCACCACCCCACACGCCCACGCCACCGAAACCCGGCGGGTCACACTCGCCGGCAGCACCAAGGTCATCGGAAAGAGTCCCTTCTAAACGACGGTTCGAAAATTCCCAGAACAGACGGGCGCCCCGGATCAGGCGTGGCACCCGACAGAAGTAATGGCACGGGAGGTGCCAGCGCGACCGTACTGGCGGCGGTCGCGCTAAGTGATTGCGTCAATGAGGTTTGGTGGACTAGGATGCCGCCTGAACGATGGCCCGGCGCCCAGGGTGTTAGCCAAGTAGTTGACCGGCTGGCCCCCCAGCCCCCCTGGATCGCAGTTTTTGCAAACAGTCGGCTAAATTTGCGAATGTCTGTTGTGTTCAATACCGGTCAGAAACTTGGCCTGTCGGTTGGAATGTGAACCGACAGCCACGCGCTTTACTGACGATAGTGCTCGCGGTGGTCGTGGCGGGTACCGCGTGGATGGCGTGGCGCTCCATCCGCCAACCCGCGGCCGCACCCTCGCCGACCGCAACCACCGCGCCAACGCGCGGTGGCACGCTCCGGGTCACGCTCCGCAGCGAGCCGCGCTCGTTCAACCGCTACGTCGCGCGCGATTTCCCGACGGATCTGGCCTCGCAGTTCACCTACGCCAAGCTGATTCGGATCAATCGCGCGACCGACGAAGTCG
>DAINCF010000226.1:0-10939 GCA_036732565.1 Vicinamibacterales bacterium
GGGCGCTTTGCCGACGTGCTCCAGACCGACGCGGCCATCAACCCCGGCAACTCCGGCGGACCGCTGCTCAACGCGCGCGGCGAGGTGGTGGGCATCAACACTGCGATCTACTCGGATCCGCGACAGCAAGGCAACATCGGCATCGGCTTCGCCATGCCGATCAACGTGGTGGCGGAATTGTTGCCGCAACTCCGCAGCGGCAAGGTCACGCGCGGCGTGATCGGCGTCACGGTCACCGACGTCCCGAACGACGCGCTCGCGGAGTTCGGCTTGAAGGAGCGCCGCGGCACGCTGATCACGACCGTTCGCAGCAACGGCGCAGCGGCCAAGGCCGGCATCGAGCCTGGCGACGTCGTCATCGAGTACAACGGCAAGCCGATTCGCCGTCGCGACGAGTTGGTCGGCATGGTGGTCAACACCAAACCAGGCACGAGCGTGCCGATCAAGGTGATACGCGACAAGCAGGAGCGCAGCTTCACCATCACGATCGACGAGCTGAACCTCGACGAGGAGACGCCGCAGACGGCGCGTGGTGGCGGCAACGACGAGGAGGGCGAGGCGACCGGCGCCGGCTTCGGCATCACACTCCGCGAGCTGAACGCCGAGACCGCACGCCGCCTGCGCTTGCCGACGGAGACCGAAGGCGTGCTCATCTCCGAGGTCGAGCCCGGCGGCTCCGCGCAGCGCGCGGGCGTGGCGCGTGGCGATATCATCGTGCAGATCAACCGCCGTCCGGTCCGGTCGCCGCAGGAAGCCCGGCGTGCCCTCGACGCCGTGCAGTCTGGCAGCACGGCGTTCCTGCTGGTCCTGCGGAATGGGCAACAGACCTTCGTGACGGTACGCAAGGACTAGCCACCAAGACGCGAAGAACACGAAGACTTGCGAGCCGCGAAGGCACGAAGATCACGAAGACTCTTTCTTTGGAATGGATTTTCTTCGTGCGCTTCGTGTCTTCGTGGCAATAGTGTTCGTGCCTTCGTGGCGAACGTGAGGACCGTAACAGCTCATGCCCCTAGAGCGCGAGATCAAGCTGCACGTCGCCAGCGCCGAGGACGCGCGCGCCCGAGTGTCGACGCTCGGCGCGACGCCGCTCAGGGGCCGGCGCCTGCAGGAAGACTGCCTCCTGGACGATGACGACGGCACGCTGCGCGATCGGCGATCGGTGCTGCGCGTGCGCAACGAAGGCGGCAAGAGCCTGCTGACGTTCAAGGGTCCCGTTCAGCCAGGGCCGATGAAACTGCGCGAGGAGCGTGAGACGATCGTGTCGGACGGCGAGACGCTCGTCTCCATCCTCGAAGAGCTCGGCCTTCGCATCTGGTTCCGCTACGAGAAATATCGCGAGGAGTTCGCGGCCGACGATGCCCTCATCGCGATCGACGAGACGCCCGTCGGTGTGTTCATCGAGATTGAAGGCAGCGAGGCGGCGATCCATCGCGCCGCCGCGGCGCTGGGCTTCACGCCGGCCGACTACATCACCCACTCGTACCGTTCTCTCTTTCTGCAGAAGCGCGACGCTGGCGTCATCTCGGGCGAGCACATGGTCTTCGCGTCCAGCAGCGGCGTATGACCGATTTGTCAGCGTGGCCGGCCCTCGTCCTCACGGCCGGCCTCGGGACGCGGTTGCGTCCCCTCTCGCTGGTCCGCGCCAAGGCGGCTCTGCCCGTTGCCGGCGAAGTGCTGGTGCGGCGCGTGCTCCGTTGGCTCCACGCCGCAGGCATCCGACGGGTCGTCCTCAACCTTCACCATCTTCCGGACACCATCACGCCGCACGTCGGTGATGGTCGCGATCTCGGTCTCGAGGTGCGGTACTCCTGGGAGTCTCCGGTGCTGGGCTCGGCCGGCGGCCCGCGGCGCGCGCTGCCGCTGCTCGATGCCGATCGCTTCCTGATCGTCAACGGCGACACGCTGACCAACGCATCGCTCGCCGAGCTGACCGAGCGTCACGTCGCGACGGGCGCCCTGGTCACGATGACGGTCACGCCTGGCGACATCCGTTACGGCGGTGTCATCGCGGACGACCAAGACGTCGTGCACGGCTTCGCACGCCAGGCATCCGCCTCTGCTCGCGCAGAGGTCTTCGCGAGCTACGGCGAGACCGCGCCGAAGCGGCGTGGCCGCGAAGGCGGACCCCAGGCACCCGGTGATCGCTGCCACTTCGTCGGGATTCAAGCCGCCGACCGGCGGGCCTTCGAGCACGTTCCGGACAACACACCTGTCGAGAGCGTCTGGGGCTCGTACCCCGAGCTGATCGCAGATGCTCTGGGCTCGGTGCGTATCTATCGCACCGCCGCGGTGTTCCACGACATCGGCACGCCAGCCGACTACCTGAGAACCGCGCGACAGTTCGCCCAGCACGAGGGCAACGAAATCGGAGTCGCCGCCCGGATCGATCCGACCGCACGCATCTCCGGCTCCATCCTCTGGGATCGCGTGACGGTTGGCGCGAATGCCGAGCTCGTCGAGTGCGTCGTGGCCGACGATGTCACCATCCCCGCCGGCGCGCGACATCAACGCACGGCGATCGTGAGAATCGGCGACCGGATCACGACGGCTGCAATCTGAACCGCGCCCCCAGGCATCCGCCTACGCTCGCCTGAGAATCTCGCGAGCTATGGCGAGACCTCGCCGAAGCGGCGTGGCCGCGAAGGCGGGCCCAGGCACCCCTATCTAGTCTTTTTCCACACCTCAATCGTGTGGAGCGGCTTGTCCAGAATCGTCTCGCTGTCCTCCAGATCGTTCCAGAAGCGCTCCTCCCAGTAGAGAGGTGCCCAGCGAGGCGGCGTCGTCTCCGCGCTGAAGAGACGCTCGAACCCGAGCGCGCCCGAGTGCAAGCTGTCGAGAAATCCATCGCTCGCTGACGACAGGAGGAATCGACGCGCGTAGGCCTCGTTCAACACGAGGTATTCGGGCCACCGCACCATCGTCGCCACGCCACGTGGGTGCAGCGGCCACACGATGTAGCAATCCAGGGGAGGGACGTAGGCGCGGTTGAACGTGACACCGATGGACGAGCCGCACGCGACATGGTTCGCCAACCAGTCGCGCGCCAGATAACGCGGATCGGAGTGGAAGACGACGTTGATCGCAACGGCATTGACCGCTGCCGCTGCCAGCGCAATGGAGGGAACGGCCACCCGCACCACTCGCGGTATCGACGCCGCGCGCACCACGGCCTGCAGAAAGATGCCGCCGACGATTGCCGCGATCGGGAGGAACGCGATCAGAAAGCGGTCGTAGACGTACAGGATGACGGCGAGAAAGAAGACGTAGTAGGTGGCGAGTGGAAGCAGCAGGCTCCCCAGGAGACGAAGCCGTCGCGAAGCAATCAGATAGAGACATCCGCCCACGAACGCGCAGGTCGCCGGCACGCCGGCGGCCCAGGCGAACATCTTGAAGGTGAGCATCAACAAGCCGAGGTGCCCCTCGAGCGTGGGCTCGAACATGCGGAACGGCATCGAGTCGACCGACGTCATGAAGCGCACGTGGTCGACCATGCGCCCCCATTCCATCGGCAGCTGATGGCCGAGGGCGAAGCCGATGACCGTGGCACCGCCGACCGCGATGAAGCGGCGGTCGAGAGCGGCGTGAACCAGCGAATGTGAATCGCCGCTCGCTCGCAGATCGCGCACCAGGACGTAGAGCAGCGCCGCGGGCGCCGCGACGTAGAACCCGTACAACTGATCTTTGCTCGCCAGGCTCAGCCCGACGGCGCCGCCGAAGACGATCGCCGACGTGAGCGTGCGCCAGCGAACGAATTTGATCCAGGTCCAGAACGCGCACGTGCCCCAGAACATCTGCGGCGTTTCGAGATTGGAGAGGGACCCGAAGTACACGACGACCGGCATCGACCCGAGCAGCGCCACCGCGAAGTACCCGGCGAGCCGATCCGCGATATCGCGGGCAGCGTCGAACGTCAGGAGCAGCGTGGCGACGAGCATCGCCAGACTCAGGCCGCGAACGACGAGGTACATCAGCGCATGGACAGTGTGATCCGCCATCGACAGGCCGAACAGCGTCGACGCCCACACAAACGGCTGCAGGACGAGCGCGATGAGATTCAAGTGCAGGGTCGGCCAGCGCTGGTTCCAGTGGCGAAACACATCCTGGCTGGCGACCAGCGTGTCGAGCGGCGCGAGCTCGTCGCCGGACAACGAGTCGTACGCGGGCAGACCGTAGGTGATGTGCGCCGCGCTGGCGGCCACCGCGACGAGCGCCACGATCAGGAACGTTCGGTCGCGCGCCGTGGCGTCCAACGCCTCGAGATGCGGGAACCACCGCGCGCGCCGCATCGCCACCCAGATGGCCCATGCCACCGCGACGTACCACGACACCACGAGAACAAGCGGCCAGAGCTCGCGGGCACGAAACTCCGCATACGAGATGGGATACGGCACCAATGGCCCGAGGTCGGCAAACTGTCCACCGAGCCCTGCCTGGCCAAACTGCAGGAAGCTCTCGCCCCAGGCCTGGTTGTAGCGGAGGCGAATCGGATGCGCCCCTTCCGCCAGCAAGATGTCGGACGAGAGGTTTCTGGTCGCGTGGATGCCGCCGTTCTCGATGACCAGTCGATCGCCGATCCAGAGCCAGGTCCCGTCGTCCGATTTCGCGGCAAGTCGGTGGAGGCCGGCCGTGCGAACGATCAGCGTGCCAGTCCATTCGACGCTGTAGGCGGTCAGGCCTCGCAGTTCGGGCCGGGCGTCCAGCGCCGCGGTCGAGATGTCGGTGTCAACGACCTCGGCGACCGGCGGACCGGCCCAGTCGGCGTTGGCGAAGTAGCGTCCGCGAAGCCCAATCGATGTGTCGGGCGGTTGGAAGGTCCACGCCAAAGCGGTGAGCACGATCGCGGCGAGCGGGAGCGCCCAGGGCGAGCGGAGCATTCTGAACGGCACTAGTGGAGCGTATCAACAGAATTACCGCCATCATCCGAGGGCTCGGGGAGCGGTTTCCGGGCCGTTCCCACGGAACGGCCCAGTGGTGGCTTAACGGTACATCCCATTAGTCCGGGTAGAATATCCGGGTGTTTTGTCATGGTCGAGCTTGCCAACTGCTGGTTGCCGTCGTTGTGACGTTCACGGCCGCCTGCGCGAGCAGTCCCACCGCGCCGTCCCCCACGGCCTCCGCGAGCCTGACGGATCAGGCCGTCGCCCAATCGTCCAGTACGTCAGACGACGAGTCTGCGCCAGGCGCGTCTACAGCTGATCACCTGGGTGCCACGCGCTTCGTCGCCTTCGGCGACAGCATCACATGGGGCACGCTCTCGTCATTCGACGGGACGTACCTCTACGACGCAGGCCCGACAGAGTCGTACCCCTATGTGCTGCAGGCCGCGCTCATCGCGTTCCACCCCCCACAGGTTTACACGGTCGAGAACCGGGGTGTTCCTGGTGAGGGTGTCGCCAGCGGCGCCGGGCGCATTCAGACGGTGCTCTCTCAGCTTCGGCCGCAGGGCTTGCTGCTCCTGGAAGGCATCAACGACCTGAACAACGGCGCCAGCGTCGGCCAGACGGTCGGGCATCTGCAGACCATTCTGGACGTCGCCCGGCTGCACAACGTCACCGTCTTCATTGCCACGATGTTTCAGACCTACTACAGCGTGGACCCGAACAACGGGCGCATACGAGAGAACTCCGCGGCGGTCATTCCCGAGTTCAACAATGCCATTCTCCAGATGGCGTCCGGTCGACAGAACGTCTACATCGTCGACATCTACGGCGCGTTCGGTGGGAACCGCAGCTTCGTCGGCGGCGACGGACTCCATCCGAGCGAGTCAGGCTACCAGCGCATGGCCCAGGCGTTCGGAGACAGGATCGTGTCGGCCTTTGCCGTCCGAGCTGGCTTCCAATAGACCGAGCGGCATTACCGTTGTCCGACACGCCTCCCACTCTTCCAACCGCTGATGCGCGGGTGCGCGCCTATCTGGATCGGCAGGGACTGACCGAGCACGTCACGCAGGTCCTCCCGTTGACCGGCGACGCTTCCGACCGCAAGTATTTCCGGGCGTTCGTGCGTGGCGGTCCATCGATCGTGCTGGCGCTGCATGGGGGGCCGATCGAGTTCGCGCGGATGCCGTTCACGGCGGTCGCGCGCCTGATGAACCGGATCCCGCTTCCGGTGCCGGCGATCTTGCACCACTCCGACGAGCTCGGCATCATCGGCCTCGACGATCTCGGCGATGTCACGCTTCAGGCGCACCTTGGCGCCGCCTCGAGGGCCGAGCACGCGGCGCTCTATCGCGAGGCGGTGTCGTTCATCGCTCGACTGCAGCAGCGTGGAGCCGAGCTCGCCAGTGACGACTGCGCGCCGTATCAGGTGGCGTTCGACGTCGAGAAGCTCACCTGGGAGCTGGAGTTCTTCGTCAAGCACTTCATCGTCGGCTATCGTGGCGCGACACCGACCGAGGAGGTGCGCGACGCGCTTCGTGCGGAGTGGTCGTCGCTCGTGGAGGAGCTCTCGAGCGAGACCCGCGTGTTGTGCCACCGCGACTATCACAGCCGCAATCTGATGCTGCACGAGGGGGCGCTCGTCATCATCGACTTTCAGGACGCGCGGATGGGACCGGACACGTACGACCTCGCGTCATTGCTGCGCGACTCATACGTCGATCTCTCGGCCGCGCAAGTGGACGAGCTGGTCGCCTACTTCGTTGCGCTTCGCCATCCCACCATCGCGCGGCCGGGGGCCGCGGCCGACGAGTTCCGACGCCGCTTCGATCTCATGGCGCTGCAGCGTAACTTGAAGGCGCTCGGCACGTTCGGGTATCAGACGACCACGCGCAGCAATACGGTCTACATCCAGTACATTCCGCGCACGTTGAACTACGTGCGGGAAAACCTCGGCACCTATCCTCGCTTCGGGCGGCTGCAGGAAATCCTGGCAAGGTTGATCAAGGAGTTGGGATCGTAGGGGCGGGTCGCGAGCCGGGGTGGGAGTCGCCCCTACACCGGGGAGGACGAGGGCGCGGTACAATCCATCCGTCGTGAGCACCCCACGCTTTGGCGTCTCCACCCACCTGTTTCACGGCTCGCGGTTGGATCGCGACCATCTGGTCGAGATAGCCGCTCACGGCTTCACCGCCGTAGAGGTCTTCGCCACCAGGACCCACTTCGACTACCACGACCCGCGCGCGGTCACGGATCTCGCCGAGTGGCTGGATGACACGCGGTTGACTCTCAACTCGTTCCACGCGCCGATCTGCGCCAGCCTGGTGAACGGCGTCTGGGGCGAGTCGTTCTCGACGGCGATCGGCGACGAGGCCCGGCGCCGCAAGGCGCTCGAAGAGGCGCGGGCGGCGCTCGCCCTCGCGACCACGATTCCCTATAAATACTTGGTGGTGCACCTCGGTGTGCCCACGTTGGACGGCATGGCCACGGCTGGAGACAACAGCCGTCAGGCCGCGCGTCGCAGCATCGAGGACCTGCACGAAGCCGCGGTTGCGGCCGGCGTCCGGCTGGCGTTGGAGGTCATTCCCAACCCGCTGTCGAGCGCGGAGGCGCTCGTGCATCTCATCGAAGACGAGCTGGAGCTCCCGGACGTCGGCATCTGTCTCGATGTCGGCCACGCGTTCATCATGGGCGACGTGGTCGATGCGATCGAGACGTGCTCGGGCCACCTGGTGACGACGCACCTTCACGACAACCAGGGGAAGAGCGACGATCACCTGGTGCCCTTTGCCGGGGCCATCGATTGGCCGGCGGCGCTGCTGGCGATGCAGAAGATTGGCTACGACGGCACGTGGATCTTCGAGGTGGCCGATACCGGCGAGGCGCTGGACGTGCTTGCCCGCACTGCGCACGCTCGAGACCGCTTCGCCACCGAATTGGAGACGTAGGGGCGGCTCGCGAGCCGCCCCTACACCTGCAGAGGTAACCTGTGCCCTCTCACGTCTACATCGAACGCATCGGCGAACACGTCGGCCAGTCCGTCACCATCAAAGGCTGGCTGCACAATCGGCGCTCCAGCGGCAAGATTCACTTTCTGGTCGTGCGCGACGGGACCGGCTTCATCCAGGTCGTGATGGGCAAGAACGACGTCGGCGAGGACGTCTTCCATCGCGCGGATCACCTCGGGCAGGAAACGTCCATCGTCGTGACCGGCGCGGTCCGCGAAGACAAACGTGCGCCAGGCGGTTACGAGCTCACGGCGAGCGATCTCCAGATCGTCGGTCAGGCCCACGAGTACCCGATCACGCCGAAGGAGCACGGCGTCGACTTCCTCCTCGACCGCCGGCATCTCTGGATTCGCAGCGAGCGGCAGACGGCTATCTTGCGCGTGCGGCACGAGGTCATCAACGCTGTCCGGGACTTCTTCAACAACGACGGCTTCATCCTGGCCGACACGCCCATCTTTACGCCGGCGGCGTGCGAAGGGACGACCACGCTCTTCCCGGTCCAGTATTTCGAGGACAACACCGCGTACCTGACGCAGAGCGGTCAGCTCTACAACGAAGCGAACGCGATGGCCCTTGGGCGCGTGTACTGCTTTGGCCCGACCTTCCGCGCGGAGAAGAGCAAGACGCGGCGGCATCTCACCGAGTTCTGGATGGTCGAGCCGGAGATGGCCTATGCCGATCTCAATGACGTGATCTCGCTGGCCGAGCGTCTCGTCACCTCGGTGGTCGAGCGCGTGTTGGATCGGCGCCGGCAAGAGTTGAAGTTGCTGGAGCGCGACACCTCCAAGCTCGAGGTGGTCAAGACGCCGTTCCCACGCGTCACCTACGACGAGGCGGCGAAAATCCTGCAAGACAAGGGGCTCCCATTCCAGTTCGGTACCGACCTCGGCGGCACCGACGAGACGGTGCTGTCGGAGGGCTTCGATCGCCCGGTCTGCGTCACGCACTACCCTGCCGCCGTGAAGGCGTTCTACATGAAGCCCGACGCGGACCGTCCGGACCGTGCGCTGTGCGTCGACGTCCTGGCGCCCGAAGGGTACGGCGAGATCATCGGGGGCGGTCAGCGACTCGACGACTACGATCTGCTGCTCCAGCGCATCAAGGAGCACGACCTGCCGCCCGACGCGTTCGAGTGGTACCTCGACCTGCGCCGCTACGGCACCGTCCCGCACGGCGGCTTCGGCATGGGCATCGAGCGCGTGGTCACCTGGATCTGCGGCCTCGAGCACTTACGGGAAACGATTCCCTACCCACGGATGCTGTACCGCCTATATCCCTAGGTGTAGGGGCGGTTCGCGAACCGCGCCCCTACGCGGTCCGCCGCCAGGCTCACGCCTCACGTCCAGGCCTCAGACCCCGGGCCCCGGGTGGGCTGACGTGAGATGATAGGGGGCTGCATGAAGATCGGCTTTGTATCCCTTGGCTGCCCCAAGAATCTCGTCGACGCCGAGGTCATGTTGGGCCTGGTCGAACAGGCGGGACACGACATCACCGCTGACGCCACCCAGGCGGACGTCGTTGTCGTCAACACCTGCGCGTTCATCGACCGCGCCAAGCAGGAGTCCATCGACACGATCCTGGAGATGGCCGCGCTCAAGAAGGACGGAGCGGGCCGACGCCTCGTCGTCACCGGCTGCCTGGCGGAGCGCTACCGCGACGAGCTGAAGCGGGAAATCCCCGAGATCGACGCCGTGCTCGGCACGGGCGAAGTCCCGCGAATTTTGGACGCCCTGTCCGGAGCTGGCGCGGGCGCCAGCCCGATGACGTTCTACCGTCGCGATACGCCACAGGTAGAGGCGGTTCGCGAACCGCCCCTACAACCGCAATTTGGCGTCGATCTTCCGACCTATATCTACGACGCCGCAACCCCGCGCCGGCTGACGACGCCAGGGCACTACGCCTACGTGAAGATCGCCGAGGGCTGCGACTACAAGTGCGCCTTCTGCATCATCCCGAAGATGCGCGGGCACTACCGCAGCCGGCCGATCGATTCGATCGTGGCAGAGGCCCGGCAGCTCGCGGCGCGCGGCGTCAAGGAGCTGCTCCTGATCTCGCAGGACACCACCTTCTACGGGATCGATCGCAAGGAGCGTGGGGCGTTGGCGCGTCTGCTGCGCGAGCTGAACGCGGTGGATGGCCTCGACTGGATTCGCCTCCTCTATCTCTACCCCACCACGATCACCGACGAGGTGCTGGACGCCATCGCCGAGTGCGAGAAAGTCTGTCGCTATATCGATCTGCCGTTGCAGCACGCGTCCGACGCCGTCCTGCGCCGCATGCGGCGGCCCGGCACGCGAGCGTCCTACGAGACGCTGCTGCAACGCATCCGCCATCGCGTGCCGGGCGTGACGCTCCGGACGACGTTCATCGTCGGCTTCCCTGGCGAAACCGAGGAAGACTTCGACGAGCTCGTGGACTTCGTGCGCACCGTGCAGTTCGACCATCTCGGCGTCTTCACCTATTCGCACGAGGAAGGCACGGCGGCGTTCGAGATGGCCGACGATGTGCCGGACGCGATGAAGGAGTCGCGTCGCGACACGCTGATGGCCGTGCAGCAGCAGCTCGTCGCCGAGCGGCAGCGCCGACGCGTCGGTGACACAGCTCGACTCATCGTGGACGGCCCCTCGCCGGACCACGAGTTGGTCATCGCGGCACGACTCGAGGGCCAGGCCCCGGATATCGATCCCCTGGTCTACCTCACGGACTGCGACCCGGCGGCGTTCCGGGCGGGCGACATGATCGACGGGGAAATCGTCGGGGCGCACGGCTACGATCTCGTCGCCCGCCCGCTCGAGGCGACCGTGCGCGCGCCGGCTTGAGGCTTCCGACTGGGGACCTGTGGCAAGGCCAGTACGGCTCGAGGCCCTGGGCGCGTCCGCAAGACCCAGGACTCACGCCACAGGCCTGAGCCCGTGTTACACTTAAAGGTCGGGTCAACCTGGGTAACACCAGAGTGGGCGATTTGCCCACTCTTTTTCGTTTAGGGCGGCGTCCGCCGCCCGTTGGAGCGGTGCTCGCCACGCTTCAGCAAGATGTCGCGAAAAGAGGCCT
>DAINCF010000227.1:0-10884 GCA_036732565.1 Vicinamibacterales bacterium
GTCACGGCCTGCGTGGCGTAGGTCAGCGCCGGGTCGAGCTCACGCATGCGCAGATGGATCGACGACAGCGCGACTTGGGCCGGCACGAACGCCGGCGTCAACCCCAACGTCTCAGTGAACGCGGCGCGGGCCTCGTCGATCTTGCCCTGCCGCAGGTAGGTCTCAGCCAGCCAGTAGTGCGCGCTCGCATAGTCGGGCGCCGCCGAGACCGCCGCGCGCAACTGCGTCACCGCCTCGTCCGTCTTTTGCTCGGCGAGCAGGAACCGCGCCTTGATCACGTAGCCCTGCGGGGCTTTCGGCGCCGACTTGATGGCCTGATCGACGTTCGCGTGCCCCTCGTCTTTTCGACCGTCCGTATACGCGATCGCCGCGAGGCGTAAGGTGGCGGGGAGAAAGTCGGCCTGGTTCTTCTGCAGCGCCTTCAGGCGCTCGACGGCGAGATCGGTTCGGCCCGTGGAGCTGTAGACATCGGCCAGGACGAAGCTCGGCGTCGAGTCTTTCGTCTCGTCGATCAGTTTCAAGAGAAACGGCTCGGCCCGATCGAGCTGCCGCGATGTCAGGTACAACGCCACCGTCGATCGCAGCGCGATGATGTTGTGCGGATCGAGCTCCAGCGCCTTGAGAAACGCCGTCTCGGCCTGCGCGCGATCGCCGACTGCGAGACGATAATTGCCAAGCGCCACCTGGGCCGCCGCCGATGCGGGATCGAGCTCGATGGCCTTGGCGAAGGCCGCCTCGGCCTCCGCCCGATTGCCGCGCTGCAGCTCGAAGTTGCCGAGCGAGGCGTACGAGAGGCCGGGATTGGGATCCGTCTTGATGGCGCGCTGCATCTGCTCGACGGCGGCATCGAAGTCCTTCATGCCGGCCAGGGCATTGCCGAGCAGGATGTGAGCCTGGATGTCGTTGGGATCGCCGGCCAGCACCTTTTCCGCGCGCGCCTTCGCGTCCTGGTGGCGTCCGCTCAGCAGCAAGAGCATGCCGGCCTTGAGCTGTACCTTCGCGTCCGGCAGGAGATCCGCGGCTCGGACGTACTCGCGGAACGCGTTGTCCGCGTCGCCAATCTGAGCATAGGCATCGGCGAGCTGATAGCGAGCCTCGCCAAAGCGCGCGTCGATCTGCACGGCGTTGCGAAGCTCGATGATGGCCTCGTTGTATTTCTTCTGCGCGAAGTACGCCCGCCCGCGCTCGAGATGCTCTTGCTTGGCCGCTTGCGGATCCGTCGAGCACGCCCCGATCACCATGACAACCAGCGTCACGGCGATCAACGTCCCCGCACGTTCGAAAAGCTTCGTCACAATCAAGTCTCCAAGCCCCAGGCCCCAGGCCCGAAGCCCCGAAAGCCTCAGGGCGGCCCCGCCATCTTCAGTTCGGCAAATAGTCTGCGAGGTGCGGATACAACGCCTGGACGAAACGGCGCGATCGATCGTCGGCAAGGGCGCCTGAGAGATCCGATCCACGAATCGGGCTGATGACGCGGACGAGCGCGCCATCCGTCCGATGACGCGTCGCGGCATCCCACACCAGAAAAGCCTTGCTCAGATATTCGTTCGCGACCGATCGTCCGCGCCCCTGATACCAATAGAGCGCCACCTGCCGCTCGTCGCCCTTTTGAATCAGGACGCGATTGACATCGATCGCGGCACCATCGCGCGAGGGGATGACGATGCGCTCCGCCACGGTCGGAAGCCATCCGGCACCTGGCAAGCAGTTCATCGGCGAGTGAATCGTATCGCCCTTGCGCTGACTCATGTAGTAGCCAACATACACGCTCAGCACCGGCTCGCCGCGCTCGGAGTAGATCCGCGACACGTAGTCATCGACGCCAAGCACTTGGAGCGTCGTGGCATCCAGATCCGGCGCACGCTGTCCCCTCCACTCCCCAATCGTCATCGGGAGCGCCGCGAGGGACTGGCGCGCCGGGATCTGCTCGGGTCGTGCCGCCGCGTTCAGGTACACGGCGGTGCCGGCAAGCATCGCCGCAATCGCCAACAGTCGGCTGCTGTAAATGATCATGCGCTGATGGCGGCGTGGGCGTCGCCGTCGGGGGCCACATGTGGGCGCGGATGCGGCCGTTCCGGAAAGAACCAGACGAGCGCCTGCTGTCCGATCAACAACATCGCCAGCGCCACGACGAACACGATCCATCCAGAAAACGTGTGCAAGAAGCCTTCGGCGGCTGCGTTGCCATAGTAGTGGGCCGCCACCCCCGTGCCGGCCACGCGAAGACCGTTCGAGAGCACCGCGATCGGCACCGTGGCCAACGCCAAGGTCACTCGCACCCACGATCGCGAGTCCATGAAGTAGCCGAGGACGATGCCCAAGGTGAGGAGCGAGATGAGCGAACGAATGCCGCTGCACGCTTCCGCCACTTCCAGTTGAATCGTCGCCAGCGCGATGACGTTCCCCTCGCGAAGCACCGGAATGTCCAACGCGCTCAATCCGGCGGCGCCGACGCGCGAGGCGACGAGCTGTAACGGGAACGCGATCTGGTTGAAAATCAACACGGGTATCGGGATCATCAACGCCAGGAACAGGAGCGGGAACAACAGGATTCGTAGGGGCCGCCATCCCAGCACGAAGACGATCGCGCCGGCGAGGACCCAGAGCAGCGAAACCCGCGTCAGGAACAATTCCGCCCCAAGCACGCCCGCCACAAGCAGCGCCAGGCCAAAGGCGATGAGACCGAGACCCACGAGGTCGGGGGCCTTCAGCGCCTGGGCGAGGGCGCGGCGCCGCTCCCACACGAAGTACGCCGCGATCGGGACGATCAGGAAGCCGTGGGAGTAGTTGTCGTCGGTCGACCAGTCGAGGACGAGATCACGGAAGACCCCCGCATAGAGGACACCGAAGCTCGCGATGACGAGGGCAACAGCGACGAAACTCCGGAGATTTCCGTGAGCAGAGGCGTTCAACCTGGGAATTCCCGGACTCTCTGTAGCAAGGCGAAGGCCATTCACAGTAACAGCTAAGGTGGGCTAGTTCCGTCAGTTTTGTCGTTTCCGAGTAGGGCAACAGCCCGCGATCGGACGAAAGTCTCTGTCTTGTATGACTTTCTTCACGCCTGGGGCAATTTCTCCTGATACTACACCCTCAAAAGGAAAGGCCCAGCGGCGACGCTATCGTTGCATCGCCTCTGAGCCCTTGATCGCCGAACCGGGAACCAGGGATCCCGTCGGCCACGAGTCCCCACGCGGCAACCGCGTTGGGGTGGCACCGCGCTATCTGCGCGTGTGGGTCTCTGCGTGCACGGGGCTTAGCCGGCCTTGCGGCGGCGAAGCCGGCGGGCGATGCCCGCCAAACCTGCCAGACCCGATCCGAACAGCAGCAGGCTGGCCGGCTCCGGGACTGGGGTGGGGTTGGCCGCCGGCGTCTGCGACGTGCTCGCCAACGGCTCGACAATGCCGTCGCTGCCGAATTCCAGGGACGCAGTGCGGAGACCCGTATGCCACGAGCCCGACGTCAGCACGTCGAGCACGGCCTGGGGTGTCGAGCTGCGCTCCAACGCAAACGCGATCTGCACGAAATCGCTGGCAGGCATGGCCTTGCTGGCCATCGTGGCGCCCGGCCGGTCGATGACCGTCATCGAGCCGAACAGATCGGCGCGAGCGTCGAAGGCGGTCTCTGACGTCGCACGTGTGTCGGACGGGGTGAACGATTCCTCGGTCGCTTCGCAGTGCCGAACGCTGCCCGTCAGACATTCCGGGCTCAGCGTGTACGCTTCGCTGTGAACCGGCAGTGCCGACAGCGCCGCCGCTATCATCACTCCCGGCAGCGCCAAACGCGCTCGATGTTGCAAGGTCGTAATCGGGGGGATGGAACGCCTTCGCATGACTGTCGACTTCCGCCTTCCTCTCTGACGCGCGCCACTACAGCAATTCCTTGGCCAACTGTCGAGACCCTCGCTCGACTATAGCGCTAGTGATTCCGCAGGCCTTTTCGTGACACGTGGTTGCAAACCCGCCCCACGAGGCGAAAGGTAAGTACCGCCGGAGACCACTTACCTTGATCAAAATCGGGCCCGGGAGAGAATCTGGAAGAGGCCAGCGAGAGTTGCCGATCCGAATTCTGTACTTTGAGAGCCAGACTTTTTTCAGCAGAAGTGAGCAGTTCCTCGTTTTAGGTGCTTGATCTTTTCTACCAAATGCAGGTATAAAGTTACGTGTTCGTCGCTCCTGTCATATAGAGTTCTCGACTGTCTTCCCTCGACAAAGTAGAACCCATGCGGAACAGCGTGACCTTGATTGGACGCAGTGCAGCCCTGCGGCTGGTGCAACAAGAGGTCGAGTACGCGGCCCGATCAGATGCGAAGGTCCTCATCACCGGCGCGAGCGGCGTCGGCAAAGAGATCATCGCCCACCTCATCCATGAGCGTAGCAAACGACGGCATGCGCCGCTGATGACCATCAACTGCGCGGCGATGCCCGATACGTTGCTCGAGTCCGAGCTCTTCGGGCATGCGCGCGGCAGCTTCACGGACGCGTATCGCGACAAGCGCGGCCTCTTCGAGTCCGCCCACAACGGCACCGTCTTCATGGACGAGGTGGGCGAGATGTCGCTGCGCATGCAGGCGCTGCTCTTGCGCTTCCTCGAGACCGGCGAGATTCAGCGCGTCGGCACCGACGACCGGCGCAAGCTGACCGCCGACGTGCGGATCATCGCCGCGACCAATCGCCGCGTCCTCGAGCGCATTCAATCGGGCGACTTCCGCGAGGATCTGTACTACCGGCTGAACGTGATTCACATCACGATTCCACCGCTCAAGGATCGTCCCGACGATGTCCAGCCGCTGCTCGAGCACTTCCTTCGCGTGTTCGCCGAGCAGCATGGCGTGCCGCTCCCCGTATGCACGCCGGACGCGCTCCGCGTGCTGGAGAGCTACGAATGGCCCGGCAACGTTCGCGAGCTGCGCAATATCGCGGAGCGATTGATCTGCCGCTGCGCCGGCTCGAGCATCCGTCCGCAAGACCTGCCGAGTGAAGTCATCGCGCCGGCGGCGGTGGTGCCGATCATCAGCGAGAACGGCAAGGTGGTGCCGCCGATGGTGGCGCAAGCGCTGATGGACCGCATGCTGCACGGCGGCGAATCGTTCTGGGAAGTCGCGTACGAGCCGTTCATGTCGCGCGATCTCACGCGCGATGATCTGCGGTTTCTCGTTCGCGGCGGGCTCGAAGAGACGCGCGGCAACTACAAGGCGCTCGTGCAGTTGTTCAACATGCCGCCGAACGACTACAAGCGCTTCCTCAACTTCCTGCGCAAGTACGGATGCCACATGCCGTTTCAACGCTTCCGCATGGCGCCCATCCGCACCGACGCGATCGGCGAGAGCGTCGCGCGCGATCGCGAGAGCGTCGATCGCGGATTCGCGCGACTCTAGATCATCAGCCCGGCACCTCCGAAGAGGTGCCTGCCGACCACGATCAGATTGTGTGTGGAGGGCACCCCTCAGGGGTGCCCGCAGGTCAGCCGAGAACGGCTTCTGCTTGAAGGCCGTCGACGAAGCTGCGCCAGTTCGTGTCGGTCGCCGGCACCGAGATGCCGCAACTGAACGGCAGCGACGGATCGAGCTGGTGCATCCAGACGCGTCGCCCTTGCAGACCGAGGCCGTGCTCGGGGAGCTCGACGGAGAAGCCATCGTCCGGCACATCCGATCCGAAGATCTCCAACGCCATCCCGCCGTAGCTCACGTCGAGCACGCGGCCGCGAAGCCCACCGACGAGTACGTGAATGTCGTTGGTGGGTCGCTTGCGCGGCCAGCGACGTCGTGGCCGCGGGGCCATGAGCGCATCGGCCACCGCGCTGACGAGATCGGATCCCGACAAGGGGCCGACGAGATATCGAGCGGCAAGGCCACGCGCTTCGGCCTCGAGTACTTGATCCGCCTGGCCGATCACGATCGCCAGCGTGCGTGGATGCTCGACGCGCGCGATCGCGACGAGATGCAAACCGTTGTACGGTCCCAACCGCACATCGGTGATGAGTACGTCGGGACTCGTTCCCGCGGCGAGGCTTTGCCTCGCTTCGGGAAAACCGGCGCACGCAGTGACGACGTAGCCGGCGGCCGTCAATGCCGACGAACGTCCAGAGAGCACCGAAGCATCAGTGCTGACAACTAGCAGGTGGTGCTCATGCATGCGCCGATGCTTCCGAAAGGGTACCGTATGAACAGAACACGAGGTTGTCGTTACCTCAGCAAAAAGAAGACCAAGCACAACCGCCCCGATAGCATAGACCCGACTTCACGATTTGGCGCACTAGGTCATGCAGGAGCAGACAAAAATGTTCGGGAGCCGTAACTTCTCCGTTGCGAGGACCTCCATGTTTTCCGGCGTTCCCGCGCGAAATGGTAAGGCACCGACCGTGCCAAGCGAATTGTGGCATACCCATTGCTCAGTTGGGCGCGAATCGGTCGATCTTCCTTACGGTTCGAGGCCAACCGCACGAGGCGCGCGTCGACGCGACGGCGGACGCCTGCCGATCCTGGGAACAAAGTCCCCGAAAGCGCGGACTCCTGGCCGCGCCGAGGACGAGTGGAGTGTGCGTAATGGCAGCAGTTGATACGGAGCTCGAACGGCGACACGCGGCTGGACAGCCGGTGCAAATCGGCCTGGTCGGCGCGGGCCGGACGGCCAGGATGATGCTGGTGCACCTGCTGGCGCCGGTTCACGGTCTGCGGGTGGCCGCCATCGCCAATCGGACGCCGCAGCGCGCCGTCGAAGCGCTCGAAGCGGTCGGCTGCAGCAACTTCGTGCTCGGCCGCCGAACCGCTGACATCGATCGCCACGCGCCGACCGGCCCCGTCGTCGTCCTCGACGATCCGCTCGCGATGTGTGAGGCCCGATCGCTCGACGTCATCGTCGACGTCACCGGAACGATCGAGTTCGGCGCGCAGGTCGCGCTCGCCGCGTTCGCCGCGAAGAAGCATCTGGTGCTGGTGAACGCCGAGCTCGACTCGACGCTCGGCCCGATCTTGAAAGTGCACGCCGACCGCGCGGGTGTGGTGATGACCGACACCGACGGCGATGAGCCCGGCGTGGCCATGACGCTGCTCCGCTATCTGCGATCGCTCGGCCTGAAACCCGTGGCCGCCGGCAACTTGAAGGGCCTCGTCGACCACTACCGCACGCCGGAGACGCAACGGGAGTTCGCGCTGAAGTATCACCAGGATCCCCGGAGCGTGACGGCGTTCGCCGACGGGACCAAGCTCTCGATGGAAGCGACGGTGCTCGCCAACGCGACGGGCTTCGGCGTCGGCGTGCGCGGGATGTTTGGCCCGCCGTGCGCGCACGTGAAGGAGATCGCGGGCAAGCTGCCCGCCGACGCCATGCTCGCGGGCGGTCTCGTCGACTACGCGCTCGGCGCCGAGCCCCACACCGGTGCGTTCGTCGTGGTTCACGAGGATCATCCGTTGAAGATGCGGCATCTCGCCTACCTCAAGATGGGCGACGGGCCGTTCTACGTGTTCTACACCCCGTTCCACTTGCCGCATATCCAGGTCGCGTCGACGATTGCCCGAGCGGCGCTGTTCGGCGACGCGACGGTGGCACCCATCGGTCCGCCTCGCTGCGACGTCATCGCCGTCGCCAAGCGCGCGCTCCGTGCCGGTGAGACGCTCGACGGGTTGGGCGGGTTCTGCGCCTACGGTGCCATCGAGAACGCGGCCGTGGCGCGCCAGGAACAGTTGCTGCCCATCGGCCTCTCGGAAGGTGCGGTGGTGACGCGAGACCTCGCGCGGGACGAGCCGATCCGGATGGCGGATGTGGAGATGCCGGAGGGTCGCGTCAGCGATCGACTGCGAGCTGAGCAGGACGCGCATTTCGACGTCACTGGCACGGTGTCGGCCTTCGCGCAAAGCGCTTCCGCCTTCGCGCCCGCTGCGGCGGACCGGTCGGTGGACAAGGGACTCTAACGCTCCATGCGCTTTTTGCCGACAACAATCGAGGACGTGTGGATTGTGGAGCCCGAACCGCGTGCCGATCATCGCGGTTTGTTCGCGCGGGTCTGGTGTGAGGAGGAGTTCTCGGCCAAGGGCCTGGAGACCCGACTCGTGCAAGCGAACACGGCGTTCAGCGATCGCAAGGGCACGCTACGCGGGATGCATTACCAGTCGGGCGATGCCTCGGAAGTGAAACTCGTTCGCTGCACGCAAGGCGCGGTCTTCGACGTGGCCCTCGATCTCCGCCCCGGCAGCCGCACGTTCCGCTCGTGGGTCGGCGTCGAGCTCTCGGCGACCAATCGCCGCATGCTCTACATCCCCAAAGGATGCGCGCACGGCTACCAGACGACCGAGCATGCCAGCGAGCTGTGGTATGGCACGACCCACGCGTACGCACCAACATTGGCCGGCGGGGTCCGCTTCGACGATCCGGCCTTCGGGATCACATGGCCCGAACCGGTCGCGGCCATCTCCGACCAGGACGCGGCCTGGCTATACGTTTAGTACGTGGGGTCCGCCTTTGGGCGGACCAAGGGCGGGCTGAAGCCGGCTCCCACTTTTCTTGGGTTTCGCATGCACACGGCACAAGACGTCATCGACACCGATCTCGAGTTTCTCGAAACAGAGCTGGCGGACGACTTCTCCGCAATGGCGGGCTCGACGCTCCTGATCACGGGGGCGGCCGGGTTTCTCGGCTACTACCTGGTCCAGGCACCGCTGCATTGGAACCGCACGCGGGGCGCGGGCCAGGACATTCAGGTCATCGCCGTCGACAACTTCATGCGCGGCACACCGGAATGGCTGCAAGCGCTCTCGGGTCGCCGGGACTTGCGGATCATCAAGCACGACATCCTCGATCCGCTGCCCGACGACATCGGTCCGCTCGACTACATCATCCACGCCGCGGGCATCGCGTCGCCGATCATCTACCGCGCCAAGCCGATCGAGACGATGGATGCCAATGTGAACGGACTGCGGCTGCTGCTCGATCGGAGCCGGAAGGCGGCGGGGAACGGACGGCCGGTCCGAGGCTTTCTCTACTATTCGAGCAGCGAAATCTACGGCGATCCATTCGCGCAGTTCATTCCCACGGCCGAGGACTATCGCGGCAACGTCTCGTGCACCGGCCCGCGCGCGTGCTACGACGAGTCGAAGCGCTATGGCGAGACGCTCTGCGTCAACTTCGCCCAGGTGCACGGCGTGCCGACGCGCATGGCGCGGCCCTTCAACAACTACGGCCCCGGCCTCAAGATCACGGACGGCCGCGTGATCCCGGACTTCGCGCGCAACATCCTCAACGGCGAGGACATCGTGATGCTCTCGGACGGCGCGCCGACACGGACGTTCTGCTACGTCGCCGACGCCGTGAGCGGCTACTACAAGGCGCTGGTCCGGGGCGGTGACGGCGAACCGTACAACGTCGGCGTCGAGCGCCCGGAGATTTCGATGCGCGAGCTCGCGGAGCGCTTGATCGCCCTCGGCCGGGAGCTGTTCGGCTATCAAGGTCGGCTGGTCACGGGCGTCAGCCGCGACGCGGCCTATCTCGTCGACAACCCGGCCCGGCGCTGCCCCATCATCGAGAAGGCGCGGCAGCAGCTGGGCTACGACCCACGCGTCGATTTGGATCAAGGCCTGCGGCGGAGCCTGCTGTGGTATTCGGGCAACAGAACGGCCGAGGCCAACTGATGAAAGTCACCATCATCGGTGCGGGCTACGTCGGCCTCGTCACCGGCGCGTGCCTGGCGGCTCGAGGCTGCGAGGTCATCTGCGTCGACAAAGACGAAGCCAAGCTGCGACTCATCGAGCAGGGACGGGCGCCGATTCACGAGGTCGGGCTCGACGCGCTCCTGCAACAGACCGTCGGGCGCACGTTCACGGTGACGAGCGATCTCGCCGGATCCGTTCGGGGTGCGGACGTCGTCCTCATCGCCGTCGGAACGCCGTCGACGGCCGACGGCATCGACCTCACCGCCGTGCGAGGCGTCGCCGACGAGATCGGCAACGCCATGGCGGGCACGAATCACTATCAGATCGTGGTCGTGAAGAGCACTGTCGTGCCGGGCACGACGGATCAGGTGGTCGTGCCCATTCTCGAGCGGGCGTCGGGCAAACGTGCCGGCGCAGATTTCGGCGTCGGCGCCAACCCGGAGTTCCTCACCGAGGGTCAGGCGGTCGCCGATTTCATGCACCCCGACCGCATCGTCATCGGCGGCTGCGACGAGCGGAGCCTGGACGGTCTGGCGGCGCTCTACAAGTCGTTCGACGGTGTCGACGTGCTGCGCGTGAACACGCGCACGGCGGAAATGATCAAGTACGCCTCCAACGCGATGCTGGCGGCGCAGATCTCGTTTGCGAACGAGCTGGCGGAGCTGGCGAGCGCCCTCGGCGACATCGACATCGTGGACGTCATGAAGGGCGTGCACCTGTCGAATTACCTGAGACCCGAAGTGGATGGCCGGGGCCGCGTGCAGGCCCCGCTGGCGTCGTTCCTCGAGGCGGGATGCGGGTTCGGTGGCAGTTGCCTGCCCAAGGATGTGACCGCGCTGGTGCGCCACGGACATGCGCACGGCGTCGAGATGTCGGTGCTCCAGGCCGTCCTCGATCGCAACCAGCGCCAGTCGCGCGAGGTGGTGCGGTTGCTGCAGCGCGAGTTGGGCGGGCTGAAGGGTCGTCGAGTAACGGTGCTCGGACTGGCGTTCAAGCCGGACACGGACGATGTCCGTGAGTCGCCGGCGTTTCCGGTGATTCGCCAACTCCTGGACGAGGGCGCCGAGGTGCGGGCGTTCGATCCGATCGCCGCCGCGAGTGCGCGGGCGGCGCTGAACGATCCGCGTGTCGCCTATGCGACGTCGCTGCGCGAGGCGCTCGACGGCGCCGACGGTGTGGCGATCGTCACGCGGTGGCAAGAGTTTCTCGACGTGCCGGCCATGCTCGACGAGATCGGCCAGTCA
>DAINCF010000228.1:0-10880 GCA_036732565.1 Vicinamibacterales bacterium
GCGACCCGAGACCGAGCTGCTGATCGAGGAGGCGCTCCGCCTTCGCGCTACGCGCTACGTCGGTCTCGCCGAAGCGCTTCGCGCGGAGGAACGCGCGGAGGCAGACGCGCTGCCAGACGATGGATCGACGCCAGGTTCCGGACCGCTCATCGTCGATGTCGGGACGGGCTCAGGTTGCCTCGCCGTGACGCTCGCGTGCGAATGGCCCGACGCGCGGCTGGTCGCGACGGACATCTCCGAGGACGCGCTCCTGGTGGCGTATCAGAACGCCCGTCGCTGGCGCACCGACAAACGCATCCGTTTTCACTTTGGCCCGTATCTCGCCGGCGTCGACGAGCCGATCGATCTGATCGTCGCCAACCCGCCGTACGTGCCAGACGGCGACCGGGGAGCCCTCCAACCCGAGGTGCGCGATCACGAGCCCGAGGCGGCGCTGTTCGGCGGCGCCGACGGCTTACGTGATGTGCGCGCGTTGCTCGGCGCGGCCGCGCATGGGCTGACGGCTGACGGATGCATGCTGATGGAAATCGGCGCGGGTCAGGCGGATGCGGTGCGGGAAGCCGTGCGCGGAACGCCTGGCTTGTCGCTCGTCGACATCCGAGCCGACCTGCAAGGCATCCCGCGTGCGGTGATTGTCGTTAGCGATTCGGGATCACGAGCTGCTGGCCGGGCTGGATGAGATCCGGATCCTTCAGCTTGTCGCGATTGGCGTTGAAGATCTCCATGTAGCGGTTGGCGTTGTCCAGGTGGACCTTGGCAATCTTTGAGAGGCTCTCGCCCGGTTTGACGGTGTGGATGCCGTGAATGTCGGTCTTCTCGACTTGGATATCAGCCGCGACCTCGTTCTCCCAGCCGGCGTGCTTCTTGATCGAGTCCCACAAGAGATCCTTCTCGAGTTGGTACGTCGATGTTCCGCTCAGCAACAACTTGCCGCCCTCTTCCTTGACGACAAGGTTCTTGATCCCGAGCTCACTAGCTTGCGTCTCGAGATTGTTGTATTTCTCTCGCAGCATGGCATCCCTCCCTCCGGCGCGCGCCGCGTGCCGTTACGTCACTCTAGCCCTACTGCGTGACGAAGTGTAGTCGAAGATCCGGATGAGCTCGACAGAGCCTGGGTCGCCCCTCACGTGTAGGGGCACGTCGATATACTCTCCTCCATGTCCTGTCTGTTCTGTCGCATCATCGCCGGCGAAATCCCATCTTCCCGCGTGTATGAAGACGATCGAATCGTCGCGTTCTCGGATATCAGGCCCGAGGCGCCGCTGCACGTGCTGATCGTGCCGCGCGAGCACATCGCGACGTTGAACGAACTGAAGCCGGAGTACGACGAGCTGGTGGGCGCGATGGTGCGTCGTGCGGCGCTGATTGCGGCGGAGAAGGGATTCGACGGCTCGGGCTATCGCACTGTCTTCAACACCAACAGCCAGGCAGGGCAGACGGTGTTTCACATTCATCTGCACCTGCTGGCTGGGCGTGCGATGGCGTGGCCACCGGGATAAGGCAGTGTCGCGTGGGCCCGCCGCCGGCGGCACAGTATGGCCTTGCCCCGCCTCCTGCGGGGCGATCTAGGAGGTACAGCTGTTTGCGATCATCTTCACCGACTGTACGGCGAGCGTCGGCATATCGCCGCCTGTGCCACGCGTGGAGTCCGAAGATCGCTCGGCGCCGGCGCCGCCGCTCGACTGTCGCGGCATTGCACCAGTCACCTCGACCTTGTGGTTGACGTGCGATGCCAGGTCGGCGCCCGGCGTGGGAATCAGCGCGTACGTGGACGCCGAGCCGCCCTCGACGTTGGTCAGCACGAACGGCGCGGTCGATCCCGGGGCACTCTTCGCGTCCGACTTCGCGATGCAGCCCGTCACGGTCACCGTTTTCGCCTTCGGGGTCTGTTCGTCGCGCGGCCGTGGCTGCTGAGGAGTCTGTGCGGACGCGCTGACCAACCCAGCCAGCGCGACAGCCGCCAAAGTCGAGCTCACAAATCGAGTCATCGTTTTCTCCTCGGATCGGGCGGGCGGGAGGGACCCGCGTGTGCGACTTCCCCGGCTGCAGGAAGCAAGCCACGGCACGCGTACGAAGAATCTGTCACGAAAACCTGCGTAGCGAAGGCCTTCAGGCCTGCCAATGCTGCTGAGGGCAGACCTAAAGGTCTGCGCTACGTACGAAACGGGGTCTGCGCTACGTACGAACGGGGTCGGCGTTACGTACGAGCGGGTCGGCGTTGCGTACGAACGGGTCGGCGTTGCGTACGAATTCGCAACGCGCCGGCAGAAAAATCTTCACCTGGACAGCAGATAGCGCCCTCGGCTGTTGCCACGGTCGAGTACAAAGTCGACGACGCGGTAGCCGCGGGTCACGTAGCTTTCGAACGCCTCACGCGTGCGCAGGCGCCAGTCCAGCGCAAGAGCCGGCGTCTCCTGCTGGATATCCGTGAACGCCACCGGAATCTCGAGCCACGCTCGAGCCGCCTCGATGCCGAGGTCGAGTGCCGTCGTCGCCAGCCTGCCGCCAACCATCGTGGTGTGATTGATCAGCGGTGCGGCGATCGCTTCCGGCGTTCTCACCTGAATGGCGCTGACGACGTCCAGTCGGCGCTCGACGTGGGGATCGCGAAGGTTCCATTGCACGATGAGCCGATCGGTCGGCGTGCCGCGGTGCAGTGTGCTCGTCGACTCGCCGTACACGTTCCGGCAGTACTCATCCGAGACCACGCCCAAGCGCGAGAAGTTGAGGTGCGCGTTCACGGCCTGCATCGGATCGAACGTCCACTCGATCAAGTCGACGCCGGCCGCCAGCGCCCGCTCCCGCTGGGCGAGCTTCAACTGCCGGCCCAGACCGCTGCTGCGGTGGTCCGGCAGCACGCCGAGCATGTGCGACCAGTGGGTGATGCGCCCTTCCTTGACGGGGTCCCCAGCGCGGCGGCCGCGCTGGGGTGGCTTCATGCCGACGAGCGAGAACACGAATCCGACCATGCGCTCCGACTCGTCGAACGCGCCGACGAGAATCCCACCGCGCTTCATCGTGATGATGAAGACCGGCAGCGTGACCAGGTCGTTCGAATCGGTGTAGCCCCAAATCTCCCGTTCGAGGTCGACGACTTGTCGATACTCGTCGAGCGTGTGCAGATCGCGCAGGCTGATACCCATGACGTCGTGTTCAGACCAAGGTGAGCACGTCGCGAAGAGACGTGATGATGCTGACGCCGTCGGGCAGGTGGGCCGGCCGGTCGCCCGAGCGTCGCAGCAACACCGCGCGCACGCCCACCGCCAACGCGCCCTCGATGTCGGCGCGCAAGCTGTCGCCGACCATGACCGCCTCCTCCGGACGAGCGCCGGCTCGCTCGAGCGCCGCTTCGAAGATACTGCGGTGCGGCTTCATGTAGCCATGCTCGGCCGACGAAATGGCGATGGCGATGTAGCGCTCGAGCGCGAAGTGCTCCGAGAACGCCGCCAGGCTTCGGTGCGAGTTGGAGATGACGCCGATGACCAGTCCGCGACCGGCGAGCGCCGCCAGCGTCGGTTCGACATCGTCGTACAGCTCGAAATGATGGTTCGACGCCCACTGCCGGTAGATCTCCCGCGCGGCGCGAATGACACCGACGCCTCGCCCGCCCATGTGCTCGATGATCGTCGCGGTGTAGTGGACGAAGAGCTCATCGTCGTAGACCGGCTCCTCCACTTCGTCGAGGATGAACGAAGAGGCGGCCACGGCCGCGTCGAAGCGGGCGGCATCGACGCTGACGCCGTGCGCGCGGCAGAAGCGCTCGTACCCCTCCCCTTGAAACGTCGGACCCGGAAAGATGAGCGTGAAGTCGACGTCGAAAAAGATGGCGCGGACGGGCATTGGAAGGATTTCGCAGATTGGTCAGGCCGCAGATTGCGCCGATTTCACAGATTCCAACAAAGAGAGCCACCGATGGCACCGACAGAAGACGTTTCAATCTGCGAAATCTGTGGCGGTTCGCCCGAATCTCCTAATCCCCGAATCTGCGGCTAAACCCTATCTGCGCCATCTATTATCCAGTCCTGTTGCTACCATCCCATGGGCCGGCGACCACGACCGTGGCGCGCTCGGGGTCGAGCAGACGGCTGACCGCGGCGTTAGCGGCTTCGAGCGACACGCCGGCGATCAGATCCGGTAGCTGCTCGTCGAAGTCCAAGCCAAGCTCGAAGATCTCGGCGGTCAAGAGGAAGCCGGCGATGTCCGAGTTGGTCTCGAGCTGTCGCGGCAGCGACCCAATCAGGTACTGCTTCGATTCGTCGAGCTCGGTCGCCGTCAACCCGTTCGTGCGCAGGCTGCGCAGCTCGGTGTCGATGGACGCGATCGTGCGCTCCACGTTCGACGCCGCAACCCCAGCCCGAATCAGCAGCGGACCGGCGGCGATGCTCGCATCCAGCGAGCTGTATACGTAGTACGCCATGCCCTGCCGCTCCCGGATGCTATCGCCCAGCCGTCCTCCGAGCGCGTACTGCCCCAGCGCGTTGTTCATCACCCACGTCGCGTAGTACTCGGGATCCGCACGGCGGATGCCGACCAGGCCATACGCGATATCGGTCTGCGATTTGTTCATCATCGGTACGACACGCAGGCGGCGCGTCCGCGTGCCGTTCGGCGACGTCAGCGTCGGGTCGACCGGACGTTCATGCCGCCAGCCCGCGAACGCCGCTTTCGCGGACGTCGTGACCGTGGACGTCGGCACGTCGCCCACGACGACCAGAATCAGACCGGACGGCCCGAACCAGGTCCGATGAAAGTCAACGAGCTGAGCCCGGGTCAGCGCCTCGACACTGGCCACCGTCCCGCGTCCGCGACGGCCGTACGGATGCGAAGCGTAGAGGTCCGACAACAAGGTGTCCACGGCCTGGGTGGCCGGGTCGTCCTCGTCTTGACGGATGCTCGTCACCAGCTCCGATCGTCGGGTCTCGACCTCAGTGCCGGGAAACAGCGGCTCTCGAAGCACATCCGCAACCAGCGTGAGGATGGCGTCGAAGTCCTCGGCCAGGCAGGTCGCGCTCACGGACACCTGATGGCGGCCGGCCACGATGGACAGGGATGCGCCGCGCCCATCGAGGTCGTCGGCAATGGCTTCGGCGGTACGGGTCCTCGTCCCGCGATCGAGCACCCGCGCCACCAGCGCGGCCGTCCCTTCGGCGCCCAACGGATCCAGCAGCGCACCCGCGCGCATGCCCGCCAATATCGTCACCGCCGGCGTCGTCTTCGTCTCTTTGGCGACGACGGTGATGCCGTTCAGTAGCCGATCGCGGGCGGGAGACAGGGACATGACAGGCACTGGGTCTCGACGCGGATTAGCTCGGCGTGGGTGTGATAACGGGTTCGAACCAGCCGATGGTCCGGTTGTCGGCGCGCAGCCATCGCGCGGCCGCGCGACTGACTTCGTCGGCGGTCACCCGCGATAACCGCAGCTGGAGATCGTAGTACACCTGCCAGCGCGCGATGGTGTGGAAGTAGCCGAGCTGATGCGCGATGTCGGTGACGCCGTCGCCGTCGTAGACGAACCGCGCCCGTAACTGCCCCTTGACCTTGCGCAGCTCGGCGTCGGCGATGCCTTCGCGGGCAATGCGATCGAGCTCGTCGAGGACGACCTCCTCGACCGCGGACAGCGTCTGCCCCTCGGCGATCGTCGCCGACAGGTAATAGAGAAACGGCTGCTCGGTCGGCAGCAGCGCGCCGCCAATCGATGAGGCCAGGCCTTTGTCCACGAGCGCGCGATAGAGCCGCGCGCTTCGCTGCGGCGGCGGGATTTTGTGGCTCGACCAGAGATTGAGTCCTGCCGCACCGGTCAGGACGGCATCGACGCAGAGCAACGGGAAGAAATCCGGGTCCTCGAGCGCTGGCGCATGAAACGCCGCGCGCCAATAGGCCGTCGTCCCTTCGCGCCGCAGGATCACCCGACGCTCCGCCTGCTGGTCGGGCTCGACGACGCGCGGGCGGACCGGGGTCGGCCGGACATCGATACCGCCGAAATGGTGGTCCACGCGCCGCAGGGTTTCGTCCGCGTCGACGTCACCGACAACCACGAGCGTCGCGTTCGACGGCACGTAGAACTTGCGATAGTGTCCGTGCAAATCGTCGCGCGTCATCGTGTGCAGGTCGCCGAGCCATCCGATGGTCGGATGACGATACGGATGCACCTTGAGCGCGGTGGCGGTGACCTCGGTGTCGAGCAGCTGCTCGGGATCGTTCTCTCCGCCCTTGAGCTCGGAGATAATGACGGTCCGCTCCGATTCGCAGTCTTCAGGATCGTAGAGGCTCGCGTCCATGCGCTCGGCCTCGATGAAGAGCATGCGATCGAGCGCGTCTCTCGACGCGGTCTCGAGATACGTAGTCTGGTCGATCCAGGTGTAGCCGTTCCACGTGCCGCCGAAACGTTCGATGATGCCCTTGACCTGATCGCGCGGGATGTTGCGCGTGCCCTTGAAGTTCATGTGCTCGACCCAGTGCGACACACCGGTGAGCCCGGGACCCTCGTCGCGCGAGCCGACCTTGTACCAGCACCACACGGACGCGAGCGGCGCGGTGTGGAGCTCCTGCACGAGGACAGTCAGCCCGTTGTCCAGGACGGTCTCGCGGACCACTGGAACGGCCGTCGAAACGGACGAGCGCGACAGAGCCATACGGCCATTATTACAATAGACAGACCGCCATGCCCGAATGGAAGGACACCTGCAATCTGCCCCGGACCGCTTTCTCCATGAAGGCAAACCTGCAAACGGCCGAGCCGGAGGCGGTCGCGCGCTGGGACGGGATGAACCTGTACAGTAAGCTCCGAAATGCCCGTAAAGGCGCGCCGCTGTTCATCTTCCACGACGGGCCGCCCTACGCGAATGGCGAGATCCACATCGGCCAGGCGCTCAATAAGACGCTCAAGGACCTGGTGGTCAAGTCCCGGAATATGGCTGGGTTCGACGCGCCGTACGTCCCCGGCTGGGATTGCCACGGGCTCCCGATCGAGCTGAAGGTCGACCGGCAGCTGGGGCCCAAGAAGCGGCAGATGTCGGTAGCCGATTTCCGTCGGGCATGCCGCGCCTACGCCGAGAAATACGTCGAGATCCAGCGTCAGAACTTCAAGCGTCTGGGCATCTTCGGCACGTGGGACGACCCCTACCTCACGATGAGTTACGGCTATCAAGCCGCCATCGTCCGCGCCCTCGGCAAGTTCGTCGAGCAGGACATGGTCTACAAGGGCAAGAAGCCGGTGCACTGGTGCACGCACTGTCGCACCGCGCTGGCCGAAGCCGAGGTCGAGTACGAGCCGCACACGTCGCCGTCGGTGTACGTCGAGTTCCCGCTCGCCGACTCGAGCCGCGAGGAGCTCGCGGGCCGGCTCCCTGCACTCGCGGGACGACGAGTCTCTGTGCTCATCTGGACGACGACGCCGTGGACGATTCCGTCGAACCTGGCCATCGCGTTTCATCCGGACTTCGTCTACGGGGCGTATCAAGTTGATGGTCCGCCTAAAGGCGGACCCCACATGGTGGCTGGAGGCGGAGCCGACGTAGTGATACTGGCGCGCGATCTTGCCGAGGCGGTCTCGGCAAGAATCCGCAAGGCGTTCGGCGAGCCGCTCGCCACGTTCGAGGGGCGTACACTCGAGCGCCTCGTGTTCCGTCACCCGCTGTACGACCGGGACTCGTTAGGGGTGCTTGGTGACTACGTCACGCTCGAGGCCGGCACCGGCGCCGTACACACGGCCCCCGGCCACGGTTCGGACGACTACCACACGGGTGTGAAGTACGGGCTGGAGGTCTTGGCACCGCTCGATGCCGGCGGGCACTACCTGGACACGGTAGAGCTCTTCGCCGGCATGCAGGTCTTCGAAGCCAATCCGAAGATCGCCGATGCCCTCGCGGAGCGCGGGCGACTCTGGCATCGCGAGGAGTACGAACACTCGTACCCGCACTGCTGGCGCTGCCACAACCCCGTGATCTTCCTGGCGACGCCGCAGTGGTTCATCGCGATGGAACGCCAGCGCCTTCGCGAGCGGGCGTTGGAGGCGATCGATCGCACGCGGTGGATCCCGCCATGGGGCCACGATCGTATCTACAACATGATCGCCCACCGCCCCGACTGGTGCATCTCGCGCCAGCGCTCGTGGGGCGTGCCGATCCCGGCGGTGGATTGCACCTCGTGCGGGCACGCGCTGTTGACGCGCGACCTGACCGATCGCGCGGCGGCCGTGTTCGACAAGTACGGGGCCGACGCCTGGTACGAGCGGCCGATCGAAGAGTTCTTGCCGCCCAATCTGACGTGTCCGACGTGTGGAGGAACAACTTTCGAGCGCGAATCGAACATCCTCGACGTGTGGTTCGATTCGGGCTCCAGTCACGAGGCGGTCCTGGAGACGTGGCCCGGCCAGCGGTGGCCGGCGGATATGTATCTCGAGGGCAGCGACCAGCACCGCGGCTGGTTCCACAGCTCGCTGCTCGTCGGCATCGGTACGCGCGGGCAGGCGCCGTTCCACCAGGTCCTGACGCACGGCTTCGTGGTCGACGAGGACGGCCGGAAGATGTCGAAGTCGCTCGGAAACGGCATCGAGCCGCAAGAAGTGATCAAGCAGAGCGGCGCCGAGGTGCTGCGCCTGTGGGTCTCGATGGTCGATTACCGCGAAGATATCCGGCTGGGCCCGGAGATCCTCGCGCGCACGGTCGAGGCCTATCGGAAGATCCGTAACCTCATGCGGGTGCTGGTCGCAAACCTCTTTGACTTCGATCCGGCGCGCGATCAGCTGCCGCCGGAGCGCATGCTGGAGATCGATCGGTGGGCGATGGCGCGCTACGCCGACGCCGCCAGCCGCATCGGGAAGGCTTACGAGGATTTCGAGTATCCCTCGATCTTCCAGGCGGCCAACCAGCTGATCACCGTGGACCTGAGCGCGTTCTACGTGGACATCACGAAAGATCGGATGTACACGTTCGGCGCGCAGTCCGAGGCCCGGCGGTCCGGTCAAACGGCGATGTTCCACATCGTCGACGGGCTGGCCCGGCTGCTGGCGCCGGTGCTGCCGGTGACGATGGACGAGCTGTGGCGGAACTTACCCGGGACGCGCGAAGAGTCAGTGCACTTGGCGCTGTTCCCGCGCGACGTGGCGCGATGGCAGGATGCGGATCTGGTCGAGCGCTGGACGCGACTCGGCGAGGTTCGCGATCAGGTCAACGCGGCGCTGGAGGAGAAGCGGCAAGGCAAGCTGATCGCCGCGTCGCTGTCGGCGAAGGTGACGTTGATCGCCTCGCCGGAGTTGCTGCCGTTGCTCGAACGGTATCGAGACGAGCTGGCGCCGATCTTCGGTGTCTCGCACGTCGACGTCGTCGAGTCTGCCGTGACTGGCGGCGCGGGCGTGGAAGTACGGGTGGACAAGGCCGACGGCGTGAAGTGTCAGCGCTGCTGGCGTTACGTCGACAAGGTGAGCGGCGACGCGCCGTTCGAAGGTATCTGCGAGCGCTGTGTGGACGCGCTGGCGGAGCCGGTGAACGGATAGCGCGTCGATGCCACTGCCGTTCGAACGCCGGCTGGAGGTCCTGACGGCGCTCATCGTAATCGTCCTGGACCAGGTGACGAAGAGCCTGGTGCGGGACAGCATGGAGCTGTGGGAGAGCGCCACGGTGATCCCAGGCTTCCTGAACCTGACGCGCGTCCACAATACAGGCGCGGCGTTCGGGATGCTGAACACGTTGGACGTGCCGTTCAAGGCGGTGGCGCTGACCGGCGTGGCAGCGCTGGCCCTGATCGGTGTCGCCTGGTACGCGGTGAGCATTCCGCGTCACGACTTGCTGGCGCGGCTTGGCATCGCCATGATCGCGGGCGGCGCCGTCGGCAACCTGATCGATCGCGCAACCATGGGCTACGTCCTCGACTTCGTGGACGCGTATTGGCGCGGCTGGCACTTCTGGGCCTTCAATGTGGCCGACGCCGCCATCACTGTCGGGGTGTGCCTGATGCTCCTCGACCTCCTCGGGCTGGGACGCCGTGTATCCAATCCTGTTTGAGCTCGGACCGATCACTATCTATACCTACGGTGTGCTGCTGGCGGGGGCGTACCTGATTGGCCTGGGGCTGGCGGCACAACGCGCCAAGGCGGCGGGCCTCGACAGCTCGAAGGTCCTGGACCTCGGCATCTGGGTGATCATCGCCGCCCTGGTCGGTGCCAAGGCGTTGCTCTTCGTCGTCGAGTTCAGCCACTTCACCGCGAGCTGGCAGGAGTTCATGACGCTCCTGCGATCGGGGGGCGTGTTCTACGGCGGGCTCGTCGCGGCAATCGTCGTCTGCATCTACCAGCTGCGCAAGCACAAGCTGCCGCTGTGGCATTCGGCCGATCTGTTCGCGCCCGGGATTGCGCTGGGCTACTTCGTCGGACGTCTCGGCTGCCTGGCCGCCGGCTGCTGTTTCGGGAAACCCACGGATGTCGCCTGGGCGGTTACCTTCACGAACCCCGTGGCCAACCTGAACGTCGGGACGCCGCTGAACATCCCGTTGCACCCGACACAGCTGTATGAGTCCGCTGCGGGGCTGATGATCTTCCTCATCCTGGTCGCGACCGAGCGCCGGGGCAAGCCGTTCGCCGGGCGGACGTTCTGGCTGTTCGTGCTGCTGTACTCCATCTCGCGCTTCATCATCGAGTTCTATCGCGGCGACGATCGCGGCATGGTGTTCAGCGCGTTGTCGACGTCGCAGTTCATCTCCCTGGTGATGGCGCCGCTCAGCCTGGTGATGCTGTGGTATCTCAGCCGTCCGGCGCAGCCGGCCGCGCCGGAAGCGCCCTCGCGTCCACGCAAACCGCGATTCGCGTGATGCCATCCCACGCGTGGGGCGCCGCCTGCAGGTCCGTACGTAGCGCAGGCCTTCAGGCCTGCCATCGCCGAAAAGGC
>DAINCF010000229.1:0-10833 GCA_036732565.1 Vicinamibacterales bacterium
ACAACAACCATTACCAGATCGTGCAGAACCGCGACTCCGTCGTGATCCTGGTCGCCCCCTTGAACGCCGGCTCGGCGCCCGCCTCACGGAACCGCTGCTCCGCCAGCGCATCGAGCTCCGCCGTCGTCACCCCCGGCGCGGTGACCGTCTTCAGCTCGGCCAACACCGCCGCCACGAGGGCGTTGACCCGCGCCATGCGCTCGATCTCCGCCGCCGATCGGCAGACGATCATCCCTTTGCTCCCGACGCGCGCTCGGCACGCACCGCATCCCCACCTTCGCCTTGGCTTCGGCGGGCAGGCGCGGCGACTGCCGATTTGACGGCGTCGACCAGCGCTTCGCGCACCCGCTCGGGTGGCTGCGCGCCATTCACCACGCTATACGTCGGCCGCGCATGGTAGTAGTCGATCATCGGCTGCGTGTTGCGCCAGTAAATCTCCAGACGCTTGCGCACCACGTCCTCGGTGTCATCCGAACGCGGCACCAGCTTGCCGCCGCAGTTCAGACAGTTTTCAATCGACGTCGGATCGCCGCTGAACGCCGACACGCTCGTCCCGCAGTCCACGCAGACCCGGCGCGATCGCACCCGTCGCACCAACTCCTCGTCCGGCACCTGAATCTCGACGACGATGAGCGGTCCGCGTCCCTCGAGGAAGCGATCCAGCGCATGCGCTTGCGGCACGGTGCGCGGAAAGCCATCCAGCACGAAGCCCTTGGCCGCATCCGGCTTGGCCAGCCGATCGCGCACGATGCCGATGATCAGGTCGTCGCTGACCAGCTCGCCGCGATCGAGCTTGGCCTTGACGGCCGTCCCCATCTCGGAGCCCGACGCCGCCGACTCGCGGAGGATGTCCCCGGTCGAGATCTTCGGGATGCCATGCTCGCGCGCGAAGCGCTCGGCCTGCGTGCCCTTGCCCGCGCCGGGTGGGCCCAACATCACCAGGTTCAACGCCACATCAACCGCGCCGCCCGCGGATGCGGGTCTTTTTCATGAAGCCGTCGTAGTGCCGCATGATGAGCTGCGATTCGACTTGATTCACGGTGTCCATCGCCACGCCGACCACAATCAGCAAGGTCGTGCCGCCGAAGAAGAACGGCACGCCCAGACCTTGGGTGAACCAGTTCGGCAGGTTCGCGTCGAGCGTCTCGCCGACGAACGGGATCGGCGCGACCTTCACACCCACCATCAGGAACTCGGGCAGAATCGCGACCATTGCCAGATAGACGGCGCCAACGATGGTGATGCGCGCCAGCACCGTGTCGATGTACTCCGCGGTGCGCTTGCCCGGCCGAATCCCCGGGATGAACCCGCCGTACTTCCGCATGTTCTCGGCCACGTCATCCGGATTGAAGATGATGGCGGTATAGAAGTAGGCGAAGAAGATGATCAGCCCCACGTAACACAAGTTGTAGAGCGGCATCCCGAACGTGAGCTGATTCGCAATCGACTGCGCCCAGCCGCCCGGCTGGAACATCGGCGCCAGCGTCGACGGGAACGCGAGGATCGACGAGGCGAAGATCACGGGGATGACGCCGCCGGTGTTGACCTTCAGCGGGATATGCGTGCTCGAGCCGCCGTACTGCCGCCTGCCGACGACACGTTTGGCGTATTGGACGCTGATCCGCCGGTGCCCGCGCTCCACGTAGATGATCGCCGCGACCACCGCCACCATCAGCACCAGCAGGATCGCCATCTGGATCAGGCTGATCTGCCCGGTCTGCATCAGGTCGAACGTGCTGAACACGGATCGCGGGAGGTTGACGACGATGCCCGCGAAGATGATCAGCGACATGCCGTTGCCGATGCCGCGCTCGGTAATCTGCTCGCCGAGCCACATGATGAACATCGTCCCCGTCGTCAGCGTCAGGACGCACATCAGGCGGAAGCCCCAGCCCGGCTCGTAGATCAGCGGCAGCCCGCCGGCGACTTCGGTCTGATTCTCCAGCCAGATGGCGATACCCACCGACTGCACGGCAGAGAGCACCAGGGTCAAGTAGCGCGTGTACTGCGTGATCTTCCGCCGGCCGAGCTCGCCCTCCTTCGACAGCCGCTCGAGGTACGGCCAGACGACGGTCAAGAGCTGCAGGATGATCGAGGCGCTGATGTACGGCATCACGCCCAGCGCGAAGATCGTCACGCGCGAGAGACTACCGCCCGTGAACATGTCATACAGGCCGAACATCGTGCCTCGGACCTGGTCCGCCATGATCTGCAGCGCCTCCGGATTGACGCCCGGAGTCGGGATGTGATGCCCGATGCGATACACCCCGAGCATGCCGAGCGTGAACAGCACCCGGTTGCGCAGGTCGGCGACCGCAAAGAGATTCCGCAGTGATTCGATCACGATGGCCCTCAGCTCGCAGCAGTATTAACTGGCCCCGCCTTCGCCGTCCGACTCGCTCACGGCGCCCTCAGCTTGTCGAACGGCGGCGGGACCGCTCGCGATCGCCTCCGCCGTGCCGCCAGCGGCCGCCAGCTTCTCGGCCGCCACTCCGCTGAACTTGTGCGCCTGCACGATCAGCGCTTTGCTGATCTCACCACGACCCAGCACTTTGATCAGGGCGGTGCGATCGCTGACCAGCCCGACCGCGCGCAGGCTCTCCGGCGTCACCGACGCGCCGGCGTCGAACCGCGCCTCGAGCTGATCCAGGTTCACCACGCAATATTCCGTACGGAAGATGTTGTTGAACCCGCGCTTCGGCAGCCGCCGATGCAGCGGCATCTGGCCGCCCTCGAAGCCGCGCTTGTACGAGTAGCCCGACCGCGACTGCGCGCCTTTGTGGCCGCGACCGGCGGTCTTGCCGTTGCCGGAGCCCGGACCGCGCCCGACACGCTTCTTCGTCCGCTTGGACCCATCAGCCGGCTTGAGATTGTTCAAACCCATAGTGTGCTCGCTTCGCGTCTCACGTGTAGGGGCGGTTCGCGAACCGTCCTACGTGTTACCCCACTACCTCAACGAGGTGACGCACCTTGAAAATCATGCCGCGCGTCTCGGGCGTGTCGGCCAGCTCCACGGTGTGGCGGAGCCGGCGCAGACCCATGCCCTGGACGATCGCCGCCTGGTTCTTCTTGAACCCGATTGGGCTCTTCACCAGCGTAATCTTCACCGTCTTCGTCTGTGCCACGGTCATCCTCGGTAGCGAGGCCGCGCCTCGCCAGTATTGGCCTTGCCCCGCCTCCACCACCTCACCGCGCCAACCACGCGCGGCGGGGACTTGGCCGGCGCGGCGATCTAGCCGACTGATACGACGCTCACGCTCTCGCGTGCGCCCGTGCCGGTCAGCTCCTCGATGTTCTTGCCGCGGAGCCGCGCGATGTGCCGGGGATCCCTCAACCCCGCGAGCGCCGTAAACGCGGCGCGCACCACGTTGTGCGCGTTGGCGGTCCCGAGCGACTTCGTCAGGACGTTGTGCACGCCGGCCGCTTCGACCACCGCGCGCACAGCGGCGCCGGCGATGATGCCCGTGCCATCGGGCGCCGGCTTCAACAACACGCGACCCGCTCCGTAGCGACCGAGCACGGGATGCGGAATCGACGAGCCCCGCAGCGGCACACGAATCAGGTTCTTCTTCGCCGCCTCGATGCCCTTCTTGATGGCCGACGGCACTTCCTTCGCCTTGCCGACCCCATAGCCCACGACGCCGTGGCCGTCACCGACGACCACCAGCGCGCTGAAGCTGAGGTTCTTGCCGCCCTTGACGACCTTGGTGACGCGGTTGATGGAGACCACCGTATCCTTGATGTCCAACTGCGACGCGTCGATCTTCTCGCGTGTGCGAATCATCAGCTACCGACCTATGTGCATGACATGCACGAAAACAGCTCGCCGAGAGCCATCGTTGACTCGGAGGTAATCGGGGATACGCTCCATCAAAACTCCAGACCCGCCTGCCGGGCCGCTTCCGCGACCGAGCGCACGCGCCCGTGGTAGAGGAATCCGTTCCGGTCGAACACCACGCGCGTGATGCCCTTGTCCTTCAGGCGATCCGCAATCACCTTGCCGATGAGCTCGGCGCCTTTCCGGTTGCCGGCGCGCACGTCCTTGCTCAGCTGCGCCTGCACCGTCGGCTCGACGCTCGAGGCCGACGCCACCGTGCGGCCGGAGCCATCGTCGATCACCTGCACGTAGATGTGCGCCACGCTGCGGAAGACGCTCAGACGCGGCCGCTCCGCCGTGCCTTCCAGCTTCTTCCGAATCCGGAGCTTGATCCGGTCGCGGCGATCTTCCTTGGTCTTGATCTTCATGACTCGCCCCTACGCGCCGGTCTTTCCGGCCTTCTTCTTCAGCTGTTCGCCGGTGTAGCGCACGCCCTTCTGTTGATACGGATCCGGCTTGCGCATCCGCCGCAGGTTCGCCGCCACCTGGCCGACGAGCTGTCGGTCGACGCCGGTCACGGTGATGTGCGTCTGCTTCTCGATTGCGATCTCGATCCCGGTCGGCACGTCGTACACCACCGGGTGCGAGTAGCCGAGCGCCAGCACGATCTGCTTGCCCTTCATCTCCGCGCGGTAGCCGACGCCGACGATGTCGAGCTCTTTCTTCCAGCCGTCGGTGACGCCGACCACGGCGTTGTTGACGAGGCTCCGCGCCAGCCCATGGAACTTGGCCAGCTGCGCCTCATCGCGCGCGCGCCGCGTCACCAGCTGTCCATCTTCGACGGCCGCTACGACGCCCGGCGGCAGCGGCTGACGCAGCTGCCCTTTGGGCCCCTTCACGTCGACCGCGCCGGCGTCCACCTTCACGGTGACGCCCGTCGGAATCGGAATCGGCTTCTTTCCAATGCGAGACATGATCGTTTACCAGACGTTGCAGAGGACTTCGCCGCCCACGCCGAGCTTCTGCGCGGAACGACCGGTCATCACGCCACGTGACGTCGTGAGGATGTTCACGCCCAGGCCCCCCAGCACGGCGGGCACCTCGCTGCGGCTCGCGTAGACGCGGCGGCCCGGACGGCTGACGCGCTCGATGCCGGTGATGACGCGCTCGCCCGCCGGTCCGTACTTGAGGAACAGACGGATGACCGGCCGGGTTTGCGTGCTCTTCGGCGCGGATGCTTCCTCGACCAGCTTGAAGCCGCCAATGTACCCCTCGTCGTGCAGAATCTTGGCGATCTCCGCCTTGAGCTTCGAGGCGGGCAGATCGACGCGGTTGTGGCGCGAGGACACCGCGTTGCGGATCCGCGTAAGCATGTCGGCGATAGGATCTGTCATATCTCTCGCTCTCGAGCCGCCCTAAAGGTGGCCCCTCCGTACTTCTACGAATCTTCGTAGCGGCCGGCCTTCAGGCCGGCCGACCTCAATTACCAGCTACTCTTCGTCACGCCGGCCACATCACCCTTGAGGGCCAGCTCGCGGAAGCACAGACGGCACAACGCGAACTTGCGCAAATACGCGCGCGGGCGGCCGCAGCGGCGGCAGCGGTTGCGATGCCGAATCTTGAACTTCAGCGTCGAGTTCTCTCGGGCTTTCTTGGCAGTCGTGGCCACGCGTGCTCTCCTAATTGTTCCTGAACGGCATCCCCATCAGCTGCAGCAGCTTCCGGGCTTCTTCGTCGGTCTTCGCGGTCGTCACGACCGAGATGTTCATGCCGCGCGACTTGTCCACCTTCAAGTAGTCGATCTCGAGGAAGATCAGCTGGTCCCGCAGGCCGAGCGTGTAGTTGCCGCGGCCGTCGAAGCCCTTCGGCGACACGCCGCGGAAGTCGCGGACGCGCGGCAGACCGATGTTCATCAGGCGATCGAGGAACTCGTACATCCGCTCCCCACGCAGGGTCACCATGGCGCCGATCGGCATCCCCTCGCGCACCTTGAACTGCGCGATCGACTTCTTGGCGCGGCGCACGGCGGCCTTCTGCCCGGTGATCTTGGCGAGCTCGTCGGCGCCGGTATCGATCACCTTGGCGTTCTGGGTGGCGTCGCCCAGGCCCATGTTGACCACCACCTTGGTGATCTTAGGCACGGCCATGATGTTCTTGTAGCCGAACTCTTTCTTCAGCGCAGGCACGACGTCGGTGAGATAGCGCGCGCGCAGGCGGGCCTTCTCGCCGCTGCCCTTCGGCTCTTCAGCGCCAGTTGTCTTGTCAGCAGCGCCAGTTTTCTTGTCAGCGCTCATTTGTCCACCACCGCGCCGCTCTTGCGGCCAATTCGCACCTTGCGCCCGTCGGCCAGGATCTTGTAGCCGATGCGCGTCGCCTCGTTGGTCTCGGGATCGACCAGCATCACGTTGGAGGCGTGGATGCTCCCTTCGCGCTCCACGATCCCGCCCTTGATGTTCTTCTGCGGGTTCGGGCGCGTATGACGCTTGATGATGTTCGCGCCCTCGACGATCACGCGGTTGGCGTCCGGCAGCACGCGCAGGACGCGCCCGCGCTTGCCGCGGTCCTTACCGGTCCGAATCACCACCGTGTCGTTCTTCCGAATCGGGGTTTGCAGCTTCGCCATCACAGAACCTCGGGCGCGAGCGAGATGATCTTCATGAACCGCCGCTCGCGCAGCTCGCGCGCCACTGGTCCGAACACGCGGGTGCCAATCGGCTCGTTCTGGTCGTTGATCAACACCACCGCGTTGCGATCGAAGCGGATGTAGCTGCCGTCCTTGCGCCGCTGCTCCTTGCGCACGCGGACGACGACGGCCTTCACGACCTGGCCCTTCTTGATGTTCGACTCGGGCGCCGCTTCCTTCACGTTCGCGGTGATGATGTCGCCCAGCCGCGCGTAGCGCCCGGTCGATCCACCAATCGGGTTGATCATCGATACCCGCCGCGCCCCGGAGTTGTCGGCGACGTCGAGGATCGAACGCATCTGGATCATCTCGCTATACCTCCGACGCCTTTTCGATCACCCGGGTCACCGCCCACCGCTTGCGCTTGCTCAGCGGGCGCGTCTCGGTAATCTCCACCCGATCGCCGATCTTGGCCTCGTCACCCTCGTTGTGCGCAAGGAACGTCGACGTCCGCTTCTGCGTCTTGCCGTACACCGGGTGCTGTACCCGACGCTCGACGGAGACGACCACGCTCTTCTGCATGCGGTCGCTGACGACCACGCCCTGCAGTTCGGCCTTGTACCCCATGGCTACTTCGCTTTCTCCCGAAGGATGGTCTTCACCCGCGCGAGATCGCGGCGGACGTCGCGGACCTTGCCCGGCGCCTCGAGCTGTCCCATGGACTTCTGAATGCGCATCCGGAACAGCTGATCGTCCAGCTCTTTGACCTTGGCATCGAGCGTGTCGACGTCCAGATCCCTCAACTCCTCGGCCTTCATGACACCCTCTCCTGCGCAAAGCGGGCCGCGAACTTCGTCTTGATGGGCAGCTTGGCCGCGGCCAGCTCCATCGCGCGACGGGCTTCGGTCTCGGGGACCCCTTCCATCTCGAAGAGGATCCGGCCGGGCTTGATCACCGCCACCCAGCCTTCGGGCGCACCCTTGCCTTTACCCATACGAGTCTCTTGCGGCTTCTTCGTGATCGGCTTGTCAGGGAACACGCGCACCCAGACCTTGCCGCCGCGCTTGACCGAGCGCGTCATCGCGACGCGCGCCGCCTCGATCTGCCGATCGGTGAGCCAGCAGGGCTCGAGCGCCTTCAGCCCGTAGTCGCCGAACGAGACATCGCTGCCCCGCCACGCCTTCCCGCGCATGCGCCCGCGCTGCTGCTTCCGGTACTTGACCTTCTTCGGCATCAACATAGTCGTATCCCGCTCGCTTCGCTCGCGCGCTCGTCCTCAGGCTTGGAGGCTTGAAGGCCTGGAGGCGTGGAGGCCCGAGGGTTCGCTATCGCCGATCCCCTTGCGGACGGCCGCCGCCCGGACGCTGGTCGCCACGTGGCGGACGACGATCGCGGTCGCGATCGCGATCCCGCTCGCCGCGGCCGCCGAATTCCTCGTCGCGCGCGGTGCGCGGCGTCAGACGCTCGCCCTTGTACAACCACACCTTCACGCCAATCTGCCCGTAGGTCGTGTTGGCTTCGGCAAACCCGTAGTCGATGTCCGCGCGCAACGTCTGCAGCGGCAGCTGGCCGTGCAGATACCACTCCGAGCGCGCGATTTCGGCGCCGTTCAACCGCCCGGACACGCGGACCTTGATGCCGCGCGCGCCGAAGCGCAGCGCCGACTCCACGGCCTTGCGCATCGCCCGGCGGAACGCCACGCGCTTCTCGAGCTGCATCGCCACCGACTCGCCGATCAGTTGGGCATCCAGCTCGGGCTTCTGAATCTCCTGGATGTTGATGAAGACCTCGCGACTGGTCCGCTTCTGGATCTCCTGCTTCAACCGATCGACTTCCTGCCCCTTGCGGCCGATGATGATGCCCGGACGCGAGGTGTAGATGTCGATCTTCAGCTTGTTCGCCGCGCGCTCGATCTCCACCTTCGCGACCCCGGCGTGCTGGAAGCGTCGCTTGAGATCGCGCTTCAGCAAGAGGTCCTCGTGCAGGAGCGACGCGTAGTCCTTGTCGGCGAACCAGCGCGACTTCCAGGTCTTGTTGAACCCGATGCGGAACCCGTACGGGTGAACTTTCTGACCCACGTAGCGTCTCCTGTTACTCGGCGGCCGCGGCCGTCTTGCCGCGCGCGCTCGACTTCTTCTCGGCCTCGGCGGCAGGCTTCGCGCCCGCCTTCCGCGACGACTTCGCCTCGCCCGCCCCGACGGCCTTCACCACCTGCGGCCGTTCGGTCACTTCGATCGTCAGATGCACGCTCCGCTTGACGACGCGGAACGCACGCCCCATCGGCGCCGGACGCACCCGCTTCAGGGACGGCCCCTGATTGGCGTGGCACGCCGAGATATAGAGTCGATCGACCTCGCCGCCGAAGCCGGTCGCCTGCTGCGCGTTCGCCACGGCCGAACGCAACACCTTCGCGATGTCCCGCGCCACGCTCTTCTTGCTGAACTGCAGCGCGGCGAGCGCGCCGTTGACGTCCTTGCCGCGAATCAGATCCAGCACCAGCCCCGCCTTCTGCGACGAGGAGCGCACGTACTTCGCGGTCGCTTGCGCGCGAACCATGGCTACCCCTTCCCTCCGGCGGGCGCCGCGCCCTGGGCCGGCGACGCGGTCGCGGCCTTGTCGGACTTCGCGGCGTGGCCCTTGAACTGCCGCGTCGGGGAGAACTCGCCGAGCTTGTGGCCCACCATGTTCTCGGTCACGTACACCGGCACGAACTTCCGGCCGTTGTGCACCGCGAGCGTGTGACCGACCATCTCCGGCAGCACCGTGGATCGACGCGACCAGGTCTTGATGACGCGCTTCTCGTTCGAGCGATTCATCGCCTCGACCTTCTCCAGCAGCGGCGTGTCGACGAACGGGCCCTTCTTGAGCGAACGACTCATAGCTACCTCTTTCTCCGCTGCACGATGAACTTGTCGCTCGGCTTCGTCGTGCGGGTCTTGTAACCCTTGGTCGGCACGCCCCAGGGCGTCACCGGATGGCGGCCACCCGAGGTCTTGCCTTCACCGCCGCCGAGCGGGTGATCGATCGGGTTCATCGCCACGCCGCGCACGTGCGGCTTCTTGCCCAGCCAGCGGTTGCGGCCGGCCTTGCCGATCGACACGTTCTCGTGATCGAGGTTGCCGACCTGCCCAATCGTCGCGAGGCAGTCGACCAGCACCTTGCGGATTTCACCCGACGGCATCTTCAGCGAGCAGTAGTCGCCTTCCTTGGCCACCACCTGCACGGCGGCGCCGGCGCTGCGCGCCATCTGCCCGCCCTTGCCCGGCTTCAGCTCCACGTTGTGGACCATCGTGCCTTGCGGGATGTTCTTCAGCGGCAGCGCGTTCCCCGGCAGGATGTCCACCGCGTCGCCCGAGACGATGGTGTCGCCCACTTTCAACCCGAGCGGATGGAGGATGTAGCGCTTCTCGCCGTCGGCGTAGGTGACGAGGGCAATGCGCGCCGAGCGGTTCGGGTCGTACTCGACCGTCGACACCTTCCCCGGGATGTTCTTCTTGTCGCGCTTGAAGTCGATGATGCGATACAGGCGCTTGTGCCCGCCGCCGCGCCACCACATCGTCACTTCGCCGGTGTTGTTGCGGCCGCCGGACTTCTTCAGCGTCTCGGTCAGCGGCCGATGGGGCGTGACGCTCGTGATCTCGTCGAACGTCTGCACCGTCATCTGCCGTCGACCAGGTGACGTCGGCTTGTACTTGCGAATCGGCATGACGCCCCTATGCCCCTTCCAGGAAGTCAGGCAGCTTCTCGCCCTCTTTGAGGGTGACGTACGCCTTCTTCCAGTCCGAACGCCGGCCGATGTACCGGCCCTGGCGCTTCAACTTGCCCTGGGTGACCGCCGTCCGCACGTCGGCGACCTTGGCGCCGAGCAGCTGCTCGATGGCGCGCTTGATGTCGATCTTGTTGGCGTCGCGCGACACCTCGAACACCACCGTGCGCCCGTCTTCGCGCAGCGTCGTGGTCTTCTCGGTGATGAGCGGACGCCGGATGACTTCGGTCAGTTTCATGACAGCACGTCCTGCAGCTTCTCGATCGCCGCACGGGTCATCACGATACGCGCCGTGTCGGCGACATCGCGCGCGGTGATGCGGTTCGAAGGCAAGAAGCGAACGCCGGCGACGTTCCGCACCGACAACGCGAACTTCTCGTCGGGATGCACATCGACCACCAGGGCCTTGCCGCTCACCCCGAGCGACGCCAACACCGCCACCGCCGCCTTGGTCTTCACCTCGCTCGCCGCCAACGCGTCGACGATGATGAGCGCGTTGTCCTGCAGCTTGGCCTGGAGCGCCGCGCGCAGCGCGCCCTTCTCGACCTTCTTCGGCAGCTGATACGCGTAGCTGCGCGGCTGCGGCCCGAACACGGTGCCGCCCTTCCGCCACAGCGGATTGCGGAT
>DAINCF010000230.1:0-10799 GCA_036732565.1 Vicinamibacterales bacterium
GTTTCTCCTTCTCGCCGCGGGTGCCGTCCTTGGCCGTCCCCTGCCGCTCGATATCGAGGACCAGCGTGTGCCCGTCGTCGGCCACCCCTTCGACCGGCTCGAACCGCGCGGCGCGCTCGCGCAGGCGGCCGAGCGCGCTGTCCACCGCCTCGTCTTCGACCGCGACCGGAGGACGGCGCGCCGTAACGGTGCTCAGGTCACCCGGCTCGAAGGTCGGGACGACGTCGAACTCCGCGGTAAACGTGAGCGGCTGGCCCTCTTCGAGCTTCAAGTCGTGGATGTGGGGAGTGTCGACCGGCTCGACGCCGCGCTCCGAGAGGACGTCGCCCACCACGCGGTCGACCAGCTCGTGTGCAACGTCGTGCAGAATCTGACTGCGGAACCGCTGGCGCACGACCTTCGCCGGGACCTTACCGGGACGAAAGCCCGGCAGCTTCGCCGAGCGGCCATAGCGCGTCGTGACACTACTTATCTCTGCGTCGACCACGTCGCTCGGGATCTCAACGACCAGGTTCCTGCGGGTCTCGCTGACGTCGACCAGTTCCGTTTTCATGCCTGTCTATTGTTGTGTGGGATTCGATGAGCCGGTGTGGTCCACTTTCGCTGTTCCGCAGCTTTGGTGGGCAACCTTCGCGTTGCGCTCGCTGGCTTGCCAGCCGCAACTCGCGTGGCGAGCGAAGGTTGGTGCGAAAGGGGGGAGTCGAACCCCCATAGCCTTTCGGCTACCGGATCCTAAGTCCGGCGCGTCTGCCAGTTCCGCCACTTTCGCTCGGATGGAGAAACCTGCAGGGATCAGGGCAATCCGGGACCGACACTACGTACAGATGACGGTGACCCCAACAGCGTAACACGGTTCGGGTTGCCGAGGAATGTGCCAGGGCAGAAGCCCAATATGTTGAGGCCCTGCTACCCGTTTGCTACCATCCCGTGTGTAACAGACGATGCTAGGATGGCGAACGTGAAGCCGCAGGCAATTGTTCCCGTTGAAGCGCCGTCGTCCGCTCGGCCCACTGCCGCTCCGTTCCTAAAGTGGGCAGGCGGCAAGCGACAGCTGCTTCCGCAGCTTCGTCGATTTTTTCCACGTGATTTCGACACGTATATCGAGCCGTTTCTCGGAAGTGGCGCAGTCTTCTTCGAACTCTATGCCAGCGGCCGTTTGACTGGTCGATCGGCTGTGTTGAGCGATGGGAACGCGGACCTCGTGGGCTGCTACTGCGCGTTGCGGGATGAACCGGACTCTGTGGTCGATCGGCTGCGCGCATTCGAAAGTGAACACCACCGTCGCGGTTCGGCGTTTTTCTACGACGTTCGAGACCAGCGATTCAATACGACGCGGCAGCGCTTTTTCGAACGCGAATTCATCGACCCGAGCTCGTACGGGCCTGAATTGGCCGCGATGTTGATCTACCTGAACAGAACCTGTTTCAACGGGCTATTCAGACTCAACGCGCGAGGGCAGTTCAACGTGCCCGTCGGCCGATATGTCAACCCGCGAATTTGCGACGAACCGAATCTTCGTCGTGTCTCAGCGATCTTGAATGACCCAAGCGTGATCCTGAGACACGGGACGTTCGAGAGCGCCTGCGCCAGCGCTTCCTCGGACGCGTTCGTATACTTCGACCCACCGTATGCCCCGGTCAGTGATACCGCGCATTTTCGTTCCTATACGGCAAACGGCTTCTCCCCAGCCGATCAAGAAGCGCTCCAGCAACTAGTCATTGCTTTGGCACGGAGAGGCTGCTCAGTCTTGTTGAGCAACTCCGTGGCGCCCCAGATCGTGAAGCTTTACGATGGTAATCAACGCGCAAAGCGTGCCGGCCTTCAGGCCCATCGAGTGCCTGCCCGAAGGGCGATCAATTGCGACGGCTCCTCCCGAGGAAGTGTGGAGGAGTATCTGATCAGCAACGTGCCGCCGGCGCGAGGCTAATGGCCGGGAGGAAAACTGCGGTCGCGAGCGGCGAGGAGCTCAAGCGACAGGTAGTCGAGCTCGCGCATTCACTTGGTCTCCAAACTCGCGTCGAGCTCAGAGTGGCGCGCCGGCTCTGGGGAGCAGAACGGCGAATCGACGTTATCGTCACCGACGCCCGAACGAGCAAGAGTCTTGGCATCGAATGCAAATACCAAGGCGCAACTGGCTCTGTCGAAGAGAAGATTCCGGCGACGATTCAAGATATTGCGGCATGGCCGATTCCTGGAATCGTCGTATTCGGAGGAACCGGCTTCTCGATGAACATGCGCTCCTATCTCCACTCGACGGGTCGAGCCGTGAGCCTCGAAGACCTTAAGTCATGGCTGGAGTTGTTTTTCGGTCTCACCGCTGATTCATCGGTGCCGCGCTAGAGCCGGTTACACCTCGATCCCCTCGGCCCACCACCAGACGCCCAACGCCGTGGCGAGCAGCAGCGTGGCAAGGACGACGTTCTCCGCCTGCGGCGCGACGCGCTCCGCGAGCATCGCCACGCCGGCCGTGATGAACGAGGCGAGATCGGCGCCGATCGCGATGACGCCGGCCCGCCAGGCCAGCGCCGACAGGCCGACCACGATCAGCAGGAGCCCGGCGGCAACGGCGACGTTGAATCCGAGATCGAGCACCTGCTCGGCGCGCCAGCGTTCACCGCGGACAGCGGCCAGGACCGTCGCGGTGAAGGTCGGAGGTGCCGTGGGCACCGGTCGAGCGGCAAGCGCGGCCTCCAGGGCGCGGGCACGGTGCAGCAACGCCCGGCAGTCGGCGCACGACTCGAGATGCGCGGCGTCCGCCGCGCTCAGCGACGCCTCATCCATCGCGATGAAGTCGACCCGATCCTCGAAGTCCGTGCAGCCCACACTCACGACGACCTGCTCTCCAGAATCTCACGCAACCGGCGCTTCGCGCGATGCAGGTGCGTCTTCACCGTGCCCATCGGCAGGTTGAGCGCTTCTGCCAGATCCTCGTAGCGCATGCCCTTCATGTAGTGTCCGTTGATCAGCACTTGATACTGAACCGGCAGTTGCGCCATGGCGTGCTCCAGCCGATCGCGAAGCTCAATCCTCTCGAAGGCACGATCCATCGCGCCGGGATCCAACCGCGGCCCCACGTCCGGATGCATCGGCTCGTCGAGCGAGATCGTCGTCACGGCGCGCACGCCGCGCTCCTCCGCGATGACGTTCACGACGATGCGGTAGATCCACGTGGACAGCCGCGCGTCGCCACGAAAGTAGGGCAGGCCGCGATGCACGCGCAAGAACACGTCCTGGGCCAGCTCTTCCGCCCGCGCCTGATTCTGCACCGATCGCGCGATGAGAGCGAAGACGAGCGCCTTGTGCTCGTCCACGATCTGCCGAAACGCATCCTCGTCTCCCCGGCGGCACCGCGCAATCAGCTCCTGCTCGGGGGTGTCGGGCATCCGTTGGTACCGTTAGAACGGAATCACCGAAGAATTGTTTCGCGAAACAATCTGGCTGGCGCACCAGTCTAAGCTGGGCATGGAAGAAGTGGTCGTAATACTGCTCATGGGCAGCCTGGCCATCATCACAGGCACGATCCTGATCCTGATGGCGATGTGGCGGCGCATGAAGTTTCGGGAGATGCATCACCGCGAGCGGATGGCGATGATCGAGCGCGGCATGATGCCGCCGGCCGAGAGCCATCCGACGAGCCCATCCTTCCAGCCACAATTCCACGATCATCGCAGCGTGACCGGACGCCGTATGCTCTCCGGCGGCATTGCCGTGATCGGTCTCGGCCTGGGGCTGATGGTGCTGATCGGCGTCGCGGGCGAGGCGCCGGAGGTTGCGTTCGGTCTCGGCGGCTCGATCATCGTTGTCGGTCTGGCGTTCGTGGTCATCGCCCTCGTCCAGGGCGAGCGTCCGCAGCAACCGGGGAGCGGGCCGCCGTCGTTCATGGCGGCGCCGTCGGTCCCCCCCTCATCGCCGTTTACTCCCCGGCCGCCGTCGCCGCCGGGGCCCGCTCCGAGGCCCCCAGATAGAGAGAGTTGAAGAGCAGTTTGAACGTGCCGTGCGCTTGCCCGCGATGCTGCACGCGGAAGCCGAGCAGCACGACGCGGCCTTTCTCGATCGACGCTTCGACGATGGCGGCACGACCGGCGACGAAGCGCTCGCCGAGCAGCCACCCGCTGCGCAGGAGATCTTTGGACGCGTAGCTGCCGACGACCTTCAACCCCTCGGGCGCCGGCGGCTGCTGATCCATCCACTGCTCCCACCGGCTGCGATTCCGACCGAGCACGAACGCCTGGCTCTCGTCGAAGAACCCGGTGACCTCGGATGGCATCCCGTACGCGACCGGATGCGTCGGATCGACGGTCACCTTCACGAGCGTGCCCGGCATGTAGAACTCACTCTCCTCGAGGCCGGACGTGTTGTTGCGCATTGGTACGCCGAACGCGGCAAGCGGAAGCTCGGACGCGTGGTCCATGGCGACGAGCGTACCTCCCGCGGCCGTGAACTGATACAGGTTGGCCACGCCTGCCGGCGTCATGCCTCCGGTGTACTCGGCGGGCATCGTTCCAGGCGCGAGCCCGTTGCGCATCGAGTCGTAGGTCGCATCCGGCAGCACGACGACGTCGAAGCGCGAGCGGAGGTTGCCGGCGCGAATGTCAGGATCCTTGACCGTGGTGAACGGGATCTCGTACTGCTCGAAGATCCAGCGCGTCCACCCTTCGTCCATGTTGCCGCCCCACGGGGAGTACAGCGCGATGCGCGGCGTCCGAATCGTCAGCAGCTCGCCGGAGGGCGCCGCGTCCAGCACGCCAACCTGCAGACCCAACTCCCGCGCGGCCGCTTGCACACGAGCTTCGGTGCCGTTGCCTGGCGTGACCAGCCACGTGCCTGCGGGCCACTCGCGGCCGGTGACGGTGATAGCTTGTGTCGCTCTCGCCACACGATCGCCGGCCTTCAACAGACGATTGACGGCAATGACGCTGTCGTTGCTTCGAGGATCGAGCGCATACGCGTATTTCGCGGCACCGGCCACGCTCCCGGGCGTTGCAGTGACGAACGTCACCGGCGTCGTCGTGGCTTTCACGGCGCTCTTCACGCGCTGCACGTCGACACCCATTTGATATGAGAGCGTCCACCCGGTGATGTCGTACGGCCGCTCTGGCGGCCCACCGGGGTAGATGCGACGATCCGGATACACCTGCGGTGTCAGGAGGTCGACGATGTGCGGCCGGAAGGGTTGTGCGCCGCGAATGAGGAAGCTGCCCGCGGCGTAGGTACGGCCATCAACCGTCAACGGCTCGGTGGCGCGCTCCACCTGCACGCCACCCCAGCGGAACGCGTTGACCATGCGCCAGGCCGCGCCCGCGTCCCATTGCTTGGCGGGCACAATCCACGTCTCACCTTCGCCAGCGCGGATCGCGTCACGGCCCATGCGGTAGATGTCATAGAGCCATTCGTCTTTGCGCTTGGCGGCGAGGTCGAGCAGCGCGAGCGTGGCGGACATGTTGTAATCGCAACTGTCCTTGAGGTGCCATTCTCCGCCGCGAAATGGATGTGGATAGAACGTGCTCGGTTCGCTCGTCGACGTGCCGTCGGTGAACGTGCGCGGAAAACGCGCCGCGTCGTAGGTCACCGGATCGGCGCTGTTGTGCTGCGTTTCCGTGAGGATGCCGATCATGTTGTGGAAATACGGCGCGCTGCGCATGCCGCCGTTCCACCACGTGTCATATTGAATGCGCGCGATCACGCCGGCTTTGTTCTCACGCTCGAATCGCCGCGCCATCACCGCGCCGATCTCGGTGATGCCTCTGAGGACGAGTGGTGGGATGTGTGGATTGGGCGGATCCTCGTACGGCGGTATCGTGATGCGGGCGGGAAACGCGCCGGTCTGGTGCTGGTTGTAAACGATCTGCGGGAACCACTCGTGATAGAGCTGTCGTCCAACGTTTCGAGTCTCGATCTGGTTGAACATGAACCAGTCGCGGTTGTTGTCGTGGCCGACGTAGTGGTGATACAGCGTCGGCGGATCCGACTTCGAGTAGGGCGTGTGGACGTTCTTCATGTACCAGTTGCCCACCAGCGTCTGCCCATCGGGGTTCATGCTGGGGACGAGCAGGATGATGGTTTGGTCGCGGATGGTGCGGACCTCGTCGCTCTCGTCGGTCACGAGGCGATGGGCAGCCCACGGCGCCAGTTGCGGCGGCGCGACCTCGGTGGCGTGAATGCCCATGTCGACCCACACGATTGCCTTGCCCTCACGCGCCAACGCGTGGGCGGCGGCATCAGCGATCGGGGCGCCCGACGTGTCGCGGACGAGCGCGAGGGATTGTGAGATCTCCTTGTAGCGTGCCAGCTTGGCGAGGTTCGCTTCGGACGAGATGATGGCCATGAGCTGCGGGCGGCCCTCGCTGCTCTTCCCGATCTCGACCAGCTGCATCCGCGGGCTGGCCGCATCGAGGGTGCGGAAGTACTGGGCGACCTGCTCGTAGGTCGCCAGCTTGTAGTCCGCGCACATGCCCCAGCCGATCACGGCGTCGGGCGAGGAAACTTTCGACTGCGCGCCGACGTAGTCCGCAGCAAGCCCGGCCAGCGTCGCCGCGACGGTCAGCGCCCGGATGAGTTGTGCCATGAGAGATTATAGGACCGCGATCGGATGAGACCCATGCCAAGCCTTTGCCGACTTCGATACGTTTTCATCATCCTCACCATCATCTCGTGCGCGGCGCCGCGCATGGGTGTGGCGCAGACCTGGCGCGGCGTGATTCGCGGTGTGGTGCTCGACTCCAGTGGCGCTCGCGTGGCCGGGGCCACGTTGGTCATCACCAGTGAGGCGACTGGGGCCACGCGCGAGGCCGCGTCAGGCGCCGCGGGGGAGTACCTCGTGCCAGCGTTGGCGCCCGGCCGGTATCGCGTGGAAGCGAAAGCCGCCGGTCACAAGACGTGGCAGCGCGACCTCGAGCTGCTCGTGAATCAGGAACGACACATCGACGTCACGCTCGAGGTTGGCAACGTCACCGAGATCGTGCAGGTCAACGCCCCTGCGGTCGGACGCGGCGACGACTCCTCGTTGGGTACGTCGATCGACGCCGCGCAGGTGCGCGCGTTCCCGCTCGACGGGCGCAACTTCCTCGACTTGAGCCTGCTCACCCCGGGCACTTCGCCCGCGCCGCAGGGATCGGCATCGTCGGTGCGCGGCGATTTCGCCTTCAGCGCGAACGGCGCGCGCGAGGACTTCAACAGCTACTTGCTGGACGGCGCCGACAACATGGATCCCAAGCTGAACACGGTGGCCGTTCGGCCCGCGGTGGATGGCATCCAGGAGTTCGAGGTCCTGACGAGTGGCTACGATGCTGCGTTCGGCCGCTACGCCGGCGCACAGGTCAACGTCGTCACGCGATCCGGATCGAATCTGCTGAACGGTACTGCGTACGGATTCTTCAGAGACGGTGGCCTCGACGCGAAGAACGCGTTCGCGCCCGAGAACGAGCCGGCGCCGGAGTATCAACGGCAGCAGATCGGCGGGTCGATCGGCGGCCCGGTCCGGCGCGGCAGCACGTTCTTCTTCGCCGACTACGAGGCCACGCGCCGCCGCGAGGGGATCACCCGGGTCACCAGCGTGCCGACGCTGTTCGAGCAGGGCGGCAACTTCTCGCGAAGCGCCGTGATGCCGCGCGATCCGCGATCGGGGCAGGCGTTGCCGTTCATCCCCAGCGCCTTTCAGCATCCGGTCGGCCGCTCGATTGCGAACTTGTATCCAGAGCCGAATCGCGCCAATCCGTTCGCGAATTACGTGTCGTCGCCGGTCGAGCGTGACAACACCCATCAGTTCGATGTGCGGGGCGATCAAGCGTTGGCCCAGGGCGGCGCCTTGACGGTGCGCTACAGCTTCAGCAATCGCGAGCTGTTCGAGCCGTTTTCCGGTCCTGGCTTCTCGTCGGTGCCGGGCTTCGGCAACGACGCGCCGCGGCGCGCGCAGAATCTGCTCGTCAACGACGCACGGGTGCTGTCACCGGCGTGGTTCAACGATGCTCGGCTGTCGTTCACGCGCGTCGCCAACGCCGTGACACAGGAAGGCGCTGGCACCAGCCTGAACCGGCAGGTGGGGTTGCCGGAGCTGTCGGCGAACGAGCGCGATTGGGGCTTGAGCTTCATCTCCGTGCTGGGCTACTCGCCGTTGGGGCACGAGTACAACAACCCGCAGCAGGGCCGCACCAACTTGTTCCAACTGTCCGACACCCTGACATGGTCCAAGGGTGCGCATCTCATCAAGCTCGGTGGCGAAGCGCGCTTCATCAGGCAGGATGCCTTCCGCGACGTCCAGTCGCGCGGGCAGCTGGTGTTCAGCGGTCAGATCACCGGCCACCCGTTTGCCGATCTGCTGCTCGGCGCGCCGGTGCTGACCGTGGCAGCACGCCTCGACAACCCGCAGCGGCTGCGCACCGAGACGATGTCGGTGTTCGCGCAGGATAGTTGGCAGGCGAGCGCCAATCTCACGCTGTCGGCCGGCGTCCGGTACGAGCGGTTCTCGCCGCCGGTCGATCCCGAGGATCGCGCCAACGTCTACGACCCAGCGACGGGATCCCTGGTGCAAGTGGGTACCAACGGCGTCCCGCGCGGCGGCTTTGAAACCGACGCCAACAACCTTGCGCCGCGCTTGGGTCTCTCGTGGACACCTACGGCGTCGGGCCACACGCTGGTGCGTGGATCGTACGGTCTCTACTACAGTCAGTCGGCACTGGCGCCAGGCGAAGCGCTCTACTTCAGCCCGCCGTACTACAACTTGAGCTTCTACTTTCCGCTGCCGGACGGATCGTTCGCGCCGACGCTGTCGGATCCGTTCCCGGCCTCGTTCCCGTTGCCAACGCCGCCGTCCGCGCTCGCGTTTCAACGCGATCTCGCGACGCCGTTCATGCACCACTGGAACGTCGCGGTGCAGCAACAGATCGGATCGACATGGTCCGTCGAAGGCGCCTACGTGGGCTCGCGCGGACGCAACCTGCTCGCCGCCCGAGACATGAACCAGGCCCCGGCGAGTCCGCGGCCGCTGAACCTCCGACCGAATCCATTCTTCTCGGACATCACGCTGCTCGAGTCGCGCGGCACCTCCGAGTACGACGCGTTTCTGCTCACCACCGAGCGGCGCCTGAGCAGCGGCCTTTCACTGCTGGCGTCGTACACGCTCTCGAGCACGCACGACGACACCTCGGGGTTCTTCTCCAGCGCGGGCGATCCGAACTTCCCGCAGGACAGCACCAATCCCGACGCGGAATGGGGCCGATCGAGCTTCGATATCCGCCACCGCGCGACGGTCGGCTTCATCTACGACCTGCCGTTCGCGGGCAGCGTCTGGTCGCGCGACTGGCAAGTCAGCGGGATTGCGACGTTGCAGTCGGGACGGCCGTTCACCGTGGCGTTGCTGCCGGATCTCGACAACAGCAACACCGGCCGCGCCTCGCTCGGCTTCGGCTTCAACGATCGCCCGAACGTGACGGGTGACCCGAGCGTCTCGAATCCGTCGGACGAGCGCTGGTTCAACACTGAGGCGTTCTCGCTACCACCCTTCGGCTCGTTCGGCAATAACGGCCGCAACACGCTCGAAGGGCCCGGCTATGCGAACGTGAACCTGGCCGTGATCAAACTGATTCCGCTCGGGTCCGCGAGCCGGTTGCAACTCCGGTTCGAGACCTTCAATCTGTTCAACCGCACCAACTACGACCTGCCGGACGCGTTTTTCGGGTCGCCGACGTTCGGTCAGATTCTGTCCGCGCAGGCACCCAGGCGAGTTCAACTCGGCGCGCGCGTGATTTTTTGAGGCTGGTAAGGCGGGTCGGCCAGGTGAGGCGGGTAGGGGCATGACGTCTGACCTGCCCAACCAGCCTCACCAGCCCAACCCGCCTCACCTGCCCGACTCGCCCGGTTCTTTTGGGATCTTCAGCCGTATGATGGGCGTCTCACCGACGGAGGCCCCCATGAGCGAACAGAACGTTGACGTCGTGCGGCGTACGTATGAGGCGTTCGATCGCGGAGACATCGACGCCCTTCTGAGTCTCTGCGACGAGAACATCGAGTGGATCACGCCCGGGCCACCCGACTTGCCTACGGCTGGACGACGCGTCGGTCGCGAGGCCGTGCGCGGGTTCTTTGGCACGCTCGTCGAGACGTTCGAGTTCCAGCAGTTTGCGGCCCAGACCTTCATCGGGCAGGGCGAGCACGTCATCGTCCTCGGCACGGACGAGGTGATAGTCAAGGCGACCGGCACCGTTGTCACCGAGGCCTGGGCCCACGCCTTCGTCGTTCGCGACGGCAAGATCGTTCGCTTCCAGGAGTACCTGGACATGACGGCCGCCGTCGCCGAACTGCGCGGCGCCGACGCGCGCGCGTGATGTCCTAGGTCTGGGCGAGCCTGAAGGCGGGAGGACGGAATGAGCTCTCAGCTGCGACGTCGACTAGCGTTGCTCGGCCTGACACTCGTTATTACCGTCTCCATGCCGCTGGCGCAGAGCGGACGCGCGCCGGCGAGCGAGTCCATTCGCCAGGCGGAGCTGCGCGCCGACCTCTTCTTTCTGTCCTCGGACGCCATGCGCGGCCGGCTGACGAATACGCCCACCAACTTTCTGGCTGCCGACTGGGTGCGGTCGAGGTTCGAACGGCTCGACCTGACACCCGGAGGCCACGGGGGCACGTTCGATCACCGGTACAACCTGATGACCGCCGCCCTCGACGAGGGCAACATCGCGACGGTGCATAGCGGCGACGTGGAGTGGAGGCTCGGCCTCGGGCAGGATTTCTACCCCCACCGCTTCAGCGCCAGCGGCGATGTTGCCGGTGAGCTCGTGTACGCGGGGTTCGGCATCGTCTCGCCC
>DAINCF010000231.1:0-10772 GCA_036732565.1 Vicinamibacterales bacterium
ACCCCGCCAACTCGCTCGCGTTGCTCGCTCGTTGCGGGCTCGACGGACTCAGGCACGCAGCCGAGGCCGCTCGGCCTCGGCTAGCGGGCACGGGTCCCGGGTGCGTTGGTATCCCGACATCACAGAGACGCCCTCTCGCAAGTCCCCCGTTCTGATCGGTCGGTGCATCGGCGCGGGCATTTTCCGGCCAACTCGCTCGCGCTGCTCGCTCGTCGCGGGCTCGACGGACTCAGGCACGCATCGGCGCGTCGGCTCACGTCCACAGCGACCGGCATGCATCCTGTCATGTCCACATTTAGATACGCGTAGCGTATATTAATAGGGACATGACGCGCTCTGAAACGCCCCGATCACGGACCAACAAGCTCCAACAACTCTTTGCGCTGGCAGCCACTCAAGCCGGGTATTTCACTGCGCCTCAAGCGCGGGAGCTCGGATATAGCCCCCGCGCCCTCGTTCATCACGTAGCCTCCGGCAACGTCGAACGGGTCAGCCGCGGTTTCTACAGGCTGGCCGGTGTGCCAGCGAATCCATACGAGGACGTCGTGGCGGCTTGGCTGAAGTTCAGTCCGCGCCGGGCCGTCGTCTCGCATGAGACGGCCCTGGCTATGTACGACCTTGCGCCGTCGCGGTCGCATGAGATTCACCTCACAGTGCCGAGGTTTCGGAGGCCCCGGACTGCGTCGTCAGCGAGCGTTGTGAAGCTCCACACCATCGTCAGGCCATTGCGCAGGGATGAGGTCGTTAATCGCTTTGGCGTACAGCTCACGTCGCCAGCACGGACCATTGCCGACCTCGCCGAGATCGGCACCGACCCGAGCGTCGTCGTCGAAGCGACCGGTCGCGCGCTCGCCACGGGGCTTGTGGCGCCGCAAGAAGTACGTGCTGCGGTGAAGGGGCGCTCAGCGCGCGTGCGACAGCTCGTTGAACGCTCGATCGACGAGGCGAGCGGACGTGCGTGAGTACGCCACGCCAGCCGCCTTCCGCGCGGCTGTCGAGGTCAAGTTGCGCGAGCGGGCCCGGCGCCTCGGCGTCGCTGCGTACATCGTGCGCCGTCAAGCAGCTCTTGAGCGTCTCATGGTCCGCCTGGCGAAAGTTGCGCCAGATCGATGGGCACTGAAGGGCGGTCTGGCGCTGGAGACGAGGCTCGGTGAGCGAGCTCGCGTATCGGTCGATCTGGACGCTGACCATCTGCGTGGCGCTGACGCTGCTCGAGCCGACCTTCAGCGTGCCCTCGTCGAGGATGCCGGCGATCACTTCACGTTCGTCCTTCTGGGCAGCGAACAGCTCAGTGAAGCGGGTGGCGGTCTCGCGATCCGGTACAAGTTGGAAAGCTCGCTAGCGGGTCAGCCGTTCGAGCCGTTGCAAGTAGACGTGACCGCAGCCGCTCCGAACCCGTGGGATGCGCAGCCGGCGCAACGTCCCGGCCTTCTCGCTGAGTTCGGTCTCGGGCCGATCCACGTGTCAATCATTCCAATCGAGCGTCAGATTGCCGAGAAGCTGCACGCGTACACGCGAACCTACAAGGGCGGTGGGACGACGCGAGGCCGAAACCTCGTCGATCTTTTGCTCATTCATCAGCATGAACAGGTCGATTCCGTTCGGCTTCGGAGCGCCATCGAGCGCGTCTTCCAGCGGCGCGCAACCCATCCCGTTCCGGAGCGACTCTCACCTCCACTGAACGACCTCGCTGTCAGCTACCGACGAGAGGCAGAGCAAGTCGGGTTGACCGGGGACCTGAAGGAGGCACATTCGCTCATTGCCGCTTGGCTCGACCCGCTGCTATCGTCAACCGCGTAGCCCGTGTGTGTTGTCGGAGACATCGCCTGGAGCCGAGAAGAAATCGCGATGAGTAGCACATATAGCGTCGTTCGGGAACGCTGGGCAGCCAAGACGATGCGCCTCCATCGCTGGATCAAGGGCGCCAATCAGCGATGCGAACACGGAGGGCCGCTTTGTGAAATCGAAGTGGACGGTAAGATCGCCACGCTTTTGTACGTTCACGACGACCCCCCGAAGACGATCGGCATCTACTTCACCTATGCCGACGAGGGCGATGAAATCAACCCGTGGGGTTCTCTCATCGAGCACTCGTGGGACGGCATGCTCGTTCGACCGCAACTGCACTACCGACCGCAGGGGCGGCGATATCGGTATCCTTATCCTTCCAATCGGTCGTACCCGAGTATCTTCATCAGCTACCGTCGGAGCGATAGCGAGGCGTACGCAGGGCGCCTTCATGAACGGCTGATCTCCGAATTTGGCGAAGCGGAGGTGTTCATGGACATCTTCGGGATTCGCCCTGGCGAGACCTTCTCATGCGCAGTCCAGCAGGCGGCGGCGTACTGCGCGGTAATGGTTCCCGTGATTGGTCGTACGTGGCCGACTGTGACCCATCTCCGAACTGATCGACCGCGACTGCAGTATTCCAACGATTTTGTCCGCCGCGAGATTGTGGCAGGCATGGATCGCGAGATTCCGATGTTCCCTGTCGTAATGCCCGGCGGTGCGATTCCGACGCAAGCGGACCTCCCAGAAGAGATGCGCGGTTTCGAAGAGACACAGATGCTTCAGCTGACGCCGCGACACTGGCGCAGCGATGTCGATCACCTGGTGGAACTGATTCGCCAGGCGCTGGCTACTGCTCTGCCCGTTGATCCTCTCTACCACCTCCGGGCCAACCCACGGTGGGTGCTCAAATGATGATCTGGAGGCGCCGCGACGGCTGACTCTGCAAGACGGCCGCCGGGCATCCTTGAGCCGCTTGCGCCCCCGCGTCCCATTGGTATCCCGATATCACAGAGACGCCCCCTCGCAAGTCCCACGTTCTGATCGGTCGGTGCATCGGCGCCGACATTTTCCGGGCAACTCGCTCGCGTTGCTCGCTCGTTGCGGGCTCGACGGACTCAGGCGCGCATCTGAGGCCTTCGGCCTCAGCGAGCGGGCACGAGTCCGGATGTTGGCTCCCCGATTCAGAGATTCCCGCTCACTCTTTGCCGGCCGAAATCTGACAACCGATTGACGATGGCGCGTCTGCGATGCCTCGGCGATAGCGACCTGCGCAGAGGGTCGGATTCGAACCCACCACCGCCCGTCGTGCCGGCGCGAGCTCACGCCTGGTGCAACGCGCGTGCGTGTGATTGCGCGACTTCTTCGAATCGTCCGATCTGATCTCGCGTGCCCAGAACAGCGATCAGATCCCCCGCCTCGAGCCGCACCTGGCTGCCGGGGTTCGCTGTCAGCGAACCGGCGTGGACCACGGCGACCACTGACGCTCCAGTGGTCGAGCGAATCTGCAGCTCTCCGAGGGTGCGCTCGTGGAGCGGGCCTTCAGCCGACAGGCGAAGCCACGTGAAATCGAGATGACGAGTCACATCCCCGACTTGGGCGAGAATCGCGCGGTGCTCGTCGAGCTCCTGGCCGGGCACGCCATAGCGTTCGCGACGAACGGCGCTTGCAACGCGCAGGATGTCGTACGCGGGCACGTTCAAATGGATCAAAGCCTGCCGAGTCATCTCGATCGCGGCTTCGAATTCCGGCGACGCCACTTCCTGCACGCCGAGCGCATACAGTCCGTGGATGGCTTCCGTACCGTCAGCCCTCGCAACGATCGGCAGGTCCGGTCGTACGTGTCGGGCTGCGCTCACGATGTTCCGGACGTCGTGAAATGCGGGTACCGTCACGAGCATCGCTCGTGCCAGACGCACGCCCGCCGCTTCGAGCACCGCGGCCTGGCTGGCATCACCGTAAATCACGGGAACGCCCGCCACCCGCGCTTGTCGCACGCGGCGATCGTCAAACTCGATGAGGACGTATGGCAGGTTCAGATGTGAGAGCGCGTCCCCGACGCTTCGCCCGACACGGCCCCAACCAGTGACTATCACGTGGTTCGACAATCCTGCACGCGGAAGGTTGATCCCTTCAAAGGCCTCGCGTGGCCGACGCGGCCACAGACGTTCGTAGAGCCCTGAGGTGAGTCCAGACACCGCCGGCGTCAGCACCATCGTGACAATCGCCGCGTTCAGTGTCAGCGCGTAGACGTCGTTGCCAATGGCGCCGCTGGACAGGCCAACACGGGCCAGAACGAAGGCAAACTCCCCAACCTGGAACATCGTGAGGCCGACGGCGAGGGGTATCACGTTCCAGTAGCCGAAAGCCCGCACGACGCCTGCCAGAATCGCCGCCTTGCCAACGACGATCGCGATGACGACGAAGGCAAGCATCCCGACTTGATGCCATATGAGCGCAGGGTCGAGGAGCATGCCGACGGACACAAAGAACAACATGCCAAACAGGTCTCGCAACGGCACGATGTCGCTGAGCGCCTGATGCGCATATTCTGACTCGTTGATGACGAGACCAGCCACGAATGCGCCAATGGCCATCGACAGCCCGAATGACCATGTGACGTATCCGACGCCAAAGGCAAACGTGGTCGTCGCGAGCAGGAACAATTCCCGAGAGTTCCAGCGCGCTACGATCGCCATCAGGCGTGGCACGAGTCGCGTCGCCACGAGCACAATCACACTCAGCAGCAGGGCGGCGCGGAGCGCCGCGGTGCCAAGCTTGACGAGGCTCCCGGCAGGGTCGCTCAATTCGGGCAGGACGATCATCAGGGGCACGACGGCGAGATCCTGGACGACGAGAATGCCGAACATGACGCGGCTGGAGAGCGTTCCGCGTCGGCCCTGTGCCTGAATCGTCTTCAGAACGACGACCGTGCTGGACAACGAGATCAAGGCGCCGAACCACAATGCCGGTCGCCATGCCCAGCCGAGGACGAGCCCGAGCGCGAGCCCCAACGCGATGGTAAGGATGATTTGAACGGTCGCGCCGCCAAGCGCCACAGCACGGATCGGCTTGAGTTCGCGAAACGACAGCTCGAGGCCGAGCGAGAACAGCAGCAAGGCCACGCCGAGTTCTGCGAGTTGCTCGATGTCGTGGACGTTCACGACCGTGAACCCGCCCGTGAATGGGCCGACGATCACGCCGGCGAGCACGTACCCGACCATCAACGGCTGACCGAGACGTTGCGCCAGGAACCCGCCTGCGAGCGCAGCTAGCAGGACGAGTGAGAGGTCGGCGACAAGGGCCATTCAGTGGCAGCGTATACGGAGCTTACGATCGCAGCAAATGGAGAAGAACTGGCAACAGTTGACGCCCAAGGACGGCCGCTCATCCTGACGCGCACGCATGCAGCACGCTCTGTCTTCGCAGCACGCGCGTCCGCAGCGGCGCCTTTTCGTGACGGCACGTGCGCAACTAACGAGTTGCGTCCAACAATCAACCTGCCGCGGTTATCGGGCACGCCCGCAGCGTGGATCACGGCACGCAATGCATTCGACGGCACGCCGGTGATCAGCATGGTGTGGCAGGCCTGAAGGCCTGCGCTACGTACGCTATCGGAAATGTCGCAACCCGCTCTTGGTTAGGCCTCGAACGTGTCGGTGCCGCTGAACGGCGATCTACACATCGCGCGTCAGTTTGGCGCGATTCTCGGATGGTCATCCCATAATTGACTTGAAGTAACTACGATGTAACGTTACTGTTTCGTGCAGGTTAAATCTTACGCTGCGAGCCCTGACCAGCGGCGATCCCCATCGCCGCCGTGGGAGCCGGGGCAGAGGCGTTGGGGGTAGACCATGTGGCGCATGGTGGCATCTCTGACTCTCGCCTTGTTTGCGTCCGCGATTGCGGCGGGCACTGCCGCTGCGCGGGGCGTGCCCGACGGGTGTGCTCAGATCGGGTCGGCCCCGCCCATCCCCTCAGTTGATTCGCCTTTCCACACCACCAATCGCGTGCTGCGGGCCAGTCTCGAGCGCGTCGCGAGCCGGAGCGCGTTGTGGCGCGCGGCTGCGGACGTGGTGCGCGCGCAGGGACGGCAAGCGCTGGTTCTCACGCCGGATCAGGTGAAGGTGAAGGCTCCGTCGGACGACGAGGAGACCGGGGAGTTCGATCAGACCGCACTGGGCGAGGTCGCGCCGGTCGTGTGCCCGGATGCCCACGTCCATACCGTGCTGGTCGTCGTAAACCTCGCCTTGATCAAGAACATCCACGATGCGCGGTGGTCGGTCCCGCTGGATGTCGAGGCCGACCTCGATCGGGTCCTCGTGCACGAGATTTATGGACACGCGGTGCCGTATCTTCTGGCGGGCAGTGTCGCGGGTCGATGCGCCGATCCGAAAGTGGGTGAGCGCGCGACCGACGCGTGCGCGATCCGCCGCGAGAACGCGGTGCGAGCCGAGCTCGGCCTCGGGCGCCGCACTGATTCCGGCCTCTACAGCCTGGCACTCTCGCGGCCTGGACGCTGACGCGTCAAGCCACCCGCCGCGAGCTTGTCGACCTCACCGCTTCACGAAACCTTCCGACCCGGCGGCCTCCACCACCAGGACGCTCCCTCGCGGGACTCGATCTTGAGCTGCACGACGGGGACCGGCCGACGCGTCCGGGAGATCCAGAACGTCCACGGCGTGCCTGCGTCGACGCGAACGACAAGGCACTCCACTTTTCCCCGTTCCCCGAGGTCGATGGTCTCGCGCCCGGTGACTTTGATCGTGACTTGCCGGAGCAGCGGGGCCTCCGCGTCCGACGTCGTGTGCGCGAGGAACCCGGCTTCATAGCCGTCGTCCAGCGGAAACGAGGAGAGAAGGACTCCCCAGAGGTGCCAGTCGAACACCGGCTTCGGGAACTCGACGGATATCGTGACGGGCACGCGTTCGGTCGCCGGCATGCCCGCGGGCGTCGTGACCTCGCGGGCCGTGAGCCGCCGTCCCTCCCAGGTCGAGTCCGACACGATGGTCCCGTTCGATTCGTATCGCGCCCGCAGCGGCTGTAGCGTCTTCTGATCGACCTCGTCGAGATGCAGGCTCGTCCCCGTAGCGGTCTTCGAGTTCTGGATGCGGCGCAGGACCGAACGGCCGTCGCGCTTGACGATCTCGACCCGGTCGTCCCACGTCCCGACGATCCGCTCGGCTCCGTCCGGCTGCACTTCGACCACCTCGAAGAGGTTGGTGTACTCGGGAATCGCGCTCGCATCGACGCCGGGAGCGCCGGGCTCGAGCATCGGTCCCCGAAAGGAGGAACCCGGACTCGGGGCGGCGGCTTCCTGAGGAGATGGGGGCGAGATTGTCTCTCGTGCCTGCACTGGAGCCTTCGAGCTCGTCGCGGCGGCACCGACGCCGGCGGCGACGAGGATGCAGAGCCATCTTGTCGAGCGCATACGGTATCGTCGGGCACCAAGCGGTCCTGCGCAATGACCACTTCACGATGATCCGGCATCACCACTGCGAAGCACTGGAGTCGACTCACTTCGCCGGCGCGTCGACGTCCTCGATGACGTCGGACAAGATGTTGACGGCTCTGCTGATCTGCGCTTCGCTCGACCCGCCGAAGCCGAGCACGAGCCCCGATCGAGACGGCGCATCAACAAAGCACGTCGAAAGCGCGATCGGACTCAGGCCGCGTTGGGCCGCACGCTTCACGATCGCCACGTCGTCGACCGGCGGATCGAACCAGGCGCACAGGTGCATGCCAGCCTCGGCATTCACGATGTGCAGGCGATGGCCGAGTCGATGCCGGATGCCTCGTGTCAACGCATCTCGCCGTTGCTGATAGGTGGCACGCATGCGCCGGAGGTGTCGAGCGAAGTGGCCCTCGGCGATGAAGTCGCTCAAGGCCGACTGATACAGGGTGGGAGAGAAGAGATCGAGCGCGTCCCGGTGGTGGAGAAACCTTGCAAGAAGGGAGTGTGGAACGACGAGGTACCCGAGGCGAAGCGCCGGAAACAACACCTTGCTGAAGGTGCCGATATAGATCACGCGCTCGGAATCATCCATGCCTTGCAACGCGCCGAGTGGACGGCTGGCGAAGCGGTATTCGCTGTCGTAATCGTCTTCGATGATCCAGCTGTCGTGCCGCCTCGCCCAGTCGAGCAGCTCGAGGCGTCGCGATGCCGACATCGCCATGCCGAGCGGGTACTGATGTGACGGCGTCACGTAGACCACCCGTCCTCGCGTCATCCTGGTTCTGAGCGAGCGAACGACGAGCCCGCCCTCATCGACGGGGACACCGCGAATGGTTGCGCCGCCCGCTTTCAGGGCGCTCCACGCTCCCGGATAACCAGGGTTCTCGACGCACGCCACATCGTGCGACGTCAACAGCACCGCTGCGCACAGTCGCAGGGCCATTTGCGATCCGCCGACGATGAGCACCTGTCCTGCCTCACAGCGGACCGCACGCGACGCCTGCACATATCCGGCGATGGCCGTGCGGAGCGGCAGATGCCCGGCCGGCGGCCCGTACGCCATCAACTCGAACGGCAACTGCCGGGCGTGTCGCGCCACCAGACGCGACCACGCTCGGTGTGGAAACTGATCGAGCGCCGGCAGGCCCACTCGAAAGGGACCGAATCGCGGCAACGGGTCGGCCTCGCTTGACACTGCCTTCTGCACGCGCCGAGCGCTCGACGATGGAGACCCTCCGCCGGTGATGGGTTGCGCCGCCACGTACGTGCCAGCGCCGACCCGGCCCAGGAGATAGCCTTCGTGCAGGAGCTGGTCGTAGGCATTCAGTACCGGCAGCCGCGACACACCGAGGTCCTTGGCCAGCGTCCGCGTCGACGGAAGGCGCTCGCCGTGACCGAGGCGACCTTCGAGAATAGCGGCGCGGATGCCTTGGTAGATCTGCTGGTAATAGGGCGTGGAGCCTTTCCGATCGAACGGGATGTAGAGCGCCACCGTGTGACGCGAAGGAGGCGCGGTGGTGGTGGTGGCTATGCTATTTCGTCTGGAAATGGCCATTACTCATCACCACACGTCCGAACACGATGTCCGCTGCCGTCTACCGATCGAAGTGTGCGACCACGAGCTGCGCGATGCGGCCGATGCGGTCCTCGGCCTCGGCGTACGGGCCGGTGATGCCGTTCACCAGCGCCGCGATGACGATGGGGCCTGAGCGGGCGTAGAGGATGCCGACGTCGTTGGCGATGTTGCCGCTGTCGCCGGTCTTGTGCCCGACCGGGACGTCCACGAAATGCGGTAGCCGGCGAGAGCCCGCCAGTTGACGGCGGAGGAACGTGCGCATCGCCGTCGAGCTCGCGGGAGACGCCAGGGTGTCGCGCTCGATGGCCTCGAGCATCCGGGCGATCTCGCGCGCGGTGATGTCACCCAGCCAGATATTGCGATCCTCGACCATCAACTTCCGCTGATTCTCTCCGTGCTTGCGGCGATTGTCCTCGCTGCGGACCGCCTCCAGCCACGATGCGCGCTCACCCGCGAAGAGCGACCGATAGTGCTCGAACAGCGGATTTCCATTCATCGCGTACTGAAGGCCGGTCGTTTCTTCAGCGGTGATCGCGGCGAGTCGCGGATCGAGGAGCGCGAGCAGCTTGCGCCGGTACTCCCACCCGCGGTTGATCATCCGCATGCGATAGCCGGTCTTGTCGAGCCAGGCATTGAGCGCTTCGACGCCGCCGACCCGCGTGGTCATGTGATCGGTCGCGGTGTTGTCGCTCGTGACGATCATCTGCTGGACGAGATCGCGGAGCGTCGGCGCCAGCCCGAGGTCGGCGTATTGAAAGACACCGGTCCCGTCGCGCAGGTCCGATCGTCCAAGCGTCACGCGCTCGTCGAGACTGAGCGTGCCCCCGTCGGCGAGCTGAAAGGCGCGCACCATGATCGGGATCTTGATCACGCTCTGACTGTTGTACGAGACGTCGGCGCGGATGGCGACCTCCTCGCCGGTCTTGAGATGCTGCACGTAGAGGCCCGTCTTGGCGGGGATGCGATCGAGCTCGGCTCCGAGGGCGAGCGTCAGTGGCGACTGGGTTGTCTGCGCCGCTCCAGCCGCCAGCCACAGACTGACGGTCAGCACGAGGACGATAGGCACGAGTCGCATGGCGCAGAGCGTACTCGGTTAGTCTCTTCTTCGACAATGGCGACGACCGACACCGTTGCGCGCTCGATCCTCGACTACAATCGTGGCCGCGACCCCGACCTTCTGCGCATCAAGTTCGAGTTGCTGCGCGGGGATCCCTACGCGTTCTACCGCGGCACCTGTCACCTCTTTTACGCCAGCCTGCCGCGGCACGCGGCGCTGGCCGCCGCGCCGGCGGTGCTGATTTGCGGCGACCTGCACCTGGAGAACTTCGGCGTCTACAAAGGCGACAACCGGCTCGCGTACTTCGATCTCAATGACTTCGACGAGGCCGGCCTGGCGCCATTGACCTACGATCTGCTGCGCTTCGTCACCAGCATTCATGTCGCGGCGCAATCGCTTCGGCTGTCCACCCGGCAAGCCGAGGATCTCGGCGCGCGATTTCTCGACCGCTACCGGCATTGGATCCTGGATGGGAAAGCCCGTTGGATCGAACGGTCGACGGCGGAAGGCATGGTGCGCGACCTGCTGGGGAGCGTCATGCAGCGCACGCGCCGCCAGCTGCTGAAAGCGCGCACGGTCCGGATCGGCGACAGGCGTCACGTTCGTTTGACCGAGCGCGCGCTGCCGGTTGAGGGGAAGCAGCGCGCCCGGCTCAAAGCCTTCATCGAACGCTTCGGCGCCGCGCGAGGGGAACGGCGCTTCTATCGCTTTCTCGACGCGGCCCGCCGGGTGGCCGGCAAGGGGAGCTTGGGCGTCGAGCGCTATGTGCTGCTGGTGGAAGGCAAGGGCTCTCCGCGCGGCAACTACCTGCTCGACCTGAAATTGGCCGCGCCCTCAGCGCTGCGATTGACTGGCGTACGACGCAGCGCCTGGGCCGCCGAGGCGCTGCGGGTGGT